>CP097899.1:3583894-3920841 GCA_023639215.1 Candidatus Pristimantibacillus lignocellulolyticus
TTGCTGGTTTTCCTGTAACCAAGTAGGTAACGCATTCATAGACTCTGCTAACTCTTGGAAGTAGGTTTTTACTTCAGTCAGCCCTTTTTCTTCCCAGAAAGTAGTCAACTGTTCAATAAGTAATTGGACGCGATCTGCATCAGTTCTTCCTGCCAATTGCTCGTCAATCTGTTGCTCTAGAGCGATGACACGATTTCGTTGTAATTGTAGTTCTTCTTGGAGTGTTGTAAGTTTATCCTGTTCAACCTTATACGCATCGTAACTTGTTTGTAATACCCGATAATCATCTACGTAAGAGGTTAGTATTTCTCTATCATTTGATATAATTATTTCTACAAATTCGATAGCAAGGAGTATTCCTTCCAATGTATCACTTTTGAGAAAATTAAGAAAGATACCATCTCTCTCTCCCATATAGTAAGCAAGAAGTACTTTACCCGCCTGATCACGTTTATCAGCAATTTGTAATTCTTGTTGAGCAATCTGATCCTCCGTTAACGTTAACGTTTGCTGTAAAACTTCAAGCTTTTGCCCGATTCTGCTAATTTCTTTATCTAGTTCAACAACAGATAAACTTGATTGTAATATTTGTTGTAGATCCTCATCTTCATTAGTAGGTGATATCGTTTCCATAGTGGGCTCAGCAATCGCGGAAGGTGTCGTTATTGTATAAAACATGAGTACCGCTAGCAAACATATGATGACACGTGGTTTCATCACGATTAGATTCAACGCTACCTTACCTCCTAAAACTTTTCGTAGCTTATTGTAATGCTTCTTAGTAAGAAAGTTTTTGCTTATCCATAATTGTATGCAATAGCATGGACTATTATTTCTTGCAATATTGCTTTTTGAATTACCTAATAAAATGAAAGTCCGCTTTTTGAACTACCTAATAAAATGAAAGTTCAAATAGTGGGCTTTAAGAACCAAGAAGATGGAACGCTACTTGAGGAAGGAGGAAACGCAAGTGTACATGTTTCGTACACGCGTACCGGACTTCCCAAGTTGGTTTCATATTCGATGTCGAATAAACCCCAAAGCGATTCATCGCTATAAAAGTCCACTTTTTGAACTACCTCTAATAATGGAAACAGGTCGTACAAGTAATTAACCTGTACGACCTGTTTGAAAATTTGATGTCTTAGAAAGGAATACTCATCTGGAATACCGACCAATAGGTGAATCCTACAAATGAGATCACCATATATCCCCAGAACATCGTTATGTAAGTTTTTTCTGAGAAATTCAAATATCCTAGGAAAACGAATGCGACCGCTTGCGCAAAGAATAATAGAGAAAACTCATACATATGTCCAGCAAAAGCCATCAATCCGATTACTAAGCACCAGAAACCTAGTACTCTATACATACGTGCCATACAGCAACCCCCTTTCATGATGAACGACCTAATTTCCTAAATCTCATTATATCGTTAGCAGTTACAACTGTAAACATCCTCCATGTCTAAATATCGAAAATATTTCATCATATTTGTGAACTTGTTCATAGTATGTACACGATTATTAGAAAAAATGTATGAGTTTTTTTGAAATTGGTTATACAAAATAGTAACCAATAGATTCTATGAACTCTACTAAGCACATAGAATCTAAGTAAGTGCCTTTACGTTAGGAGGTTATAATAGCATGACAGCTATAAGACAAGATGCATGGAGTCAAGATGATGACTTAATGCTCGCAGAAGTAACACTGCGCCATATTAGAGAAGGTAGTACTCAGCTTTCAGCCTTTGAGGAAGTTGGTGAACGTATTGGTCGTACATCAGCTGCTTGTGGGTTCCGTTGGAATAGTTTTGTTAGAAAACAGTATGATGAAGCTATTCAAATCGCTAAACAACAACGACATAAACGTAATTATATGAAGAAACAGGTGGCTTCACTTCCACAAGTATCATCTATAACGATGTTTGAAACAGATGAAAGACCTATTAGAATGGAACAAGGTTCAATAGAAGAGAGTATGTCTATTGATTCAGTCATTCGGTTTTTACGCGAATGGAAAATGACATACCAAGATTTAGCTCGCCAAATTCGTAGTTATGAAAAGTCATTGAAAGATCGTGAAGATGAACTTTATCGACTTCGTCAAGAAAATGAAAGATTGGCGAAAGAAGTAAATATCGTTCAAACCGATTACCATGCTGTGAATGATGATTACAAAACATTAATTCAAATTATGGATCGTGCAAGAAGATTAACAGTTCTTTCAACTGAAGAAGAGAAGAAACCTCGATTCAAGATGGATGCAAATGGCAACCTTGAGAGAATTGAATAGAGTAAGAGGTGGGAGAAGTGTTACTATATATAGTAACACTTTTTTTATTGCTATAAAGAGGTAGTTCAAAAAGCGGGTTTTGATAACGATGAGTAAGCTATGTAGGCTACTCTACATCGAATATGAAACGAACTTGGAAAGTGAGGTTCACGTGTACCAATAACGTACACTTGCGCTTCCTCCTTCCTCAAGTAACGTCTCATCTTCTCGGTTCTGAAATCCCGCTTTTTGAACTTTCATATAAAGAAGTAGTTCAAAAAGGGGGTTTTGATAGCGAAGCTTAGCATTGTCGTATATTCGACATCGAATATGAAGCAGCATGATAGCTTACAACTGATATAAAACTTGTAGAAAGGTATGTGGATATCCATGAGGTTCGAGATCATTGGTAATGGCGCAATAGGTATGTTATATGGAGCAAAGCTTTTACAAGCTGGGTATGCTGTGCATTTTTGGACAAGATCTATCGAACAGGCTGAATTTCTGCGAAAAGAAGGTATTACATTAGTTGATAGATCAGGCAATAGTAGCACAGAAACTGAAGGGACTTATGGGCAACTTAGAGAGTTTGCTTTGGATTCATCAGATGACAAGTTAACAGATGAAGTATACATATTTCTTACCGTTAAACAAACTCAATTAACTACTGATTTGTTGGCACAAATAAAGCTACTTCTAGAGCAATATAAGAACTGCACATTAGTAGCTTTTCAAAATGGTATAGGTCATATTGAGAGGTTATCCGAACTTTCGAATAAGCCGATCATAACCGCAGTGACTAGTGAGGCTGCCCTTAGAACATTATCTAATGCAGTAAAACATACAGGAACTGGACTAACGACCTTTGGTGATCAATTAGGTCGTGATTCTGATAAGATACATCAGAAAATATTGGAAGAAGTTTTATTTGAGGCAGGATTTAAGGCATTAGTGTCGAAAAACATCAGAGAAGCGATCTATCGTAAATTAATTGCAAATGCAGTCATTAATCCATTAACGGCTCTTTTTGGTGTGAAGAATGGACAATTATCATCCGACTCTACCAGATTACTGTTAATGAAACAATTGTTTGAAGAGACTAGAGCTATTTTAGTGTTAGATGAATTGGAGATTGCAAATATTACTTTTGACAATGTCATTCAAATTTGTGAAGCGACTTCGAGTAATACTTCATCCATGCTAAGTGATGTTATGGCTAATCGCGAGACAGAGATACAATCCATTAATGGCGCTATTGTAAAAATGGCCTCACATTTTGGATATGAAGCAGTTCTTAATCAAGCTATATTACAATTAATATTAGCACTACATCCTGAAAAATAGGGGAGTGAACAATAGTAGCTTATGTGGGATATCATTAGAAGTATCTTTTCGGGTATTGCAATTATACCAATTTTTCCTTTTATTATTACTTATCTAGGCTATGGTGCATTTGTAAAAGATCGCAAAAAAGCGATTCGTTTAGCAATGGACGTATCTACCTTATTTTTAATACCTTGCGTTGCTGCCTTGTTTAATAAATTATTTAATAGTGAATCTAGTATATATGGAATATTATTAGTCATGATTATAGGTGGCGGCCTACTGGGAAATTTGCACTATCGAAAAGATGGCATCATTCCATGGAAGAAGATCCTTAGAGTCGTATGGCGTATTACGTTTTTCGCTACTGCATTTTTATATATCATTCTTATTATTGTTATGTTGTTACAATTGGCATTTACTGTTTCTTAATAAAGGTAACATCAAACGTCTCTACTTTGGTAGGGGCGTTTTTCTTTTGACTTGAAAGTTAGCTATTGTGTACAATGACAAGGTAATGAGTTATCGTTATATAGCAATAGAGAAATAAAACATATTGTGAAGTTTAAGGAGGTAGTGAGACAGTGGTCGATCTACATAAATATGAATTGCCGATTGCTCAAGCATTATCAGCAGATTATATAGAAGGTAAGCAGCAAGTTGTCGAAACGCTGTACGGCTACTATGCTGGTAATCAAGAGGATTGGGCTAAGCGCTCATCAAGATTAACACAATTGCAACATACACGCGTGGAAAGTGAGTCGTTAGCCAGTGTACTTAAAGCATACAATGAACGTTTGTCTGCAGGCGAAGAAACGATTGCTAATATTACTCATATCGCACAAGGGGCAAAAGTTGTAATTGGAGGTCAACAAGCAGGTATTTGGACAGGGCCATTACTTGTTGTTCATAAGGCAGTATCTGTTATACAAGCAGCACTATCAGCAAGTGAGCAGTTAAAAGAGAAGGTAGTTCCTGTATTTTGGATTGCTGGTGAAGATCATGATTGGGATGAAGTGAATCATACGTATTTGATCTCATCAGAACAGCAATTGAAAAAATTATCTATTAATAGAGATGCTTCATTAAGAACTTCTGTAAGTCGCACCACTATTAGTACGGAACAATGGCAAGAAACTTTAGAAGAATTGTCTCAGCAGTTACCTGGATCTGAGTTCAAAGAGCAGCTCATTCAAGAGCTAGTAGCAATGGGAGAGAAATCAACCTCATTATCTGATTTCTTTGGTAATATGTTGAGCGCACTATTCGCTAAGTATGGCTTAGTACTTATTGATTCCGATGATCCTAAGGTTAGAGAGATTGAACGTAACATGTTTGCACGATTGTTAAAACACAATGATGAATTAGAACATGCGTATCTTCAAACAGCACAGGCTGTGCGTGATTTAGGATATTCATTACAGGCGGATGTAACAGCGAATAGTGCTAACCTATTCCTGTTTGTTGAGGAAAGTCACGATGATCGGGTCTTGTTATATAAAGAGAATGGTGAATTCCGTGATCGCAAAAAACAGTATCATTGGTCGATGCAACAGCTAGAAGACTTGTTGCAGAACAAACCTCAAAGTTTCAGTAACAATGTATTAACACGTCCTTTAATGCAAGATTATCTATTCCCTGTACTGGCAACTGTACTTGGTCCAGGCGAAATTTCATATTGGGGATTAACGAAACAAGCCTTTGAAGTACTAGGTATGGAGATGCCAATCATTGTTCCTCGTATGTCTTATACGTTAGTAGAAGGTATTATTGCTAAAAATATGGCGAAATACGAATTATCTTTCGCTGATGTAATGGATCATTTCCAAGAGCGTAAGCAACAATGGCTACATGATCAAGATGAATTACATGTTGCTGATCAATTCAAGCATGTGCGTGAACAATTTACAGCAATGTATGCTCCTCTAATCGAACTTGCTGGTTCGATCCAAAGTGGGTTATCTAAGCTTGGTGATACGAACATGAACAAAATTATTGAACAAATGTCTTATATGGAAGCAAAAACGGTAGATGCACAGCAGAAACAGTTTGAAGCTGCTATTCGTCAATTAGATCGAATTGAGCTCTCGTTGAAACCTGGTGGTAAACCACAGGAACGAGTACTTTCAATGATTTCATATTGGAATCGATATGACAAAGCATGGTTGGATGCTATCTTTGCGGTAACTTACTGTAGAACCGGTGGACATGAGATAGTATACTTGTAAGAGTAAGTTCAAAAAGCAGACTTTGATAACGATGAGTATGCTTACGAGGCTTATTCGACATCGAATATGAAGCGAACTTGGGAAGTCCGGTACGCATGTACCAATAACGTACATTTGCGTTTCCTCCTACCACAAGTAGCGCCTCATCTTCTTGGCTCTGAAAGCCCGCTTTTTGAACCTTTATTGTAAGAGTAAGTTCAAAAAGCAGACTTTGATAACGATGAGTATAATACCGAAGCATAGTAGGTGTTGAATGCCTACTAAAGTATATGGCGTTTCTCGGAAGACAAGCATGATCTTCCGAGAAATGTTTCTTTCAGAAATAATTTAGTTGCTAGTGTACAGACAAGTTATCTTGTACGACATATAATAAGTTGTTGGTTCACATTAAATATGGATAATTACTGGAGGATGAATATGAACGTTTTAGACAAAAGTATTATTACAGACATTTCACTTGCCCCTCAAGGTCATCTAAAAATTGATTGGGCGAGCAGTCATATGCCTGTTCTGAATGAAGTTCGCGCTCAATTTGAGAAAGAACAACCATTCAAAGGGTTGAAAGTTTCAATCTCTTTGCATCTAGAAGCAAAGACAGCATACTTAGCAAAAGTCGTTCAAGCGGGTGGAGCTGAGGTTACAATTACTGGAAGTAATCCACTATCAACCCAAGATGATATTTGTGCAGCGTTAGTAGAAGATGGTATTAAAGTTTTCGGTAAATATAATCCATCCCCAGAAGAATTTAAAATGCTTAATATGAAAGCTTTGGAAAACAATCCGGATCTAATCATTGATGACGGTGGAGATCTAGTAACATTATTGCATACAGAAAGCAAACAACATGCTGTTAATGTACGTGGCGGAGCTGAAGAAACGACAACAGGTATTATTCGTTTGAAAGCATTGGAAAAAGAAGGAACTCTTACTTTCCCAATGGTTGCTGTAAATGATGCATACTGCAAGTACTTGTTCGATAACCGCTATGGTACTGGTCAATCTGTTTTTGATGGTATTAATGGAACAACTAACTTAGTTATTGCTGGTAAAACAGTAGTTGTTGCTGGTTATGGTTGGTGTGGTAAAGGTGTTGCCATGCGTGCTAAAGGTCTTGGTGCTAGCGTCATTGTAACAGAAATTGATCCGATTAAAGCTGTTGAAGCTTACATGGATGGTTTCAAAGTTATGCCAATGGAGGAAGCAGCTAAAATTGGTGATTTATTCGTTACTGTTACAGGTAACCGTGATGTTATTCGTAAAGAGCATTATGAAGTGATGAAGGATGGAGCAATTCTTTCAAATGCTGGACACTTTGATGTAGAAGTAAACAAAGTAGACCTAGAAGCAATGAGCGTGAGTAAACGTACGGTTCGTCGTAACATCGAGGAGTACAAACTTGAAGACGGTCGTAAATTCTATCTACTTGCAGAAGGTCGTCTAGTTAACTTAGCTGCTGGTGATGGTCATCCAGCAGAAATTATGGATATGACTTTTGCACTTCAAGCACTAAGCTTGAAATATGTAAATGATCAATATAAAGCAATTGGTAAGCAAGTGGTTAACGTTCCTTATGAAATTGATCAACAAGTTGCTAATTTGAAATTAGAAGCACTTGGTATGGGGATTGACTCTTTAACGCAAGCTCAAGTGGCTTATCTTGATAGCTGGGAATAAAAATTAAAATAAAATAATTAGAGAATCCTGCTTATAAAAGCAGGATTTTTCTTTTTTGTGGCGAAATAGTCTTACTTAGTGGTGGAAAGTGGAGCGAAGTGGAGTAAAAAGGGGAGAGGGTGGAGCGAAATTATGTTTATGGGAGAATATCAACATAGCATTGACGACAAAGGTCGTATTATAATCCCAGCCAAATTTCGTGATCAACTCGGATCAACCTTTGTAGCAACACGAGGCTTAGATAATTGCTTGTTCATATATCCTGCAAGTGAGTGGGAAGTATTAGAGCAAAAATTAAAAACTTTACCATTAATGAAAGCAGATGCACGTGCCTTTACAAGATTCTTCTTCTCTGGCGCAATAGAATGTGATCTGGATAAGCAGGGTCGTATCAATCTACCACAACATCTAAGGGAATATGCAAAGCTCGAAAAAGATTGCATGGTATTAGGTGTTTCTAATCGGGTAGAGGTATGGAGTAAGTCATCTTGGGAAGGCTATTATGAAGAATCAGAGCAAACGTTTAATGAGATTGCTGAAAAACTTGTAGACTTTGATTTTAATTTCTAATAGGACAACATGAATTGGGGGATTTAACGTGTTTTTGCATACAACAGTTTTATTGGAGGAAGCAGTCAAAGGGCTTAATATTAAGCCTAATGGAATATATGTCGACTGTACGCTTGGTGGAGCGGGACATAGTCAGTTAATTGCCGCATCATTAGGGGATCAGGGACGTCTTATCGCTTTCGACCAGGACGACTGGGCACTCGAGAATGCAAAGGTTAAGCTTGCCCCTTATATGGATAAAGTTACGCTTGTTCGCAGTAATTTTCGCTATCTTGAACAGGAGTTAAAGCATTGTAATGTACCTATGTTGGACGGTGTTCCACAAGTTGATGGTATTCTTTTCGATTTGGGTGTATCTAGTCCTCAGCTTGATGAAGCGGAACGCGGATTCAGCTATAATCAGGACGCACCATTAGATATGCGTATGGATCGTGATGAGGAATTGACGGCTTATCATATTGTGAACGAGTGGGATGAAAGAGAAATTGCTCGTATTCTTGATCGATATGGAGAAGAGAAGTTTGCGCGCAACATCGCTCGTTCCATTGTGAAAATCCGCCAGGTCAATGCGATTGAAACAACAGAACAATTAGCAGAGATTGTTAAAAATGCGATTCCTGCAGCTACAAGACGTACAGGAGGGCATCCTGCAAAACGTTCATTCCAAGCGCTCAGAATAGCTGTGAACGATGAGCTTGGTTCTGAGGAAGAAGCTCTTGAGGCGGCAGTGCGTTGTACAGCTCCCGAAGGAAGAATTTCCGTCATAACATTCCATTCGTTAGAAGATCGTATTTGTAAACAAACTTTTGTTAAATACGTAGAAAAATGTACTTGTCCACCTGATTTCCCAATGTGTGTTTGTGGGACGAAAGGTACATTGAAATTAATTACACGTAAGCCAATCTTGCCAAGTGAGTTAGAGATTGAACAAAACTCACGATCAAGATCAGCCAAATTAAGAATAGCAGAAAAGCTGTAGGGGGGATTAATCTTGGCATATCAATATGGTAATTTAGCAATGAAACCTAAGCGTAAAGAACAAGAAGAGTACATCATACGCGAAACGAAGAAAAAAGTCGTTCGTAAAAAACCAATACCAGCAGGGGAAAAAGTATTATATCTTGCAGCTGTACTATTAGCTGTTATCATCTCGGGAATTATCATATTTAGGTATGCTAATATCTACGGTACGAATATGCAAATTAAGCAAGTTAATAATGAAATACAAGCAATGACAATTGAAGTTGAGCAATTACACCGTGAAGTTCAAACGCTAAGTGATCCTAAGCGAATTCGTGAATTCGCTGAATCATTAGGAATGGTAAGTAGCTTAGATGCTGGGATTGTTGTCAAGAAGTCGAGCTCCTCAGGGGCAACGGCAAAGCTTGAATAGGAAGTGATAGATATGATAAAACGAATTAAATTACGTACACTACTACTTGGAGGGGTAATTACCCTCCTTTTTCTCTTTCTAATTTTTCATATTTATAAAGTACAAGTAGTCGAAGGGTCGATGTGGCTGCAATTAGCAGAAAAACGTTGGTCTACTTCTGAAACTTTCAAATCCAAACGCGGTACCATTACAGACCGTGAAGGCAATGTACTTGCGATGGATGCCATAGCATATAACGTGTCTATTAATCCTAAATTGATTCATGGTGCTGAAATTAATGATGAAGTGATTGAAGCATTAGTTTCCATTCTTGGTATGTCAGAAGAAACGGCAAGTGCTAATGTGAATGCAAAGCGAGAAGATGGAACTTATTACTCAAATCGTGAATTACGTAAAGGCGGCTGGCAGATCGAAAAAGAAGTGGCCGATAAATTAAAAGAATTTTCTGATGAGTTAAAGAAGAAATTATCGATAGAAAAGAAAACAGTAGATTCAGGCATTTATATCGTGGAAACCTATGAGCGACTCTATCCTCAAAATAAAATAGCATCTCAATTACTAGGTTATATTAGTGTAGATGGTGAAAATAAGATGGGTGTAGAATCGACGTTCAACGACAAATTAACTGGTTCTGATGGTTATATTTCTTACCAAAAGGATGGTAATAAAGTTCAGATTGCTGGTAGTGATGTAGAATATGTTGCTCCAAAAGATGGACAGAAAATTCAATTAACCATAGATAGCGAAATTCAAAATTTTGCGGAAGAAGCGCTTCGCAATGTTGTAAAACAGTATAGTCCGAAGAGTGCGACTGCTATTGTTGCAGATCCTAATACGATGGAAATATTAGCGATGGCTAATATGCCAGATTTCGATCCGAATAACTACGGTGATAGTGATTATAGTAATATGTACAATCATGCTGTTGGTTCATTGTATGAGCCTGGTTCGACTTTCAAAATTGTTACATTAGCTTCAGCAATAGAAGAAGGCGTCTTTGACCCAGATGAGTTATACCAATCAGGTACGATCTATGTGCCTGGAGATCCAAAACCGATTAGTGATCATAATAAATATGGATGGGGTATGATTTCATTTCTTGATGGCCTGAAATATTCTAGTAACGTTGCCTTTGTTAAATTAGGGTTTGAACGTCTTGGTGGCGAGAAGTTGAGGGAGTATTACACTAATTTTGGCTTTGCACAGAAAACAGGAATTGAAATTCCGAATGAAGCAGTAGGTACGATACGATTCAAGTATAATCGTGAGATTGCTGCTGCTGCCTTTGGACAAGGCGGTGTTGTAGTAACTCCAATTCAACAAGTTGCAGCAGTTGCAGCCGTCGCTAACGGCGGAGAATTAATGAAACCATTTATTGTGAAAAGTATAACTGATCCTACTACTCAAACAACGACTATAACATCACCAACCGTTGTACGTAGAGTTATTTCTGAAGAATCTTCTAAACTTGCAAATGAGTATTTAGAGCAAGTTGTATCCGATCGTATTAATGGTACAGGAAGAAATGCTTATATTGAAGGTTATAGAGTAGCAGGTAAGACAGGTACCGCGCAAAAGGTTGTTGGTAAAGACTACTCGACTGATAAGTATGTCGTTTCCTTTATCGGATATGCACCAGTGGATGATCCACAATTAATTGTTTTAGTAATAGTAGATGAGCCTAATGATAAACATGCTGGAGGTAGTAAAGTAGCTGCGCCAGTATTCCAAGAAATTATGTTGAAAAGCTTAAGAAAGCTTGATATTGCTCCTAACTATGAAAATAGTGAAGTAGAAGAAAATAATATGCCGACAGAAATAATGGTATCTACACCTGATGTTACAGGGATGAAGGGTGGACTTGCCAAAGAAAAACTTAAAAATGCAGGCCTTCCATATGAATTTATAGGTGATGGCTCGATTGTAGAGCAACAGATTCCTACAGCAGGTTCATTAGTTCATCCTACACAAACTGTCTACCTAGTAACTGAGCAAAAAGAGAATTTGAACGTGCCTGATCTGACAGGTGTATCGCTTCGTGATGCTGTAGAAATTGCTGCCTTACTCGGTGTACAACTGAAAATAGAAGGTACGGGATATGTATACTCTCAAAAACTCGTCGAGGATGGAAAAGCGAAAGTATTGAACGTTAAGCTGTCTCCCGTGAAGGAATCGGAATATTACGTTGATGGAACGTTAGATCAGGTCGATGAAGAAGATAGTGATGAAGTTGCTACGGATGATCAAGAAGCATCAGATGATAGTGAAGTAGAGCAACCATCATCTGAGGAATAAGCCGCTTCCTGAAAAATGAATGATCTAGTTCAGATTACTTGCGCAAGTGTGGCGCTACGATTTCAAATTGCCGATCAAACATCGTTGTCCTCAGATTTAAGTAATAGTTTAGTAGTATAAATACGAGGACAACTACTTGATCGGTTTTCTGTTAGTGAATTGTCATCCTTCGTTACGATGTGCAGTTTGGAGCGCCTACTAAGCAATAACATATTGTCAGGCTGTAAGCGGCAGTTGCAATAATGAGAACGGATGGTACAGGTTCTATCTTGTCCGTATTATGAATAACATGTAGAGAACGTAATAACGTTTTTTAATACGTGTGTTCGTAATTCAAACTTATGATGTAATTTACTTCGAAAATCATTTTGAAGTAGTACATGAAAAGTTTTAGGGGGATAGAGTATGAAAGTTTCTAATGTGACGGTTAGAAGAAGACTGTTCACCATTCTCATGTTTGCAATTATCGCTTTTATTGGCTTAATCGTACGTTTAAGTTATGTACAGCTAATTGAAGGCGCGGAGTTATCAGAGAAAGCGGAAAATTCTTGGCGTCGTAATATACCTTATGTCGCAAATCGTGGAGAAATATGGGATCGTAATGGCGTGCGGTTGGCATATAACGTAAGTACGCCGACCGTATGGGCGATTCCAGTACAAGTGAAAGAGAAAGAGAAAACAGCACAGACATTAGCTCCATTACTCAATATGACGGTAGAAGAAGTATTAAAAGAAGTTTCCAAAACTAAGATGATTGTCAGTTTAAAACCAGGTGGTCGCAAAATGACAACCGAACTTGCAACCACAATTCGAGGTTTGAGTTTGCCTGGAATTGTGGTTGCAGAAGATAATAAGCGATATTATCCTTATGATGAACTTGCTGCGCATATTCTTGGGTTTACTGGTATAGATAATCAAGGCTTAACGGGAATTGAACTTACTTATAACGAGCGATTGACTGGTACACAAGGTATGGTTTCATTTCTATCTGATGCAGCAGGAAGACAAATGCCTAACTCATCTGATACGTATGTAAAACCACAAGAAGGACTAACACTTCAACTTACTATTGATCAGCAAATCCAGACCGTGATGGAACGTGAATTGGATCAAGCGATGACTGGGTTGAATGCTGATGCTGTAATGGCGATAGCAATGAACCCAAATACAGGTGAGATATTAGCAATGGCTAGTCGGCCTAGTTACAGTCCAAGTAACTATCAGGAGGTAGATGCTTCGGTTTACAATCGTAATCTTCCAATTTGGATGACTTATGAGCCGGGATCAACTTTCAAAATTATTACGTTAGCCGCTGCACTTGAAGAGAATAAAGTTAATTTAAAGACGGATAGCTTTTATGATGGAGGCGCCGTAGAGATTGGCGGAGCAAGACTGCGTTGTTGGAAAAAGGGTGGGCACGGTAGTCAAACTTTTTTACAAGTAGTTGAAAATTCTTGCAACCCAGGTTTTGTAGAGCTAGGTAATCGTCTAGGCAAAGATAAACTTTTTGAATATATTAGAAACTTCGGATTCGGCACTAAAACAGGTATTGATATTGGTGGCGAAGAGAACGGGATTTTATTCAAATTAAGTCAAGTAGGTCCGGTAGAATTAGCAACAACGGCATTTGGTCAAGGTGTATCTGTTACTCCAATCCAACAAATTACTGCCGTATCAGCCGCCGTCAACGGCGGCACGCTTTACAAGCCATACGTCGCCAAAGCCTGGATAAATCGAGATACTGGGGAAACTGTTCAATCGAATGAACCGACTGTAGTGAGACAAGTCATTTCAGGAGAAACTTCTAAGCAAGTTCGTGAGGCGCTAGAAAGTGTTGTAGCGAAAGGCACAGGTAGAAATGCATTTATAGATGGTTACCGTGTGGGAGGGAAGACAGGAACCGCTCAGAAGGTTATTGACGGCAGGTACTCGACGACGGAACATATTGTATCATTTATTGGAGTAGCTCCTGCAGATGATCCTCAGATCGTTATCTACGTTGCTGTAGATAATCCAGAAGGTATACAATTCGGTGGTGTTGTTGCAGCACCAATTGTACGTAACATTATGGAGGATGCTCTGCAAATATTAGAAGTTCCGAAACGTACAAATCAAATCGATCGTTTATATAAATACGGTGAAACACCAATCGTTGAGGTACCTAATCTAATTGGGAAAAGTGTATCTGAAATATATGAAGATATGAACATGAATTTCATGCTCACTAGTGCAGGAACAGGTAAGGTCGTAATTAAGCAAGCGCCTGCAGCTGGAGAGCGTGTAGATCGGGGGTCGACGATACGGATCTACCTAGGAGATGAAGAGGATATTCATAATCATTGACTGTGATCACGATGTATCGCGTGGTAGCTTAGTCGACGGCGAAGCTGCCATTCATCGGTCACTCCAGTGCTCACGTACCAAGTACGTACGCTGCGCGCTTCGCTTCCCTAGCTTCATGGCATCTTCTTGGTGCTGACAGCCAACGATTTTGAATTTTTATTATAAGCCTCGGGCTAAAGAATCTTCTGCTCGTGTACTTGAACCGTACACATTACTGGGTATTGTTTCATAGTACTCTGAGGGTTGGATACTCAGTTGATGACTTCATATGAAATTATAGAAATTTCATATGAAGCATAGTGGTAAAGAATTTTCCGCTCGTGTACTTGAACCGTACACGTTGCTGGGTAGCGTTTCAGAGTGCTTGTATTCATTAGAAATTTCACATGGTGTCTTGAAAGGACGCTTTCTTTCGCCAATTATTACTTAATATTTGGTATGTTTCGAACGGGCCTAACATAATTGTTAAAAATAGCTATTGAATTGTCAAGCTATTCAGATGTAGTATAGTTGACGGGTATAAATATTTGGAAAGAACTAGAGTTTGATACATAGTTTTTTCAAGAAGGAGATAATGACATTGATTACTAGAACAGTTGCGCAGCTCGCAGAGATGAGCGGTGCTATTCTAAAGAGTGATAATACAGAGTTAGTCGTGCAAGGTGTTATGACGGACTCGCGAACTGTAGGTGGACAATTGTTCGTTCCGCTAGTAGGGGAACACTCCGATGGTCATCAACATATTTATCATGCTGTAGAAAAGGGCGCAACAGCGGCACTTTGGAAAAAAGGTGTGCCTGTTCCTGAAGATTTGCCACATATTCCTTTCTTGCTTGTTCGTGATCCATTAGCAGCCCTGCAAAAGCTTGCAATGAGTTATCGAAGTGAATTGTTTACAAGAGTAGTCGCAATTACAGGAAGTAATGGTAAGACAACGACGAAGGATATGACAGCAGCATTATTATCTACAGTGTACAAGGTAAGTAAAACACAAGGGAATTTCAATAATCATATCGGACTTCCATTAACTATTTTGGCATTAGAAGAGGATACAGATATTGTAGTTGTTGAACTAGGTATGAGTGGCTTTGGTGAAATTGAACTATTAACTCAAATTGCCCAACCTGATGTTGCCATTATTACAAACATCGGCGATGCCCATATGTTGCAACTTGGTAGCCGCAATGGAATCGCTCAGGCTAAACTTGAAATTGTAAATGGGCTTGGTGATGAAGGTGTATTCATCTACAACGGTGATGAACCATTGATCGAAGAAGAAATGAATAAACTGCATAATTTATCTTCATTGGAGAAAAAGCGTTTTGGATTGGAAGCGAGTAACGATTGGTCAGCGGCTAACATTGAGCTAGATCCATTTGGTAGTCGCTTTGACGTGTTATATATGGGCGAGTCTTGCAACATCGGACAGCAACATATTACAACGCCAGGTCGTCATAATGTAAGTAATGCTTTGGCAGCCATTGCAGTCGCTCGTTTGTTCGGAGTAGCTGCTAATCTTATTCAGGAAGGCTTTAATCGATTGCAATTAACAGGTATGCGTATTGCTCCTACAAAAGCATATAATGGAGCTACTGTACTTAATGATGCATATAACGCCAATCCAACGGCAACTCGAGCTGCCATTGATTTACTTGGAAGCTTAACTGGCTTCCGTAAGAAATGGTTAGTACTTAGTGATATGCTAGAGCTTGGTCCCGATGAAATCGCTATGCATGTTGATATGGGTCAATATGCGACAAGTGATAAAGTAGATGCCGTCATTACGTATGGTAATCTCGCTGCTCATATCGTTGAAGGTGCGAAAGATCATTTCTCAGAAGAACTACTAAAATATTTTACAACAAAGGAAGAGCTGATCGATTGGCTATTGCCTCATATTTCACCTGATGACCTTGTTCTTGTTAAAGGCTCAAGAAGTATGAAGATGGAGCAGGTTGTCGAAGCTTTAGAAAAGGGGTGAGTGTATGGACATGATGGTCATTCTATTATCTTTAGGTGTTTCATTCATACTAGCAGTTTTATTCGGACCATTGTTCATACCGTTACTGAAACGATTAAAATTCGGACAGCAAATACGGACAGACGGTCCACAGTCACATTTGAAAAAGAGTGGTACTCCAACCATGGGTGGAGTTATTATCATGCTTGCACTGTTAATTTCATTCGTAAAGTTTGCTGAGATTTCTAGTGAATTTTGGGTGCTGTTAACGGCGTCGCTTGGTTTTGGTATCGTAGGATTTCTTGATGACTATATTAAAATTGTATTTAAGCGTTCACTTGGTCTAACGGCAAAGCAAAAGCTCGCGGGACAACTGTTATTCTCGATTATCGTTTGTGCACAACTTTACAATATGGGTCATAGTACAGAACTTCTTATACCTGGAACACAAATTGGGTTTGATCTTGGATGGTTCTATTATCCTTTTGTCATCATTATTTTGTTTGGAGCAAGCAACGCTGTTAACTTTACAGATGGTATTGATGGTCTATTGGCTGGAACTAGCGCAATAGCATTTGGTGCATTCACTATCGTTGCACTGTTAGCCGATTCATATGATGCTGCAATCTTCTCGTCTGCAATGGTTGGAGCTGTATTAGGTTTTCTTGTATACAATGCACATCCTGCTAAAGTTTTCATGGGTGACATGGGATCTCTCGGTATCGGTGGTGGTATTGCGGCAGTAGCCATTATAACGAAAACAGAATTGCTTTTAGTTATCATTGGTGGAGTATTCGTCTTGGAAATGTTATCTGTTATAATTCAAGTAACATCCTTCAAAATTCGAAAAAAACGCGTATTCCGTATGAGTCCAATTCATCATCATTTTGAGCTTTCTGGTTGGTCTGAATGGAAAGTGGATGCTGTATTCTGGACGGTCGGGTTAGTGCTCGCTATTATAGGTTTATTGCTTGTTCTATAAGATGAAATTCAAAACAGCCACTTGTGATCACGATGTAACGCGCTGTAGCATAGTCGGCGGCGAATATGCCCCCCATCGAAAGCCTGCGTGTGCTCACGTACACAAAACGTACGCTGTGCTACTCATTTTCGCTGTGGGTCATCTTCTTGGTGCTGACAGGCGACTGTATTGAACCTTTATTATAAGCTCAGATGAAATTCAAAACAGCCACTTGTGATCACGATGTAACGCGCTGTAGCATAGTCGGCGGCGAATATGCCCCCCATCGAAAGCCTGCGTGTGCTCACGTACACAAAACGTACGCTGTGCTACTCATTTTCGCTGTGGGTCATCTTCTTGTTGCTGACAGGCGACTGTATTGAACCTGTATTATAAGCTCAGATGAAATTCAAAACAGCCACTTGTGATCACGATGTAACGCGCTGTAGCATAGTCGGCGGCGAATATGACTTTTCTGAATATAAGATATAATGATCAATGTAACGGTTCTCGCTGGGCGGGGACCGTTACATCTATAAGTAGATAGTCAAAAGATTAGACGTTGATTTGAATTGGACTTGAGCTACATAAAATATGTATTCCAAGAAAAAAAGAGAGGTATTCTATATGAAGCATCCATCGCAGTATAAAAATGAAAAAGTAATAGTACTAGGTCTAGCAAGAAGTGGTGTTAGTGTAGCCAAACTATTTCATCAGCTAGGGGCGAATGTTACAGTTAACGATCGTAAGCCTCGTGAAGAATCACCTGAAGCAGCACAATTAGAAAAACTAGGCATCGAAGTAATATGTGGGTATCATCCTGAAAATCTAGTAGATAAGACGACTGCATTATTAATAAAAAATCCTGGTATTCCTTATCATGCATCACCTATTATTGATGCACAAACTAATAGTGTAGAAGTTGTTACTGAAGTTGAGATTGCATATTGGATAAGTAAAGCTCCAATTATTGGCATTACAGGATCTAATGGCAAGACGACGACAACCACTTTAATTGGAGAGTTATTAACATCAGCCGAACTAAATCCGGTAGTTGGTGGTAATATCGGTTTGCCACTATGTGAGATTGCTAGTGAAGTGTCGAGTGAAAACTGGATTGTTGCTGAATTAAGTAGTTTTCAATTAAAAGGCACAATTACATTTGCTCCAAAAATAGCACTAATATTGAATTTAGCTGAAACTCATTTAGATTATCACGGTAATATGCAGGATTATGTAGCTTCAAAAGCGAAAATATTAAGCAACCAAACAGATGATGATATTGCTATCTTGAATTGGGATGATGAGATTACTCGTCAATTGATGCCACATTGCAAAGGTCAACTGTTTCCATTCTCGCTTTTTGAAAAATTAGAGCAAGGTGTTTACATTGATCCACCATTTGTACCGATTACTCCAGGAGATCCGTTGCCGAATGCGGCAGAGGAAGCTTCTGTAAGATCTATCGTATATCGGATGAATAATGATTCAGAGCAACATGTACTTATGCCGCTAAGTAGTCTTGGTATTCCTGGGCGTCATAATGCCGCAAACGCAATTGCAGCGATTGCAGCATGTCTAGTAGCTGGCGCTGAACCTGGGAAACTTGTAGAGCCTTTAGTGAATTTTAGAGGCGTAGAGCATCGCTTAGAGTTTGTGAGAACGAATGAAGGTGTATCTTATTACAATGATTCCAAAGCGACGAATTCGACAGCGACAACCATGACAATTCGATCTTTATCAGCACCGTTGGTACTTATTGCTGGAGGATTAGATCGCGGATCTGATTATATGGAATTACTACCTATTTTCACAGACCGTGTGAAAGGTATCATTGCAGTTGGTGAAACTCGTCATAAACTTGAACATATTGCTAAACTAGCAGGTTTAGATCAGATCAAGATCGTCGAACCTAAAGCTAGTGCCGAAGAAACACTAGATGAAGCTGTTAAGCTTGCTAGTGAGCTAGCGGAATCAGGAGATATTGTATTATTATCACCTGCATGCGCAAGCTGGGATATGTTTTCTTCGTATGAACAAAGAGGAAGCATGTTTAAGAAATCGGTGCATACCTTGTAAGTAGGGGGGTTGTCCCTACTTCATTTTATAGAGGTGTGTATAGCATGGTTAAGTCACGTTCTGCTCCAGATATATGGCTATTAATTTCCATCCTTCTTATATTATTTATTGGACTAATGATGGTATATAGTGCGAGTGCTGTATTAGCTTTTCATGAATTTGGTGATAAGTTCTACTTTTTGAAGCGACAATCGATATTTGCAGGATTAGGTTTATTATCTATGTTTTTCATGATGAATGTGAATTACTCTGTCTGGAAGAAATGGGCTCCTATGCTACTTATTATCTGCTTCGGCCTACTTATCCTTGTATTAATTCCAGGAGTAGGTGTTGTGCGTGGTGGTGCGCGTAGTTGGCTAGGCATTAGTTCATTCGGTATTCAACCATCTGAATTTATGAAACTTGGGATGATCTTATTTCTTGCAAAATGGTTGTCCACAGAACAACAAAAAATTACTCAATTCACGAAAGGTTTATTACCGCCTTTAGGTCTTGTATTTCTGGCATTTGGCTTAATAATGTTACAACCCGATTTAGGAACTGGAGCAGTTATGGTTGGAGCTTCAATGATTCTCATCTATACTGCTGGTGCTCAGATGCGTCATCTTGGCGGTTTAGCATTACTCGGTGTTATCGGTTTCGTTGGACTGATTATTGCTGCACCTTATCGCTTGAAACGGATTACTAGTTTTCTAGATCCGTGGTCAGACCCACTTGGCGGTGGATATCAGATTATTCAATCGTTATTTGCCATTGGTCCTGGAGGTCTAGTTGGACTTGGATTAGGCATGAGTAGACAAAAATTTAGTTACTTACCAGAGCCGCAAACAGATTTTATTTTCTCTATATTAGCTGAAGAACTTGGTTTCATCGGCGGGTTCACATTAATTCTATTATTTCTAGTCGTCATATGGCGTGGTGTCCGTACTGCAATCTCAGCTCCGGATACGTTTGGAAGCTTACTTGCGATCGGTATCACAAGCATTATTGGTGTACAGGTGCTTATTAACATCGGTGTTGTCATTGGTATGATGCCAGTAACAGGGATAACTCTTCCATTAGTAAGCTATGGAGGCTCTTCCTTAACATTACTACTGACAGGATTAGGCATCTTGTTGAATATTTCTCGATACTCGAGGTGAAAGAGATGAAAATTTTATTAACAGGTGGAGGCACTGGAGGGCATATATATCCCGCTTTAGCGATTGGGAAGTATATGCAACAGCAAGACCCCTCTACTGAGTTACTATATATTGGCACGGAGCGTGGGATGGAAAGCAAAATTGTGAGAAGAGCTGACGTCCCTTTTGAAAGTATTGAGATTACAGGATTTAAACGTAAACTGTCTTATGATAATGTTCGGACAGTTATTCGTTTTTTACGTGGTGTCAATCGTTCGAAACAATTAATTAAACAATTTAAACCAGACGTCGTTATCGGTACGGGTGGTTATGTATGCGGGCCTGTCGTGTATGCGGCAGCCCGTTTAGGCATACCCACTTTTATTCATGAACAAAATGCAATTCCTGGTTTGACGAATAAATTTTTGACATCCTTTGTATCTCATGTTGGTGTAAGTTTCGAAGATTCATTAGCTTACTTTGCAAAAGCGAAGCAAGTGAGTTTTACCGGTAATCCCTGTGCGTCTCAAGTGATCGAGGCTATACCAGGTCGTGGAAGAACATCATTAGAACTTGATTCTAACCAACGTTACGCACTTATTGTTGGTGGTAGTCGCGGGGCGAAGGCGCTTAATCAAGCGGTTATAGCATTAGCCGGTGAGCATGAACAATTAGAAAAACTTTCGCAGTACCGTATTGTATTCGCGACAGGTGAAATTTATTATGATGATACGTTGCAAGCATTGAAAGATACATCTGCTTATCGAAGCGGGCAGATCATATTACTTCCATATATTAATAATATGGCGGAAGTGTTGAGTGATGCTTCTATCGTAATTAGTCGTTCTGGAGCATCGTCGCTAGCGGAGATTAACGCGCTAGGAAAACCGTCTATTCTAATTCCTTCTCCAAACGTAACGAATAATCATCAAGAAGCAAATGCGCGCAGTTTGGAGTCTGTTGGTGCTGCAGAGATTATTCTGGAAGCTGAACTTACAGGTAAACATTTATTGGAAAAATTAAGCACTTTATTGTTGGATGATCATAAGCTTGCCAAAATGTCTGCAGCATCACAATTTTTAGCAGTACCTGATTCAGCAAGCAGAATTGCTTTAGCGATAGCGAGAATAATGAAACGATAACTGAACGTGAACTCTAGGCGATTGTCACACAACGAAGTGATGAGGCATAAGATACTTTATAATTCGTGACCAGAAAGTCTAGGAGTTGATCACATGTTCAGGTGGGGCATACCCACAACGATGGCAACTGCCATTTTTGGAAGGAGGATATACAATTGAATTTATTTATAGAGGAACTTGAGGAGTTAGAAATTGGGGAATATCTCTTCAACGAACCACTGTCGAAGCATACAACATGGAAGATTGGCGGTACGGCTGATCTAATGATCCTTCCACGAGGCAAGGAGCAACTTATATCACTAATCAAGCTACTTGGTAAGCATAGTATTCCGTGGACGAGTATCGGGCGTGGATCCAATATGCTAGTAAGTGATAAAGGGATTCGTGGTGTTGTGATTAAGCCAACTGATGGCTTAGATTATGTGCGCTTCGAAGGCAATACTGTCATTGCAGGAGCAGCTTATTCATTTATTAAGCTTGCTGTTATGGCAAGCAAACAAAGCCTAACAGGCTTGGAATTTGCAGGCGGTATTCCAGGGACTGTAGGCGGTGCTGTCTACATGAATGCAGGTGCGCATGGGTCTGATGTGTCACGTATTTTTAAGTCAGCCGAAATTGTTCTGTCTAATGGTGAATTGGTAACGTATAAAAGCGATGATATGAAATTCTCATATCGTCATTCTGTTTTGCAGGAAATGAGCGGATTTGTCGTTGAGGCTAGCTTTGAATTAGAAGCTGGTGACAGGCAAGTGATTGCTGCAGAAATGGCAACGCATAGGGAACGTAGATTGCAAACTCAACCGCTGAAGAGCGCAACCTGTGGGAGTGTCTTCCGTAACCCACCGGGTGATTTTTCAGCAAGATTGATTGAGGAAGCAGGACTGAAAGGGTTCCAATGTGGAGGAGCACAAGTATCAGAGCTTCACGCCAATTTTATTATCAACACAGGACAGGCGACAGCTAAAGACGTTTTCGCTTTAATTACCCATATTCAAAGTGTTGTGAAAGAACGCTATGGTATTGAATTGATACCGGAAGTATTGGTAATGGGCGAGCGGTAACTCGGAGGTGATACATTGGACAGATTGGTGATTGAGGGCGGCAAACCTCTGTCAGGAACTGTTGTAATCCAAGGCGCGAAAAATGCAGTGCTGCCGATTATGGCTGCCAGTCTGCTGGCTGAAGGAACGACCGTGCTCGAAAATGTTCCTCATTTACTTGACATTGAAGTGATGATTCATATTTTGCGAGAATTAGGATGTCGAGTTGAGCATAAGGGAAGTACGATTATCATTGACACGGAGCAGGCATCTGCTTCACATGTACCAGAATCGTTGATGAAGCAAATGCGATCATCAATTTTTCTCATGGGCCCACTACTTGCAAAGTACAGTAAGACTCAAGTTTATCAACCAGGCGGCTGTGCGATTGGCGAACGTAAGATTGATATTCATCTAGATGGCTTAAAAGCACTAGGAGCGCAAATTGAGGAAACAGGTAATTCTATTATTTGTAGTGCACAGAAACTAACGGGTGCAGATGTACATCTGAATTTCCCGAGTGTAGGTGCTACTGAGAATATTATGATGGCAGCGGTACTAGCGGATGGTCGAACAACGATTACAAATGCTGCAAGAGAGCCAGAGATTCAAGATTTGCAACATTTCCTTAATGCAATGGGTGCTAAAGTGCTTGGTGCAGGTACAGATACGATAACAATCGATGGTGTGCAGCGGTTACATTCATGTGAGCATCGTATCATTCCAGATCGAATTGTTACAGGAACTTTAATGATTGCAGCAGCGGCAACTCGTGGACTAATTACATTACACAAAACGCAACCAAGTCATCTAACTTCTTTAATTCATGTCATGCGTCGTGCAGGTATTCAAATCCATGTTGACGGTGATATAATAAAAGTTGACAGTAGAGTCAGAAGCAAAGCGGTAGAGAAGATTGTTACGGCACCTTACCCTGCTTTCCCTACTGATTTGCAATCACAGATGATGGTTATGCTTGCACTCTCAGATGGTGTCAGTGTAGTGAAAGAAAATATCTTTGAAGGCAGATTAAAGCATGTAGATGAACTGGCTCGTATGGGCGCTGATATTCGCGTAGATATGAATACAGCGTATATTCGAGGGGTGCCCCGGCTTTATGGTGCGACGGTTGAAGCGACAGATCTTCGAGCGGGTGCAGCACTTGTTATTGCTGGTCTTGCAGCACAAGGGAGAACGATCGTAGAGCGAATTCACCATATTGATCGTGGTTATGATCGAATTGAGGATATGTTAACTTTATTAGGTGCTAGAATTACGAGATTAACGGCATTATCCAAAAACGAAACATATGCGCAGTAATCGTTGGAATGATAATCGGCTTCCTCATCATCGATGAGGAGGCCGCGTTGTGTTAAGGAGTGGACGAGTTTATGCAATCTCAAATGCCAGTGCTTAAAGAGCCGGAGCCGAAAAAAAAGGGAAATAAAAAAATAATTGCAATTATTGTTATTTTATTTCTTGCTATTTTTTCTATTATTTTTTTTAATTCTACATTAAGTAAAATCACTGAGGTGCAGATTACTGGTACCCAATTTGTAAATGGTGCAGAAGTAATGAGTGCTGCAGGTCTAAAAGTAGGGGATTCTTTCGTTTTCAGTTCTGCAGAAGAAATTGAAAATAAAGTAACAACGTTAAACACGATTAATAAAGCGGTAGTTACTAAGCATTTTCCAGGCATAATCAAAATTGCTGTTACAGAATATAGTGTCGTTGCGTTTGAATTTGATAATAGTGGCGAACTTATTGCTTTACTAGCTAGTGGGGCGAGTATTAAAACAACTAATGATCGTATACAAATAATGGACAAGCCTATATTAACCGGATGGAGCAAAGATGATCCTTATAAAAATGAATTAATGAAGCAACTCGCTTCCATTGATTCAACGTTGCTCGCTGATATATCTGAAATCGCACCGATTCCATCTGTTGCTTTTCCGGATCGAATTCTAATATATACACGCACAAAATTTGAGGTTACTACAGCTGTTAGCTTAATACGTGAGAAGGTAGAAGCGATGAATGGCGTTATTGAAACACAAGCACCAGGGAAGCTAACCCTATTACTTGCAGATACATATGAACCATTCAATAGAGAAGAAATGGAAAATACGGAAACTGAGTAAAAAGACTCTACTCAACAAGAGTAAAGAATGGTAAAATTTTAGTTGTCTATTTATTTTTATGAGTTTATCGTAACTATTATGTCTAGTTAAACTAGACTTCTAATTCATATTTTCATGAACTTTTCGTTTTTTTTAGATGAATCTCTGAAAAAATTGTTGAAAAAAGAGGGAAAATGCAAATAGTGTTGAATAGAATGTTATGTAGACTATTTTCCTATTAGTGCAATAACGAATAACTAAACTCATTCATTACAACTATAAATATTTATTGAAACGGAGGTGCCGCGCAATGAGCAACGGTGACATAATTGTCAGTTTGGACATCGGTACATCCAAAGTTCGAGCAATAATTGGCGAAGTAAATGATGGAACCATTAATATCATTGGTGTTGGTACAGCAGACTCTGAAGGCATTCGTAAAGGTGCTATTGTAGATATTGATCAAACGGTTCAGTCTATTAAAAATGCGATTGAACATGCTGAACGTATGGTGGATATTGAAATTTCAGAGGTATATGTTGGTATCCAAGGTAGTCATATTGGAGTACAAACGAATCATGGAGTAGTTGCAGTTTCTAACGAAGATCGTGAAATCGGTGAGGAAGATATCGATCGCGTTCTTCAAGCTGCAAAGGTAGTAACTTTACCTCCAGATCGTGAAATAATTAATCTTGTACCTAAGCAGTATGTAGTAGATGGACTAGAAGGAATTTCTGATCCTCGAGGAATGATAGGTGTTCGCTTAGAGGTAGAAGCTACAGTTATTACTGGTGCCAAATCTTCTGTACATAATCTAGTTAGATGTGTTGACAAAGCTGGTCTGAAAATTAACGGGGTTATCCTGTTAACGCTCGCATCAGGTGTAATGACATTGTCTAAAGATGAAAAATCAGCAGGTACTGTACTCGTTGATATCGGTGGTGGATCTACAACGATTGCTGTCTATGAAGATGGTGGTATATGTGCGATCTCTTCATTGCCAATTGGTGGTCAGTTTGTTACTAACGACATCGCTTATGGATTGCGTTCGCAAACGGATCATGCAGAAAAATTAAAATTAAAATTTGGTTGTGCTGTTGCAGATGATGCAGCTGACGAAGTAAAGTTCAAAGTTCCACGTATGGGTAGTAATATAGAAAAAGAATTTTCACAAAGAGATTTGGCTAGCATTATCGAACCACGTATGCAAGAAATATTCCAGCTAATTAAGCAGGAAGTTCACGCACTTGGTTATGGTGATAAAGTTGATGGATATGTATTAACAGGAGGATCAGTGTCTCTTCCGGGTACACTTGCATTAGCACAAGCGGAACTTGAAAGCAATGTAAGAATAGCTTCACCAGATTATATTGGAGTAAAAGATCCTTCTTATAGCAGCGGGGTAGGAATGATACAATACGTATCAAAGTACATGGGTGTACGAGGAGCTAGCACTACGAAGAAGGCTGTTAGTCGTAAAGGAAATTCTCCAGCTTCGTCAAAACCCCGAATGTTAGAACGCATTAAAAATATGTTTCAGGAATTTATTTGACGGGGGAGTCGTGTAGATGTTGGAATTTGACTTAGAACTAGAATCACTAGCGCAAATAAAAGTAATTGGTGTAGGTGGCGGCGGTAGTAACGCGGTTAACCGTATGATTGAGAATGGTGTAAAAGGTGTAGATTTTATAACAGTAAATACTGATGCGCAAGCATTACACCTAGCAAAATCTGAGCACAAACTGCAAATTGGTGATAAGCTAACTCGTGGTCTTGGTGCTGGTGCAAACCCTGAAGTAGGTAAAAAAGCTGCTGAAGAGTCTCGCGATCTAATTGCTAATCAGCTTAAAGGAGCCGATTTGGTATTCGTTACAGCTGGTATGGGCGGTGGTACAGGTACTGGTGCAGCACCTGTTATTGCTGAAATTGCTCGTGAGTGCGGCGCTTTAACAGTTGGTGTAGTTACTCGTCCATTTACTTTTGAAGGACGTAAACGTTTTGGACAAGCTGAACATGGTATCGACGCTCTAAAAGAAAAAGTAGATACACTAATCGTCATCCCTAATGATCGTCTATTAGAAATCGTAGATAAGAAAACTCCAATGCTTGAAGCATTCCGTGAAGCAGATAACGTACTACGTCAAGCAGTCCAAGGTATCTCTGATCTAATCATGGTTCCTGGTCTAATCAACCTTGACTTTGCAGATGTGAAAACAATTATGACTGAGCGTGGCTCAGCACTTATGGGAATTGGTATTGCCTCTGGTGAGAATCGTGCTGCGGAAGCTGCTCGTAAAGCTATTCAAAGTCCATTACTTGAAACATCTATCGATGGAGCTCGTGGTGTAATTATGAATATTACTGGTGGTAGTAATCTATCACTATATGAAGTGAATGAAGCAGCTGAAATCGTTATTTCTGCATCTGATCCAGATGTGAATATGATTTTCGGTGCGATCATTGATGAAGATCTTAAAGAAGAAATTAAAGTAACAGTTATTGCGACTGGTTTTGAAGCAAAACCTAGCGAACCAGCACCTCGTCGTCAAGCTGGTCAAAGCAATGATGCAGGCGAAGCGGGAAAGTCACAAGCGACGAAGCCTATTGGTACAAACCTTTCTAATGATTTAGAAATTCCTGCTTTTTTACGTCGCAAATAACAACTTAGTATAAACATATTAAAGGGCTATACACTTACAGTGATGTAAGTGTATAGCCCTTTTTCTAGTTTAGCAATCTAGTAATGACCGCTTTTTCCGACAAAAATAGAACTCTCATGCTGACATAAACAGACAGACTTTGGAGTATATATCCAATATACTGTTTTAGAAGTAATCGCTTGTTACTACAGGAAGAATGAGTTTTTATTGTAGTTGAAGGAAGGTATTACATGAAAGTATATCTAGACGTTCTGCTGCTACGAGAATTGTTAGTAGATGGAGTATTGTTGTTAACAACAGGGTGGATACGCGGTTATAAGCCTAAGGCTTGGCGTGTGCTACTTGCTGGCTCTGTCGGGGCGTTATATACGATGGCAATGGTCTTCCCTAGTCTCTCGTCTCTATACCATGTTTCGATTAAACTATTTGTCTCTATACTCATGATATACATTACATTCGGCTATTATTCATTACAATCTTTTTTAAGAGACATAATAAGCTTTTATATCGTTAGTTTTGTAGCAGCAGGAGGGATGATGGCACTATATTTTCTACTAATGAGAAGCTCTCAAGAAGTATGGGCAAATGTACTATTTATTGGTGGGACGGTTACAACTAAGCTACATATTGGGATTTTTTATTTGTTTGCTAGTTTTGCAATTGCACTTTTTATGTTTTCAAGCTTTGTAAGAAGTAAAAAGAAACATCAACTGATGCAATCTCATCTTGCTGAAGTAGAGGTAGATATCGAAGGTCAAATGTTTACATGCACTGGGCTAATTGATACAGGAAATCAATTATATGACCCACTTACAAAACACCCAGTTATGATTATCGAAGTATCAAAATTGGAAGATGCGTTACCCGCTAAATTTTTGAAAGCTTTAAAGCAAGGAGAAACGAATGATGCGTTAATGTTGTTGTCTACCGAACAACTTCAATTTCAATGGCAAGATCGAATTAGAATAATCCCCTTTCGGGGTGTGAATAAGGGTTCACAATTTCTATTAGCAATTAAGCCTGATTGTGTCAAAGTCAATCATGACGGCAAGAGCTTTGAAAGTATCAAAGTACTCATCGGTTTTGATGGAGGTCAGTTGAGTGGGGATGGGTCGTATCAGGCTATCATCCACCCCTCAATGGTCAGTGGGGGCGGGCTTTGATAACGATGACTGGTCTTCGTAGGTTATTCGACATCGAATATGAAGCGCTACTTGGGAAGTCCGGTACGCATGTACCTAATACGTACATTTGCGTTTCCTCCTTCCACAAATAGCACTCCATCTTCTTGGTTCTGAAAGCCCGCCTGCGGGACAGAGAGCAACGCAGGTAGGTTAATAATTATACCTAGATGCCAATGAAAAGTTTTAGTCTATGCTTTTTGATGTAACTTATCATTCTTATGAAGTTATAACGTGAAGCCAATGAAAAGTTTTAGGAGGAACAAACTATGATGCTGAAGTATAAGTTGTTAGCGCAAATTTCTTTTTATCGGTTGATGTTAAAATTAGGGTTAAAGAATGAGATGATCTACTATATTGGTGGTAGCGAAGCATTACCTCCACCATTAACACGTGAAGAAGAAGAGTACCTACTCCTCAAATTACCTTCTGGTGATGGTAGCATCCGTACGATTTTAATTGAACGAAATCTACGTCTAGTCGTATATATTGCCCGAAAATTTGAAAATACTGGAATTAATATTGAAGATCTTGTATCGATAGGTACGATTGGTCTTATTAAAGCAGTTAATACATTTGATCCAGAAAAGAAAATTAAACTAGCTACGTATGCTTCTCGTTGTATTGAAAATGAAATATTAATGTATTTGAGAAGAAATTCTAAGACGAGATCCGAAGTATCTTTCGATGAACCGTTAAACATTGATTGGGACGGTAATGAATTACTATTATCTGATGTGCTTGGTACAGAAAACGATACAATCTATCGTAATATCGAAGAACAGGTTGATCGAAAATTGTTACAGAAAGCACTTGAGAAGCTTTCTGATCGCGAACGCATTATTATGCAATTACGTTTTGGTCTTGCAGATGGAGAAGAAAAAACACAAAAAGATGTTGCGGATATGCTAGGCATATCTCAATCCTATATATCGAGACTAGAGAAACGAATTATTAAGCGATTGCGAAAAGAATTTAATAAAATGCTCTAAAATACATGATACTAACCTAAACAACCACAGTACATTTTGGATAGTGAAGCATACGCTATTAGTAGGAATCTTAATATGTCCGCATGCAATTATGAGGTATCTCCGTGTAAATATCTTCTTAGATCAGTCATGCGTACAATTCGAACCTCTATAGAATATGTTTAACCAAAAAAATGTGGCAGGGAGGTGTGTATTTCAGCTTATGCCTACTATCATGACTTCTGCAGAGCCAATTATGCTAAGCTATTTGAGCTTCCAACTAACCTTTTCAATGATCGAATTGCAAAGAGATCAACATTCCGTTGTAATAAAAACGAATGTTAAAAATACTGGAAAATATGAAGGTTCAATTTCGAGTAATAATTTTATGCTCGTATCGGATGGCAAGGAAGTGCTTCCTAATGTTAGTTATATTAGTGAAGAACATAAACATGGGATGATATGGGCCTGGAAGCGGTTAAAGCCTGAGGAACTCTGTACGGTTATCTTAAAATTCAATATTGACCCTAATTTATCCGAATATAATTTTAAATACAATTATAGGAAAATCACACAACTTATAAAGCGTTTTCAAATGCATGGTGACAATGAATAGAGCAATTTAAAGTGCGCTTAGCAGTCACAGAATCTTGTCGCAAATTGTCAAAACAGGAATAAAATCATTCCCCAAGGAGATAATGATCATTAATGTTTCTCCTTGGGAGGTAATGATATTGACCCGTAATAAAGTTGAAATCTGTGGCGTGGATACTGCTAAGCTACCAGTCCTAACAAATGTTGAAATGCGCGAATTATTCACTGGTCTACAAACTCGTAATGAATGGGGAGCGAGAGAGAAATTAGTTAATGGAAATCTAAGATTAGTTCTAAGTGTCATTCAACGTTTTAATAATAGGGGCGAATTTGTTGACGATTTATTTCAAGTCGGTTGTATTGGGTTAATGAAGGCAATCGATAATTTTGATCTAGGTCAAAATGTGAAATTTTCTACTTATGCTGTTCCAATGATTATTGGTGAAATCCGAAGGTATTTACGCGACAATAATCCGATTAGAGTTTCACGGAGTTTACGTGATATTGCCTATAAAGCTTTACAAGCGAGAGATAGTTTAACGAATAAGTTTGCGCGCGAACCGACCGTTATGGAAATTTCGCAAGTTCTTAATGTTCCGAAAGAAGATGTCGTTTTTGCATTAGATGCTATTCAAGACCCAGTATCTTTGTACGAGCCTATTTTCAACGATGGCGGCGATCCAATTTATGTGCTAGATCAAATTAGTGATGAGAAAAATAAAGATATTACATGGATTGAAGAAATCGCATTACGTGAGGCGATGCATCGCTTGAACGATCGTGAAAAAATGATCTTATCTATGCGGTTTTTTGAAGGGAAAACTCAGATGGAAGTAGCCGATGAAATCGGCATTTCACAAGCACAAGTATCGCGATTGGAAAAATCAGCAATTCAACAAATGCAAAAATATGTTAATGCCTAAAGTATAAAAATTGACGTCTACAGCTGTTTTGAGACTATTCGTGAATGGATTTGTAACCATATGTAATTGCAAAATACATAGGTTACGGCTACTTCATAAATGGATCTTGAAACAGCTTTTTCTTTGTACATTTGAACATTGAAATTCTATTTGGATTTGCCTTACAGTCAGATATACTTTAACTTTTACATACATATACTAAATGATCATAGCTTGTTAAAGGGGCGGATGAGTAGTATGAAAATATCTGATTTCCAATCCAAAGATGTTATAAATATTGTAGATGGCAAAAAGCTTGGGCATATTAGTGATATTGAATTAGATTTACGTCAAGGGAAAATCGATTCGATTGTTATTCCTCAAGTGCAACGCATGTTCGGTATATTTGGCACAGCCGGTTCAGAGATTGTTATTCCATGGCGCAATATTGTGAAAATCGGAACAGATGTCGTTCTTGTGCGAATGGAAGAAACGAGATCAGTTCGCGCAGAGGATGAGGATTTGCATGCTCGTATCTAACAAGTTAAACTTAAAGAGGTTGTTCAAAAAGTGAACTTTGATAACGATGATTAGGCTACCGTAGGTTACTCGACATCGAATATGAAGCGAACTTGGAAAGTACGGTTCGCATGTACCAATAACGTACACTTACGCTTCCGCCTTTCTCAAGTAACGCGTCATCTTCTTGGTTCTAAAAGCCCACTTTTTAAACCTTTATTGGAATTGGCTGTTCAAAATCGATGACTGTGATCACGCGGCTATACAACGTAGCCGAGTCGGTGTCGAATATGAAACTAGGAAATAATCTGAGGTGAGTGAGATGGAACCATTTGTTGCAGGTGTTGCATCGCATCAATTGTTACTCCAAAAATGGATGTTACAATGTGCGAATTTGACAACAGGATTTACGACTAGAATAGGGGGCTATAGCGATAAGCCATATGCCTCTTTCAATATAGGTTTACATGTTAATGATGAAGTAGAATCAGTTGTTCGTAATCGACAATTATTAACGGATAGTATTGGATGGGAATTTGATGCTTGGACGAATGCGGAGCAAGTACATGGCAATGTTGTCGTAAAAGTAACAGCTGAAGATCGTGGACGCGGTAGACTCTTAATGTCAGATGCGATTCAAGGTGCAGACGGAATAATTACGAACGAACCTAATATTTTGTTAACTTCATTTTATGCGGACTGTGTACCCTTATTGTTCTGGGATCCCGTTCATGAGGCAATTGGTTTAGCACATGCAGGGTGGAAAGGAACGGCTTCAGCCATAGCAAAAGAGATGGTTGAAGCAATGAATTTACATTTTGGAACAAAGCCAGATCAACTTATGGTAGCGATAGGACCATCCATTGATCAATGCTGCTATGAGGTAGATCAATACGTTGTAGACCAATTCGAAGCTTTATGGCAAAGACTTGAACTACAGGAAGATACGATTAATGGAGTAATTAGGCCTATTTCTGAGTCAAAGGCTTATATTAACTTGAAAGAAATCAACCGACAGATTATGATAAAAGCAGGAATATTGCCGACTCATATCGAATTAAGTAATTTATGTACTGGCTGTAGGACTGATATGTTCTTTAGCCATCGTATGGAAAATGGCTTAACAGGTAGAATGGCTAGTTGGATTGGCCTATCGAGAAAGGTGATCTATTAATGAGTATCAAAGATCGAATACACCATGTGCAGCAGACAATAACTCAAGCAACTTCTCGTGCAGGTAGAGAATCGGACGCTGTGAATGTCATTGGAGTAACAAAGTATGTTTCCGTAGCTAGAACCGTAGAAGCCGTGGAAGCAGGCGTGTTACATTTAGGTGAAAACCGTTGGCAAATTGCAAAAGACAAATGGGATTACATACATGAACATACAGGAGCGGGACAAGCAACTCCAACATGGCATTTTATTGGATCATTGCAACGTAATAAAGTGAAAGATATTGTTGGTAAGTTTCAGTACATTCATTCCTTAGATCGACTTTCGTTAGCAAAAGCGATCCAGGAGCAGGCTGAGAAGTTAGATACAACAGTTAAATGCTTTATTCAGGTCAATGTATCTGGAGAGCAGTCGAAGCAAGGAATGAATGCTGCTGAGGTATCGCTATTTTTGGAACAGCTACAAGAGTATCCACGCGTTTTACCAATTGGTTTAATGACTATGGCTCCATTTGAACTTGAGAAAGAGGAGACAAGGTTTGTTTTCCGTCGATTAAGAGAATTGCGTGATGAGCTGATTGCAAATGGGAATGGCAAGTGTACCGTAACTGAATTATCGATGGGAATGTCCAACGATTATGAAATTGCAATTGAAGAAGGAGCTACCTTTGTACGACTTGGCACAATATTAATTGGAACAGAGGAGGATGAATAATGAGTGTTATTAATAAGTTTATGAACTATTTCGGTTTACAAGAGGAAGAAGAGATTACGGAACGTGAACGTGTAGCTACACATGACGATCAAGAAGTTGAAACGAATCCATTCGAATCACGTAAACAATCAAGAAATCAACAGTTTTCTAATGTTGGTAACAATGTCGTAAGTCTACACACTCAGAAAAATACACGCATGGTTTTATGTGAGCCGAAGAGCTATGATGAGGCACAAGCCATTGCAGATGAAATTCGTAATCGCAGATCAGTTGTAGTAAACTTACAACGTGTTCAAAGTGAACTTGGCTTGCGCATCGTAGATTTCTTATCTGGAACAGTGTACGCACTTAGCGGCTCAATCTCTAAATTAGGACCAAATATCTATTTATGTGCTCCTGAGACAGTTGAAGTACAAGGTTCTATTACAGAATTGGCACATTTTGATAGATAAATGAAGACAGAATGAGGTGACATAAGTTTGTTGGTAGAATTCAAAAATATTGTAGAGCTACTATTTACAGTATACAATTACATGATTATTGCATACATTTTATTGTCGTGGTTTCCCAATGCAAGAAGCAGCTCGGTTGGTCAAATTCTAGGGAGGATTGTTGAGCCTTATCTATCTATTTTCCGTAGATTTATTCCGCCAATCGGAGGAATGCTAGATATCTCGCCAATCGTGGCATTTATCGCATTAGGCTTCATTAAATCAGGAGTCTTTTTCATCATCGAAGCAATTGCTGGATAAAATTAAAGGTGAGTGGATATGAAGGACGGATTTTATAGTCATTTCCATCCTGAAGAGAAGCCATTTGTTGATCGCGCACAAGAATGGATAGAACGGTCCGCTGAGCTACATGAGCTTAGACGGACCGATTTTTTAGATCCGAGACAACAATTTATTGTGACAACGATAGCTAATCGGATAGGATCAGTAAATATTAAATTCGATGGTGGTTACGATGATGCAGAACGTAAGCGTGCGATTATCGTACCAGATTACCGCGATGTGGAATACGAAGATGCAGATTTGAAAGTTCTTCAAGTCACTAGCCAAAGCGATAAGTTTCATGAATTAGATCATGGGGATTTCCTTGGAGCTTTAATTGGGCTCGGAATTAAGCGAGATCGAGTAGGAGATATTCATCAACATGATGATTTCTGTCATATCGTTGTTACATCAGAAATGGCACAATTCCTTGATATTGGTTTTAGGCAAGTACATCGCCTAAATGTATTAACGGATATCATCTCGATTGAACAACTACAACCTGTCGTGGCTAAGTTCGAGGAGTTGAGCTTTACTGTTGCATCTCTAAGATTAGACGGTATTGCTAGCGATGCTTACCGTGTAAGTCGAACTAAAATCGTTGATCCAATTAAGGCCGGTCGTTGCCGGGTAAATTGGCGAACAGAGGAAGATCCATCTAAGCAATTGAAAGAAGGCGACGTAGTTTCGATTAAAGGTATGGGTAGATTTAAAGTTGCTGAAGTTGATGGTGTAACTAAAAAGGGCAGAATTCGCGTGAAAATCAGTAAATTTATTTAGAGAATTTGCAGGAAATTGCTTATCGTTGTCGAATATGGTTTCATACATAGTTAGACAGTTTGGTTTGATTAGAAATGACCATAGGAGGTGCTCCAATGCCATTGACACCATTGGACATACATAATAAAGAGTTTTCACGTAGACTTCGTGGATATGACGAGGATGAAGTAAATGAATTCTTGGACCTAGTTATTAAAGATTATGAAGCACTTATCCGTGAAAATAAAGAAATGCAAAATCAAATGCTTACTTTGCAAGAGCGTTTGAATCATTTCTCTAATATTGAGGATACGTTAAGCAAAACGATTATTGTCGCACAAGAGGCTGCAGATGAAGTTCGAAGTAATGCGAAGAAAGAAGCTCAATTGATCGTGAAAGAAGCCGAGAAAAATGCTGATCGAATCGTAAATGAGTCTTTGAACAAATCACGTAAAGTTTCACTTGAAGTGGATGAACTGAAAAAACAAGCATCTATCTATCGCGCAAGATTCCGTACGCTAGTTGAAGCTCAATTAGAGTTGTTAGCAGAAGAATCATGGGATACGCTTAAATCAGATCGCCCTGAACCTGTTGTTCACGAATAGAGTTAGCTAGTAATGACCATACTTAGGGATAGTTAATTAATATCTTTATGAATGACATATCTAGAAAACCTTTAGCATATTTCAATTGACATTATGCTATCAATCAGCTATAAATATTGTTATAATCATTGATATTTATATTTGCAATTCGATGACGAGAACACGTTCATGTATGTACTGCCTCAGAGAGCCGATGGTTGGTGAAATTCGGTGCACGGACATAGATGGAATATCATCTCCGAGAAGCTATCCTGAACCTTATCTATCGATAAGTAATAAGGGTAGACGGGTTTTCCTCCGATATAAGGAATACGAATCAAGTATTCGTACCAAAGTGTCGTTCTGATCATTTATGCGCAAGTATAATCGTTTCAGAGCGGAACAAGGGTGGTAACGCGACTAACCTCGTCCCTTTCCATAGGGATGAGGTTTATTTTTTGTTTTTTGAGAATGAGAGGAGCTGTTCAAGTATGCAACGCGTAGACGTTAAAGAACGTGCACGTACTCGTGAGTTACGTGTATTAGCACAATGGCAAGAGCAAGATACTTTTAAGAAATCAATCGAAAATCGTGAAGGTAAACCGAATTTCGTATTTTATGAAGGACCTCCAACAGCGAATGGTAAGCCGCATATCGGTCATGTTCTAGGACGAGTAATCAAAGACTTTATTTGTCGTTACCGTACGATGTCTGGATATCGTGTCATCCGTAAAGCAGGCTGGGATACACATGGTCTACCTGTAGAACTTGGAGTTGAAAAAGAACTTGGTATTTCTGGGAAACAGGAGATTGAAGCATACGGTGTTGAGAAATTTATTACGAAATGTAAAGCCAGCGTATTTGAATATGAGAAGCAATGGCGTGAATTAACAGAAGCGATTGGTTACTGGACAGATATGGATAATCCATACATTACACTTGATAACAAATATATTGAAAGTGTATGGCATATTCTTTCCAAAATTCATGAAAAAGGGCTATTGTATCGTGGACACCGTGTAAGTCCTTATTGCCCATGTTGTCAAACAACATTAAGCTCTCATGAAGTAGCACAAGGCTATGAAGATGTGAAGGATTTGAGTGCGACTGCTAAGTTTAAGCTGACGGATAGCGACGAATTTATTCTAGCCTGGACTACAACACCTTGGACATTGCCTGCCAATGTAGCGTTAGCAGTTAATCCAGAGCTTGATTATGTTCGCGTAGCTAAAGATGGCGAAGTGTATATCGTTGCAGCCAACCTAGTTGAATCAGTTATGAAAGAAGATTTCAAAGTGCTTAGCACATTGAAAGGAAGTGAGCTAGTAGGTCGTAGCTACTTACCTCCGTTCAACTATGTATCAATCGAAAAAGGTCATTTAGTAATTCCAGGTGACTTTGTAAGTGACTCTAGCGGTACCGGTATCGTTCATATCGCACCTGCTCATGGTGAAGATGATTACCGTGTTGCCCGTGCTAATGGTATAAGTATGTTAGCAGTAGTAAACAATGCAGGACGTTACATCGACGAGATTACTGATCTAGCTGGTCGCTTCGTTAAAGATTGCGATGTAGATATCGTGAAAATGCTAAGTGAAAAAGGACTATTGTTCTCTAAAGAACGTTATGAACATAGCTATCCATTCTGCTGGCGTTGTAAGTCTCCACTTCTGTACTATGCAACAGAAAGCTGGTTTATCGAAACAACTGCTGTAAAAGATCAATTGATTGCTAACAATGCTGGAGTAGAATGGTATCCAGGCCACCTTCGTGAAGGACGCTTTGGTAAGTTCCTTGAGGATCTAGTCGACTGGAATATTAGTCGTAATCGTTACTGGGGTACTCCACTGAACGTATGGATTTGTGAAGAGACTGGCAAGCAATATGCGCCAAGTAGCATCGCTGATCTACGCGCGCGTGCTGTAGACTTCGTACCAGAAGATATTGAACTACACAAACCTTATGTAGATGAGATTTTACTGAAGAGCCCATTTGCTGAAGGTGCAGTAATGAGACGTACTTCTGAAGTTATTGATGTATGGTTCGACAGCGGTTCTATGCCGTTTGCACAACAACATTATCCATTTGGCGACAATGCGAAATTCGAAGATCAATATCCTGCTGATATTATTTGTGAAGGAATTGACCAAACTCGCGGGTGGTTCTATAGCTTATTAGCAGTTTCTACGCTCTTCAATGGTAAAGCGCCATATAAAGCAGTTCTTTCTACAGGTCATATTCTTGATGAGAATGGGCAAAAAATGTCCAAATCTAAAGGAAATGTTATCGATCCATGGGAAATCATCGAAGAATTTGGTACAGATGCATTCCGTTGGGCTTTGCTTGCAGACAGCGCCCCTTGGAATAGTAAACGTTTCTCTAAAGGTATTGTAGCTGAAGCGAAATCTAAAGTTATTGATACAATTGTAAATACTCATGCATTCTATGCGTTATATGCTTCTATTGATGGTTTCAATCATGAAGAGCATGCAACAGTAGCATCTACGAATAAATTAGATCGTTGGGTTATTTCTCGTCTAAACACGCTAATTAAAACGGTATCTAAAGGACTTGAAGTTAATGACTTCTTAAATCCTGCAAGATCAATTGAAGTATTCGTTGATGAATTGAGTAACTGGTATATTCGTCGTTCGCGTGATCGTTTCTGGGGAAGTGGTCTTACAGAAGATAAAGTAGCGGCTTATCAAACATTACGTCATGTTCTTCTTACACTATCTCAAGTGATCGCACCATATACACCGTTACTTGCTGAAGATGTATGGGGCAATCTTGGTGGCGTAGAAAGTGTTCATCTTGGAGATTATCCGGTAGCAGATGAAAGCCTAATTGATACAGAGCTTGAGCGCGATATGGAAAGCTCGAAAGTCATCGTGGAGCTTGCGCGAAATGTTCGTAACGAAACGGGTATCAAAACTCGTCAACCACTTTCTGAGCTAATCGTTTCTCTAGATCGTGAATTTGAAGTGACTTCTTATGAAGACATTATTAAAGACGAGATCAATGTTAAAAATATTGTTGTCCAAAATTCTGACAGCGGCTTTGTAGATTTCAGTTTGAAATTGAATCTTAAAGTAGCGGGACGTAAATTTGGTAAACAAGTTTCTCCGATTCAGAATACACTTAAAGAAATGTCTGCTGAAGAAACGCGTGCTATCGTTAATAGTGGTAACTATACGTTCACGACAGAAGAAGGCGAGACTTTAGAAGTTACACTTGATGAATTGCTTGTTGAGAAAAAAGCAAAATCAGGATTCGCTTCCGCTTCTGGTAATGGTGTGACTGTAGCGCTTAATACAGACATTACGGAAGAGCTAGAACAAGAGGGTTGGGTTCGTGAAGTTATTCGCGCGGTGCAAGATACTCGTAAGAAGTTAGACCTTCCAATTGAAAAACGTATCGATCTAGTATTGCATGTTGATCATGATTTGCAATCTGCTTTACAGAGATTTGATCAGTTGCTGCAAGAAAATCTTCTTGTTCAATCTGTTTCATTTGCTGAAAAAGCGGGTATGGAGATTGTACAACTCGGCGATAAATCGATAGGCATTTTCATTAACAAATAAGGACATATTAATAAAAGCCCGCGTGCCTAGGTGGCTAGCGGGCTTTATTATAAGGTAGTTCAAAACGTCCACTTGTGATCATGATGAATTGCGTTGTAGCTTATTCAACTACGAAGCTGGCATTCATCGAAAGCCTGCGATGCTCGTGTACCAAGTACGTACACTGTGCTTCTCATTTCCTAGCTTCATGTCACCTTCTTGATGCTGACAAGCGAACATTTTAAACTTTTATTGTAAGGTAGTTCAAAACGTCCACTTGTGATCATGATGAATCGCGTTGTAGCTTATTCAACTACGAAGCTGGCATTCATCGAAAGCCTGCGATGCTCGTGTACCAAGTACGTACACTGTGCTTCTCATTTCCTAGCTTCAGGTCACCTTCTTGATGCTGACAAGCGAACATTTTAAACTTTTATTGTAAGGTAGTTCAAAACGTCCACTTGTGATCATGATGAATCGCGTTGTAGCTTATTCAACTACGAAGCTGGCATTCATCGGAAGCCTGCGATGCTCGTGTACCAAGTACGTCCACTGTGCTTCTCATTTCCTAGCTTCATGTCACTTCTTGATGCTGACAAGCGAACATTTTAAACTTTTATTGTAAGGTAGTTCAAAACGTCCACTTGTGATCATGATGAATCGCGTTGTAGCTTATTCAACTACGAAGCTGGCATTCATCGAAAGCCTGCGATGCTCGTGTACCAAGTACGTACACTGTGCTTCTCATTTCCTAGCTTCAGGTCACCTTCTTGATGCTGACAAGCGAACGTTTTAAACTTTTATTGTAAGGTAGTTCAAAACGTCCACTTGTGATCATGATGAATTGATTTTATATAAAATGGAAAAACCGAATGATAAGGAGGAGTAACAATGACAAAACCTGATGATGATGAGCTATCCAAGTTAAAGCAATCTCTCGATGCAATAGAGGAACGGCTAGTCAAAGTTACGAATGACCTTGAACGCACACAAATAGCAGATTACGTAACCCTTATGAATCGACCATTTAAGTTATTATGGCGTAATTTTATGGGTGGAATTGCTAGAGGTGTAGGCTCAGCTGTTGGATTGGCGTTCTTTGCGACGTTTATTGTTTGGCTGCTTCAAGCATTAGGCGCCCTTAATTTGCCGATTATTGGTGACTACATTGCTGATATCGTAAGAATTGTTCAGAAGCAAATAGAATAACTGCAATGAGTTTATATTAATTCCAGATCTTCGTCGCCTTCATGAGCTTTCATATACTCTTGATATGCTGCATTACGTACAATATGAACATGTGATCCAGTTATATCAGTAGCAACAAAACTTTCTAATGGTTCTACATATCCATGAAGCTCCTCATTGATTTCAGCTGCGAATTCAGTATCAAGCATTTGTGAGTTTTGAGCCAGATTACTATTTCCGTAGTCCCACAAAGCCTGACTCATATCTTCACCATCGAATCCGGTGTAGTCTTCGTCGTCGTAGTTGAGTCGAGTAAATGCTAATGGTTCGTATTCGTATTGAGGGTTAGCGACATGGTTTGCATTTGCATGTTGCTGACAGTAAAGTGTCTCGGGTATAGCTTCTAATCTTTCTGTATCTATTGCAGATTGACAGGTTACGCAACTTCCGTAATTTCCTGATTCAATTCGGTTCAATGCATCATCAATTTGTGTAAGTTGACGTAATTGCGCTTGAGCGAAAGACTTATCGCGTTCTTGTTCATATAATTCAGTTGCTTGATCTGCTGGATGGTTATCATACATTGATAATTCAGCATCTACATTACTCTGACTACTTATTGGAGATGTTTCAGCGTACGTTTGTTGTTGCTGAATAATACTGTTTTTATCTTCAAGCAAAATAGAACGGAAATGCTGCAGTTGTTGCGATGTAAGAGTTGATTTCACGTATTGCACCACCATTTCGTTTTATGGAATGGTTATATTGTTTGCTAAATGTATGTATTTCAGTACGAACAATCTTTGGGATAAGAGATTATTAACCCCATCTTGAAGAAGTAATGTAAAACTAGATTGTAAAAGTTGGATGTGCTACACTTATTTTGGACAGTACATGAAAAGTTAGGTTTATTCTTACGAATTAACTTTTCAACCGCAAGAAGTTAAGCCAATGAAGGACATGAAAAGTTTTAGTATATGCTTACGAAGTGACTTTTCATTTGCAAGAAGTTAAGCCGTTAAAGAACATGAAAAGTTTTAGGAGTGGGAGAATGCGATTTTATTATTATGTTATTGCAGTAGTCGTTTTGATTTTGGATTTTATATCCAAAAAATGGATTGTTAATAATATGAAGATTGGTGATCATTTTAGTGTGATTGGTGATTTCTTTCAAATTACTTCTCATCGAAATCGTGGCGCAGCATTCGGGATACTGCAAGATCAACGAGTATTTTTCATTATCATTACTATTGTCATTGTTGGAGCAATTATTTGGTATGCTCAATCCGTTCGTAAAAGTGGAAGTGTATTGTTATTATCTGGATTAGGACTAGTACTTGGTGGCGCTATTGGTAACTTTATTGATCGTGCACGCTTTGGAGAAGTTGTTGACTTCTTTAAATTTAATTTTGGTAGTTATACATTCCCGATTTTCAATGTTGCAGATTCTGCAATTGTAGTTGGGGTAATTCTTATTATGCTTGATACGCTTCTAAGCATAAAAGAAGAGCAGAAAGGCAAGGTAGCCGTAGAAAATGAGTAACATTATAGAACAACAAGAGAATTACGAGTTTATCGCTAATGATGAGGCTCAAGGAATACGTATCGATAAATTTATAACGGATGCGATTGAAAATGCAGCAATTTCACGTACCCAAGTGCAAGAGTGGATAAAAACAGCTCATGTACAAGTAAATGGAGCAATTATTAAAAGTAACTATAAAGTTCAAGAAAACGATACGATAACTGTACGAGTACCAGAAACTCAAGCTTTAGAAATTATAGCTGAAAATATTCCATTAGAAGTTATTTATGAGGACAGAGATGTCATTGTAATTAATAAGCCTCGTGGTATGGTGGTGCATCCTGCGCCAGGTCATCCTAATGGTACGTTAGTCAATGCGCTCATGCACCATTGTAAAGATCTCTCGGGTATTAATGGCGTGTTACGTCCGGGTATTGTCCATCGTATTGATCGTGATACGACAGGATTATTGATGGTAGCCAAAAATGATCTAGCACATGTCTCTCTTGCGGAACAATTGAAGGAACATTCGGTTACAAGACGTTACACTGCACTTGTACATGGTAATATGCCACATGATTCTGGTTCAATAGATGCACCAATTGGACGTGATAGTAACGATCGTAAATTATATACGGTAACGGATGTTAATGCGAAGGATGCCATTACACATTTCACAGTGATTGAACGAATTGGTGGGGATTACACAGTTGTTGAGTTACAACTCGAGACTGGTCGTACGCATCAGATTCGTGTGCATATGAAATATATTGGTTATCCATTAGCTGGTGATCCTGTATATGGACGTAATAAAACAATTCCGTTAAAAGGACAAGCACTTCATGCTGGTATTCTTGGTTTCACGCATCCTCGCACAGGCGAACGATTACAGTTTGAAGTACCATTGCCGAATGATTTTATTGAAATATTAACGAATTTGCGATCCCGTTAGAACGCAAGTGTTCAAGACTGTATACAAACTAGAAGAATTTCTTCTAGTTTGTATACAGTCTTTTTATTTCAATGTTATATTTTGCGATAAATGATGAAATGTTTTTAATTTAATATATTACAAATTATTAGATTTTTCTTGTTCAACAAATATTAAAACCTGCAATATGTACAAACAATTGATTACATTCTGCATTATGTTTTAATTCGATTTACGCTATCCTTATACATAACGAAAAGATACGAAAAGGATCGGTGATTGAGTATGACAACAATGAACCAGCATTTTCTAGAGCTACAAGGTAGCTATTTATTTTCAGAAGTAGCTAAACGTAGAACGAAATATATGGAACAAAATCCACAAGCAGATGTTATTAGTCTAGGAATTGGTGATGTTACGAGAGGACTTCCGCAAGCAGTTATTAAAGCGATGCATGCTGCTGTTGATGATATGGTTAATGTAGAAACATTTAAAGGATATGGTCCTGAACAAGGATATTCCTTCTTGATTAATGAGATTATTGCTAATGATTATAGAGCTCGGGGAGTAGAGCTCAATAATGATGAAGTGTTTTTAAGCGATGGTTCGAAATGTGATGTTGGTAATATTCAAGAAATTTTTAGTAGCGATAGTATTGTAGCTGTACAAGATCCTGTATATCCTGTTTATGTCGATACGAATGTCATGGCTGGACGTGCTGGAGCATTTATTAATGATATGGGTCGTTATGAAAAAATTGTCTACTTGGATTGTTCGGCAGAGAATGACTTCAAACCAAGTCTTCCTACTCAAAAAGTTGACTTAATCTACTTATGCTATCCAAATAATCCTACTGGTATGACATTAACAAAAGAAGAACTTAAAGTATGGGTCGATTATGCGATCGAAAACAACTGCATTATTTTATTCGATTCTGCGTATGAGGCTTTTATTACTGAAGATAATGTACCTCATAGCATTTATGAGATCGAAGGGGCCAAAAAAGTTGCGATTGAATTCCGTAGCTTCTCTAAAACTGCTGGATTTACTGGTATCCGTTGTGCGTATACTGTTGTACCGAAAGAAATTCAAGGTCGTGACGTGAATGGTAATGCAGTTAGTGTTAATGAGTTATGGAATAGACGTCATACTACGAAATTCAATGGTGTATCATATGTGACACAAAAGGGTGCAGAAGCGATTTATTCTCCAGAAGGTAAAGCTCAAATAAGAGAATTAGTCGATTATTACATGACGAATGCAGCTATGATTCGTGATGGTCTACGTGAAGCGGGCTTCTCAGTATTTGGCGGAGTAAACGCGCCTTACATTTGGTTGAAAACACCAGAGGGGTATAACTCATGGAGTTTCTTCGACTACTTATTAAGTGAAGCTAATATTGTGGGAACACCGGGAGTTGGATTTGGTCAATGCGGCGAGGGTTACTTCCGATTAACTGCTTTCGGTAGTCGTGAGAACACAGAACGTGCAATCGAACGTATTAAACAGCTTAGTCTTTAATATATAATGAATTTATTACATCAATAATTTGATGTTCACACATTAACAGACACTGCATACCTTATTTGTTCAAGGTCGACTACATTTCGTCGATTTGAAACAAGGTATCAGATGTCTGTTTTTATGTCGATAAATATAAGTTGCTCCAATTTTGTACGTATTGATATAATCATAATAAATTTTCATAAAGGGGTATTGTACGAGATGAGAGTAAAATTAGAAGGGATTACTGTATTATCGAATGATGTCCTTGGTTTAGCACGTTTTTATCGTGAAGTAATTGGGTTTACTATCGTTATTGAGGAAGATCATTATGTAGAATTTGAGAATAGCGGAGTTCGCTTTGCAATATGCTCGAAACCTTTAATGGCTGATAATACTAACGGGCATCCTTCTTTTAAAGAAATACATAGTGGGCAAGCCTTTGAACTCAATTTTCAATGTGAATCTACACAAGTTGCTCATGAGCTTTATCGTGATTTCGTCTCCAAAGGAGCTACTCCGATTGCAGAACCAGTAACAAAGTCTTGGGGTCATACAACGGGGTTCTTTGCCGATCCTGAAGGTAACATTCATTCTATTTTTGCGGAAAATAAAGATCTTAGTAATTGAGAAGCCAACACTAGATAAATTGATTCAGAAGTATACGCTGAGATCAATTTGTTTTCTTCAATGCTTCTGCTTTCTGTAAGTTCTCAAAACGTAGTAATCTGTATTATCAAATATGCTGCGGTTCTCTTGACATATCATGTCGAACATGGGATAATTATTTCAATACAGATGTACCTTTAATTCAGCCCCGTGAGGCTGGCAAGGTAACGTGAAGTAAGGCTAATAGGTGAATTGTGTCCAACATACGCTCCTCGATGAAGGAAGCACTATTTGGCACAGGCAACCTATCGAACCATACAGCTTTCACAACTCCTTGCGGACTGACGCAAGGAGTTTTTTTGTTACTTTGCGACAGTTCGGTATTGATGATGGACATATTAATGAAAAGTGGGGTGAGATGCTCGTGTCAGAAGGAGAACGTCATGTAATCATGGATGAAACCGCAATTAGACGTGCGCTAATTAGAATTGCACATGAGATTGTAGAGAAGAACAAAGGTATTGAAGATTGCATTATCGTAGGTATTCGGACTAGAGGCGTGTATCTTGCCAATCGAGTAGCAGCGAGAATATCGGAAATTGAGGGCACAATAGTACCTGTAAGAGAACTTGATATTACGAAGTACCGTGATGATCGAAGCGAAATAGCTGAAATGATGGTTGAACTTGCCAATGCACCAGGTGATACAGAACTAGATTCTACGTTGGTAAAGAACAAAAAAGTCATTCTGTTCGATGATGTTTTATATACAGGACGAACGATCAGAGCTGCTATGGATGCCATTATGGACTTAGGTAGACCACAAAATGTACAACTTGCTGTACTTGTAGATCGTGGTCATCGCGAGCTGCCGATTCGACCAGATTTCATCGGTAAAAATGTTCCCACATCAAAACAAGAAGAGATACAAGTTCAATTCACTGAAATTGATAGTATTGATCAGGTTACGATTATTCACTAGGGAGGCCATTTTATGACGATTACTCAAACTCAAACAAGAAGTTTACTTGGTTTGAAGGATCTTAGTCAAAATGAGATTCAATCCATTCTTGACAGAGCTGCCTTCTGGGAACAACATGCAAATAAAACACATAACTTACTTAACGGAAAATTTGTTGCTAATATGTTCTTTGAGAACAGTACGCGTACTAGAACTTCATTTGAAGTTGCTGAAAAGCGCTTAGGTGCCGAAGTTATTAACTTCAGTGCAGCATCATCAAGTGTGGAAAAAGGTGAATCCATCTACGATACAGTAAGAACATTAGAATCAATGGGTATCGACATGGGGATAATTCGCTTAAAACCAATTGGCTTGCTTGCAGAAATGGCACCTAAAATTAAAGTTCCACTAATTAACGCAGGTGATGGTAACAACGAACATCCAACTCAAGCTTTGCTTGATCTATATACAATGCAAAAACATTTCGGCTCATTAAAAGGATTGAATGTAGCGATTATTGGAGACATTCTGCATAGCCGAGTGGCAAGAAGTAATCTGTATGCACTTCGTCAATTTGGAGCGAATGTAATGTTCTGTGCTCCTGATGATATGCAAGCAAAAGATCTTGATGTGCAATATGTAAGTATGGACGAAGCAATAAAAGCAGATGTAGTTATGATGCTGAGAGTTCAGCTAGAACGTCATTCATCTGGATTATTGAAGTCAGCTGATACTTATAGAGCGAGCTATGGTCTAACGGTAGAGCGTGCAAATCAAATGGCGAACCATGCGATTATAATGCATCCAGCGCCAGTGAATAGAGATGTGGAGATTGACAGTGACCTAGTAGAGGCAGCAAATTCGAAAATATTCCCGCAAATGGCAAATGGGGTACCGATTCGAATGGCGGTTATCGAGCGTGCACTTGTATAAATGGTGAATAATGCTTCCGATGTACTTTTCGTTTGCGAGAAGTAATATCCAAGAGGTAACGAGTGCTTACGAAGTAACTTTTCTTTAATAAAAGTTACACAAGATGCAAAAGAAAAGTTTTTAGGAGGATGACAATGTCTTTATGGATTTTGAACGGTAAAGTATGGAATGAGTCTAGTGCTAGTTTAGAAGGTAAGCATATACAGGTAGTAGATGGTAAGATTGCTGCGATTGTTGATGCATCTGAAACGGTTAATACAGAAGGTGCAGAAGTAGTTGATGCACAGGGGAAATTAGTATCTCCAGGTTTTATCGATATGCATGTGCATTTACGTGATCCTGGCTTTACTCATAAAGAAGATATTATTACTGGTTCTCGTTCTGCTGCAAAAGGCGGTTTCACTACAATCGCTTGTATGCCTAATACAAGACCTGTTACAGATACTGCTGAAACGGTTAGATACATTATCGACAAATCCGAAGAGGCGCAATTAGTTAAAGTGCTTCCTTATGCTTCTATTACAAAAAATGAGCTTGGACGTGAGCTTACTGACTTTGCATCATTAAAAGAAGCTGGAGCTATTGGTTTTACAGATGACGGTGTAGGCGTGCAAAACGCTCAAATGATGAAAGACGCAATGACACTGGCAAAATCTCTTGATATGCCAGTCATTGCACACTGTGAAGATGATTCATTGGTTGTAGGTGCTTGGGCATCTGAAGGTGAGTTTTCACGCAAACATGGACTTAAAGGGATTCCTAATGAATCTGAAGCGATTCATGTAGGTAGAGATGTTTTACTTGCAGAAGCTACTGGCGTACATTATCATGTTTGTCACGTAAGTACAGAACAATCTGTTCGATTGATTCGCCTTGCAAAACAAGTTGGTATTAAAGTAACTGCAGAAGTTTGTCCCCATCACTTAATCTTATCTGATGAGAACATTCCTGGTCTTGATGATGCAAACTGGAAAATGAATCCTCCACTTCGTACTCCACGAGATGTAGCAGCTGTTCTTGAAGGATTAGAGGATGGTACTATAGATATTATCGTTACAGATCATGCGCCACATAGCGCTGAGGAAAAAGCAAAGGGTGTTGACCTAGCGCCATTTGGTATCGTTGGTTTGGAAACAGCATTCCCATTACTTTATACTCACTTTGTAGAGACTGGTCGCTGGACACTAGGCTTCCTACTGAAACGTATGACTCAAGATCCAGCTAGAGTGTTCCGTCTTGAAGAAGGTAGCCTTGAAGTTGGAAAGCCTGCTGATATTACAATTGTTGATATCGAAAACGAACAAGCTGTTGATCCAAGCACATTCTTATCTAAGAGCAACAACACACCATTCGGTGGTTGGAAACTTAAAGGATGGCCTGTAGCAACAATCGTTAATGGAAACATTGTCTGGACTGAATAGAAATAACAACTTTTGAGGAGTGAAACGGATGCAAGCAAGACTATTGTTAGAAGATGGAACTTTATTTAAAGGATTATCATTCGGTGCTGAAACTCAAACGATCGGTGAGGTCGTATTCAATACAGGTATGACAGGATATCAAGAACTTTTGTCTGACCCATCATACTGTGGACAAATCGTAACAATGACTTATCCACTAATTGGTAACTACGGTATTACTCGTGATGACTTTGAAGCGATTCGTCCTAATATTTATGGGTTAGCGGTTCGTCGTTACGAACCAATTCCAAGTAACTGGCGTGCACAATATTCACTAGGCGATTTGTTGAAAGAATATGAGATTCCAGGTATTTCTGATATTGATACACGTATGTTGACACGTAAAATTCGTCAATTTGGATCTATGAGAGGTCTTATTACAACTGGTAACGAGCATGTTGAAGAACTACTAGAACGTTTGAAAGCTACTCCAATTCTTCATGATCAAGTAGCAAGAACTTCTACGGATTATGTATACACGAATCCAGGTAGCAAAGAACGTATTGTACTAATCGACTGTGGTTCTAAGAGTGGAATTGTTCGTGAACTATCCAAACGTAATTGTGATATCGTAGTTGTTCCTCATGACACAACTGCTGAAGAAATTCGTCGCCTTGCACCAGATGGCATTCAATTGTCTAATGGCCCTGGGGATCCGAAAGATAATCTTCATGTTGCAGAAACAATTAAACAACTACTTGGTGAATTCCCAATCTTCGGTATTTGTCTTGGTCATCAACTATTTGCTCTTGCATGCGGTGCTGATACAGATAAATTGAAATTTGGTCACCGTGGTGGTAACCATCCAGTTAAAGAGTTAGAAACAAACCGTTGTTACATTACTTCACAAAACCACGGTTACGCAGTTACTGATGATTCTATCAAAGGTACTGATCTAATCGTGACACATATTAATAACAATGATAAAACAATTGAAGGCTTGAAACATAAAACGTTCCCAGCATTCTCTGTACAGTATCACCCAGAGGCTGCTCCTGGACCAGAAGATTCAAGCTACTTATTCGACCAATTTATTGAAATGATTCGCAAGCATAAGCAAGAAAATCCGCAAAAACCTCGTCAAGCTGTATTGTCGGAAATGTTGAGAGGAGAATTACAAAATGCCTAAAAATAATAAACTTAAAAAAATCCTTGTAATTGGCTCTGGTCCTATCGTCATCGGACAAGCGGCGGAATTTGACTATGCTGGTACTCAAGCATGTCAAGCTTTGAAAGAAGAAGGTTATGAAGTTGTACTAATTAACAGTAACCCAGCAACTATTATGACAGATACAAACATGGCTGATAAAGTTTACATCGAGCCGATTACACTTGACTTTGTATCTCAAATTATTCGTCAAGAACGTCCGGATGGTTTGCTTCCAACACTTGGTGGTCAAACAGGCCTTAATATGGCGGTAGAACTTGCTCGTGCTGGAGTACTTGAGCAAGAGAATGTTCAATTGCTAGGTACTCAACTTACTGCAATTGAAAAAGCGGAAGATCGTGATTTGTTCCGTGAATTAATGCGTGAACTAGAACAACCAGTACCAGAAAGTGATATCGTAACGACAGTTGAAGATGCTGTAACGTTCGCTAACACAATTGGTTATCCTATCATCGTTCGTCCTGCTTATACACTAGGTGGTACAGGCGGCGGTATCTGTGCAGACGAAGAAGAACTTCGTGAGACAGTAGCTTCAGGTATTCGTTATTCTCCAATCAACCAATGTCTAATTGAGAAATCAATTGCAGGTATGAAAGAAGTAGAGTACGAAGTAATGCGTGATGCTAACGATAACTGTATCGTAGTATGTAACATGGAAAACTTCGACCCAGTTGGCGTTCATACTGGTGACTCTATCGTAGTTGCACCTTCTCAAACCTTGTCTGATCGTGAATATCAAATGCTTCGTTCTGCTTCATTAAAAATCATTCGTGCTCTGAACATTGAAGGTGGCTGTAACGTACAGTTCGCTCTTGATCCGTTCAGTTTCCAATACTATGTAATCGAAGTTAACCCGCGTGTATCTCGTTCATCTGCTCTTGCTTCTAAAGCGACGGGATATCCAATTGCGAAAATGGCAGCAAAAATTGCAATCGGTTATACACTTGATGAGATTGTTAACCCAGTTACAGGTCAAACATATGCTTGCTTCGAGCCAGCACTTGACTATATCGTATCAAAAATTCCTCGTTGGCCATTTGATAAATTCGTTGATGCGAACCGTAAATTAGGTACGCAAATGAAAGCAACTGGCGAAGTTATGGCGATTGGTCGTACATTCGAAGAATCAATTCATAAAGCAGTTCGTTCATTAGAAATCGGTGCTCACCGAATTCATTTGAAAGAATCTACTGAGCTTTCTGAAGATGTGCTTCGTACACGTCTAATGAAACCTGATGATGAACGTATGTTCTTAGTTGCTGAAGCATTCCGTCGTGGTTATGCTCTTCAAGAAATTCAAGATCTTACGAAAATCGACTGGTGGTTCCTTGATAAGATCGAAGGTATCGTGAAGTTTGAAGATATTATTCGTTCAACAGCAGAACTAACAGAAGAGTTATTATATGAAGCGAAACGTAAAGGTTTCTCTGACCGTTCAATCGCTGAACTTCGTCAAGAAGGATTCCCAGGTGCTGCATTCACGAACGAAAATGATATTCGTGCACATCGTAAAGCTCAAGGTATGGTTCCAGTTTACAAAATGGTTGATACTTGTGCAGCGGAATTTGAAGCAGTTACTCCTTACTACTACTCCACTTATGAAGTTGAGAATGAAGTAACTGAAACAACGAAAGAAAAAATCCTTGTTCTAGGTTCTGGTCCAATCCGTATCGGTCAAGGTATTGAGTTTGACTACTCAACTGTACATGCTGTATGGGCAATTCAAAATGCAGGATATGAAGCAGTAATTATTAATAACAACCCTGAAACAGTTTCAACTGACTTCAGCACATCTGATCGTCTATACTTTGAGCCTTTGTTCTTCGAGGACGTAATGAACGTAATCGAGCAAGAGCAACCCATTGGTGTAATCGTTCAGTTTGGTGGCCAAACAGCGATTAACCTTGCTTCTCCACTTGCTAAAGCTGGCGTAAAAATTCTTGGTTCTAGTCTTGAAAGTATCGATGAAGCGGAAGATCGTAAGAAGTTTGAAGCTCTTCTTCGTAGCTTAGAGATTGCTCAGCCAGAAGGTAAAACAGTAACGACGGTTGAGGAAGCAGTAGCTACAGCTCGAGTTATTGGTTATCCAGTTCTTGTACGTCCGTCTTATGTACTTGGTGGACGTGCAATGGAAATTGTATACTCTGACGAAGATTTGTTAAGCTATATGAAAGTAGCAGTTAAGATTAATCCTGAGCATCCGGTATTGATTGACCGTTACATGCTTGGTAAAGAAGCAGAAGTTGATGCGATTTGTGATGGCGAAACAGTTCTTATCCCAGGTATTATGGAGCATGTTGAGCGCGCAGGGGTTCACTCAGGTGACTCGATTGCCGTATATCCACCACAATCACTTTCTGAAGACATTAAGCAACAAATCGTAGACATTACAATTAAAATTGCAAAAGCACTTAAAGTTATCGGGCTTGTAAATATTCAGTTTGTTATTCACGAAGAGAAAGTATATGTTATCGAAGTTAACCCACGTTCTTCTCGTACAGTACCATTCTTAAGTAAAGTAACGAATATTCCGATGGCAAATCTTGCAACTCGTGCAATCTTGAATGATAGCCTTGCTGAGCTTGGTTATGTAGATGGCTTGTGGCCTGAAGATGATCATGTATCGGTTAAAGTTCCAGTATTCTCCTTCGCGAAACTTCGTCGCGTTGACCCTACACTTACTCCTGAAATGAAATCTACAGGTGAAGTAATGGGCCGTGACGTACAATTTGCTAAAGCATTGTATAAAGGACTTATTGGTGCAGGCATGAAGATTCCTAACTCTGGTACAATTCTTGTAACAGTAGCGGATAAAGATAAACAAGAAACAGTTGAGTTAATGCGTGGTTTTGCTAACGTAGGTTACAAGCTAATGGCAACTGGTGGTACTGCAGATGCTCTAGAAGCTGCTGGATTATACGTAGAGCGTGTTAATAAACTAAGTGAAGATGTTCCAAATATTCTTGACCATATCCGCGAAGGACATGCTCAATTCGTAGTAAATACACTTACGAAGGGCAAAACTCCTGAGCGTGATGGCTTCCGAATTCGTCGTGAAGCAGTTGAGAATGGGGTAGTTTGTATGACATCACTTGATACAGTAAGAGCTTTACTGACAATGATGCAAACAATTAACTTCACTTCTAGCGCGATGCCAGTATTGCAACAGAAGTAAGGATTAAGCTATAGAAAGTAATTAGTCGCTACATCTTTCTAATAGGAAAGGTGTAGCGATAACTTCATCAAGTAACAAAAAGTTTTAGATGATGCTTCCGAAGTAACTTTTTATTATTAAGAAGTATTTTCATCAAGTAACAAAAAGTTTAGATTATGCTTTCGATGCAACTTTTCGTTGCACGAAAAGTTTTAGGAGGCAAGGTATGTCACTTACAAAAGCAGAAGCGGCTTCGAAAATTATGGTTGCACTTGACTACCCGAGTGCAACTGCTGCGGAGCAGTTAATTCAGCAATTGAACGGAATTCCTTGCTACATGAAAGTGGGCATGCAGCTATACTACGCTGCAGGCCCCACTTTTGTAGAAGGGCTTAAAAAACGTGGTTTTCGTGTGTTTCTAGACTTGAAAATGCATGATATCCCTAATACTGTAAAAGGTGGAGCTGCGAGTATTACTGCGTTAGGCGTTGATATGTTTAATGTTCATGCTGCAGGTGGTCGGGCTATGATGGAGGCTGCGCTTGAGGGAGTCGGGCAAGCTAGTTCTAGTGCAGGGCGTCCTTCAGTCATTGCAGTTACACAATTAACGAGTACTAGTCAGGCAGTTATGAATGACGAAATCGGAATTGCTGGTACGGTTGAAGATGCAGTTCTTTCATATGCTAAGTTAACACAATTGGCGGGGTTAGATGGAGTAGTTGCATCGCCATCAGAAGTCATTGCGATTAAAAATGCTTGTGGACAAGCTTTCCAGACGATTACCCCTGGTATTCGTCCGTTAGGAGCAGAACTGAATGATCAATCTCGCATCATGACACCAAGTGAAGCGCTTCGTCAAGGCACAGACTACATGGTCATTGGTCGTCCTATAACAGCAGCAACTAATCCACGTTTAGCAATTGAATCTATTATTGAGGAGTTAATCTCATATGAATAATGTATCATTGGAACAACTTGCAAAAGATATTGCAGCGTCATTACTAGAAATAAAGGCAGTAGCTCTAAGTCCAAATGAGCCATTTACATGGACTTCTGGCATCAAATCACCTATATATTGCGATAACCGTCTTACGATGACTTATCCGGAAATTCGTGAAAAAGTAGCTGATGGATTTGTAACTTTGATTAAGGAATTGTATCCTGATGCTGAAGTAATTGCGGGTACTTCTACTGCGGGTATTCCACATGCTGCTTGGGTAGCGCAGAAAATGAATTTGCCTATGGCTTATATTCGTGATAAAGCTAAAGGACACGGTAAACAAAATCAAATCGAGGGTCGTATCCTTCCAGGTCAAAAAGTAGTAGTAATCGAAGATTTGATTTCTACTGGTGGTAGTTCTTTGAAGGCTGCATTAGCAGTTCGTGAAGCTGGAGCGGAGCCTCTTGCAGTATTGGCTATCTTTACTTACCAGTTCCAATCTGCTGTTGATGCTTTTGCAGAAGCTGGTATTCCACTGCAAACGATTTCCAATTATACAGCATTAATTGAACAAGCTGTAGCGGCTGGCGAAATTGCTCAAGATGATGTAGCAGCACTTCAATCATGGAGAGCTAATCCACAAGCATATGGTAACTAGAATCTAGTTATTGTGCAGCTATACGGACAAAATTACTAGACATTATCGTTTCAGCATTAGTGAAATGATGATGTCTTTTTTTCAGTTACTAAAAGAGGAAGTTGATCGCACACTATAAATAAACCTATGAATCCTTACTAGTAAATCAACTTTCTGAGAATATTTTTAGAAAATAATAAAAAAGTTGTAACCTTTTCCAACTCTAAAACGTCTCTAATGTAGAATAAGTGTGAGGAGTGTCGTGAGATTATATGAATGAACAGTTACATATTCAAGAAAATGATGCCGAGTCTAGTCACACTCCACTATTAGAAGTGCGAGAAATGGAGCGAATCTTTCAAGTAGGTGGGAAAGAGCTTCATGTGTTAAAAGGACTTAATATGACAGTTAACCGTCAACAACTAGTTATGTTAAAAGGCAGATCTGGCTCTGGGAAAACGACTCTTTTGAACAGTCTTGGTGGGTTAGATACTCCAAGTCGAGGGAGTATCTATTTCAATGGAAAGCCGTTCGATACGTTAAGTGATAAGGCCAGAACATTAATTCGTCGTAATGAAATGGGCTTTATTTTTCAGGCGTTTGCACTAATGCCGCTATTATCTGCGTATGAGAATGTAGAACTTTCTTTAAGGATGGCGAATCGTCCTAAGAAAGAATGGAAAGAACGCGTTGAGGAATGCTTAACACTTGTTGGATTAGAAAAACGTATGCATCACCGTCCTTACGAATTATCAGGTGGTGAACAACAACGTGTTGCTATAGCTAAATCTATTGCACATCGCCCGATTCTATTATTAGCAGATGAGCCTACTGCTGAACTAGATACTGCGATGTCTGCGCAAGTAATGGCGTTATTTCAAAGTATTATTAAGTATGAACAAATTTCGATATGTATGACGACACATGATCCTACAATTTTGGAGGTTGCAGACCATGTTTATGAAATGGTGGATGGCAAATTTATCTCGTAAAGCAAGTATATTAATGATTATTTTAGCACTCTTATTAAGTGGTTGTAGTCTATTACCTAATGAGAAAGAAGAGGAAGTTTTACCTGATATTATTCCTCCGAAAATCTCGCAAAAGCCAGAGCATACCGTTGCTACGAAAACATTAGAATCAACTGTAACTCTTATTGGGAAAATTATTTCATTAGAAGAAGAAACGATGTATTTCACTAAAGGTGATCTTAATGTGAAAGATGTATATGTAAAGTCTGGTGATACTGTTACTGCTGGACAAGTGATTGCAGAGCTTGATGTAAGTGAACTTGAAAAAACTCTTCGCCTGGATAAGTTGGCCTTCCAACGCGATGAACTAGCGATGAAGGAATTACTTCGCTCAAGAGATGAGATGGATCAAGCTGAGTATGAATCACAACGTATTGCTTTTGAAGAAAAGAGACAGAAGCTAGCAGATGCTGAAGTAGAGATTGCAAAAGGTGTAATAACTGCTCCGTTCTCAGGAACAATCGTTTCGCTTACTGCCAAAAAAGGAGATCTTGTTAAAGCTTATGCTCCGATTGCAATTGTAGCGAATACTACGCTTCTTGTTCCTGGTGCAAAATTAACAAAGACTGAGCAAGAGAAAGTTGCTATTGGAATGGAAGCAACCGTATCAATCAGTAATGGTGGTTCCATTACGGGGAAAATTAAACAACTTCCTAACAAAACTACGGAATCACCAGGTGGAGAAGGATCTGGCGGCGCAGCTGCTGCAATTGACCGTATCGAGGATTATATGATTGTACAGATTGATAAATTACCAGAAGGCGCTGCTAGAGGTCTTACTGCTTCTATTAAAGTTATTACTAGTCGTACAGAAAATGCGATAGTAATTCCACCATCTACACTAAGAAGCATTGGTTCTCGTACTTATGTTCAAGTGATTGATGAAAAAGGGCAGAAGAGCGAAGTAGATGTAGAAGTCGGACAGCAGACTGCTACTGATGTCGAAATTTTACAAGGCTTAACGCCTGGTCAGAAAGTAGTAGGGAGATAAGTTATGGGGATACCCTTCTTTCGCTTTATTTTCCGTAAAATGTGGAATACTCGTTGGCTAACATTAAGTACTTTACTAGGACTTATTGTTGCTGTCGCATTTGCCACAAGTATTCCAATGTATGCTGATGGAGCTTTAAAACGCGTCATTGCACAACAATTGAAGGTCGATAGTGAAAGTAAACCTGCTGGCTCTTTAATGATGAAGTATCAAGGTGTACCTTCAGTTGGAAATAACTTGGATGGTTTACTTTCTGTAGAAAAGTACATACAAGAACAGATTCCGAAAACGATTGGTTTTCCTCATGATACTTTTGTACAACAATATGGCATTCGACCAAGTAATGTGACTCCGGTCTTTCCTGATAAGGTCGATGCGAGTCGTACACGTTCAATGAATATTCAATCAATGAGCGGTTTCAAAGATAACAATGAGCTAGTTCAAGGTCAATGGTTTAGTGACAAGCTTACAGACAAAGGTGTTCTGGAAGCAGTAATGATTGAGGAAGGCATGTATCGTAATGATGTACATGTTGGCGATCTATTCTATTATCGTGCAGATAATAGCAAACAAATCGTCGTGCAAATTGTAGGTATTGTGTCACCACTCGATGTCACTGATGCCTATTGGGCGCAAGGAATTGAATCGCAATTCGGTACATTATTTGTTGATGAGAAGTTACTTCAAGAAGAATTATTGAAAAAGAAAAATATCTTTTTACAGTCTGCAACTTGGTATTATTCATTTGATCTTTCTTCAATAAAAAGTAGTCAAATTAATGAACTGGCTTCTACACTAAATCGTCTAGATATTGAGTTGTACCAACGACTTAAAGATACGAAAGTGGAGCAGTCATTCGCAGAAACGTTAAAAGAATTCCGTAAGCAAAGTAATGAATTACAAACGATGTTATTTACTTTAGCTGCTCCGATGCTTGCAATGGTTATTTACTTCATTATGATGAATGCGAGACAATCGCTAGATAAGCAACGTAGTGATATTGCGGTACTTCGAAGTAGGGGGGCTGGAACAAGGCAAATTGTCGGGATGTATGTTGTCGAGAGTATCATGCTTGGTATTGTTGCTCTTGTTATCGGTCCGTTAATTGGTTGGTATATGTCCAAAAGTATCGGATCTGCAGATGGATTCTTATCCTTCGTCAATCGTAAATCAATTACGATAGGATTTTCAGTTGAAACTATCATCGCGGGCGTAATAGCTGTTATCGTCGCATTATTAGCGACAATTATACCGGCTGTACAGTACGCAAGAGCTTCAATTGTTAGTTACAAGCAGGATTTAGCTCGATCTGATAAAAAACCTTTTTGGCAAAAATGGTATCTTGATATTGTATTAGTACTTGTTACGGTCTATGGTTGGTATCTATTTAATGAACGTCAACTACTTACGCTTAATTCAGGCGTATCAAGTGATCAAATGCAAATTCAACCATTTTTATTCTTTGTACCAGCGATAGCAATTTTTGCACTTGGGTTGCTATGTTTAAGAATTTTCCCTTGGATATTAGCACTATGCAATTGGTTAGGTAAAAAGTATTTGCCTGTTTCTTCTTACTTGACGTTAACACAATTATCTCGCTCATCTAAAGGCTATTATCCATTGATGATATTGCTCATTCTAACGATAGGTCTAGGGGTTTACAATGCTTCGGCAGCACGAACGATAGATTTGAATTCGACGGAACGAACGCTTTATAAAAATGGTGCTGATGTTGTTATTCAAACCAATTGGGGTGGCGTACCTGAAAAACTCCCTACTACCAAACCAGATGATGGTAACAATGGCGGAAATAACGGTGGTAATGGTGGCAATAACGGCGGAAATGGCGGGAATGGCGGTAACGGTGGTGGCAATGGCGGTGGTGGAAACGGCGGAGGCGGTGGGAACAATAACCAACCTCAAAAATTACTGTATACAGAACCACCGTTCGAAGTATTCCGTTCTAGTCCTGGCGTAGAAAATGCAACAAGGGTACTTCAGTCCAAAAATAATATTATTGTATCAGGTAAGACGGTTGGTAAAGGTACGATTATGGGAATTGACAATAAAGATTTCTATGATGTAGCTTGGTTCGGAGAAGATTTGTATGATTACGACCCTGCCTATTACTTGTCTTTCCTTGGATTGGCAGAGCATGGCGCTCTTATTCCAGAAAACATAGCTGAAAAATATCAACTTAAGTTAGGTGATATCGTTTCAGTGAGTTTCACAGATGGGACATTAGAATTTACTGTGCAAGGTATCGTACCGTTTTGGCCTAATTTATACCCAGATAGTGAACCGTTTTTAATTGCTAACTTGGATTATATTTATGATCAATTACCTCTAATTCCTTATGAAGTATGGGTGAAGATGGAACCGGATGCTCTTCTTGCTCCAGTACTTGAACACTTAACTGCTTCGAAATTAGACGTAGTTACTTGGAAAGATGTACGTAAAGAACTACTTACTCAATCGAAATTACCTACAAGAGGTGGAGTATTTGGAATTTTAAGTCTTGGATTCCTCGTTACGATTGCGGTTACTTTAGCAGGTTATCTATTGTACTGGTTCTTCAATTTGTCTGGTCGAGTTGTGCAATTTGGTGTGTTACGTGCGATGGGACTTTCGAAATCTCAGTTAACTAGCATGCTCTTAATTGAGCAAGTATTAACGGCGGGACTTGCAATTGGTCTAGGATTCGGTATAGGAAAAGTTGTCAGTTATATTTTCTTACCATTTTTACAATCGGCAGACAATGCCGCAGAAATGGTTCCACCATTCCGTGTTATCTTCCAAGCTAGCGATACGAATCAATTGATGATTGTCGTACTTGTGATGATGCTAATTGGTGCAGGCTTCTTACTCGTCCATATCAAAAAGCTTAAAGTACATCAAGCTGTGAAAATGGGAGAGGAGCGATAATTCATGATCTATTGTGAAGGTTTAGTAAAAATATATAAAACTGACGACTTGGAAGTTGTCGCTCTACAGGGCTTGAACCTAACCGTAGAGAAGGGTGAATTGATGGCTATTATCGGTAATAGTGGTAGTGGTAAATCAACGCTCTTAAATACACTAGGTGGCTTAGATCGTCCGTCTGCAGGGCAAGTTAAAGTTGGTCCTTGGGATCTACTGAAAATGACGGAAGAAGAACGAGTAAGTTACAAGCGTGATACAGTCGGATTTATCTGGCAAAATAACGCGCGAAATTTATTGCCTTATTTGACTGCATTAGAAAATGTTGAAATGCCAATGATGCTTTCTGGAAAGTTGGATCGTGCGTATGCGATGCAACTTCTAGAATGGGTCGGTCTGAAACATCGTATGCACAATAAATTGCATCAACTCTCAGGTGGTGAGCAGCAGCGTGTAGCAATCGCTATCTCACTATCTAATCGACCAGAGCTTCTACTTGCCGATGAGCCTACAGGGTCGGTAGACACTGCGACCTCAGATATGATTATGAATATATTCCGTAAGCTTAATAAGGAGATCGGTGTCACGATTGTTATCGTAACACATGATATGACCTTGGCCAGTCAAGTAGACCGCGTTGTAGCGATTAGAGATGGCTTAACCAGTACGGAATTTGTGAAACATAATCCAGAGATCGGATCACATGGGGAAGGCTTTGTGTCGCTATCAGCTCATACCTCACAAAATGAGCATGTTGCGTATGTGGTCGTTGATAAAGTTGGTCGTCTCCAAGTACCGAAAGAATATCTGAAAGCAATGGATATTAAAGATAAAGTACTAATGGAATTTGATGGTGAGAAGATTACGATTAGATCCCCTCAAATTCAGAAGAAAGAAGATTAATTAAACTTATAGATTCTTTTGCTTTACTTTGAAACATTAGTAATATGACAATGAATGAGCTATTGCAAAATCCCTTTATGTTAATCGGTGTATGAAGATTTCTGATATTAGGAACCTTACACATGGTTAAACATAAGGGGATTTTTCTTTATATTGACCTTCACATTATTATGAACGCAATTTAATGGATGGATTATTTAACATTTTTCATGAAATGGAAAAAATGATATGTAGCAGTAGAATGATTTTGTTAAAAATGGGTAATCTATCGTTATCTTTGGCTCATACTTCCGAAATACTTTTCGTTACTAGGAATTTAAGCAAAGAGATATGAAAAGTTCTTGGGGGTAACAATAGATGTGGATATATTGGATTAGATTATATGAATCAAAGTTTCAAGCGAGTTGTGTTGTACAGAGGATGGAGAATGATTATTGGATGTACGGTCTTGATTGTCCTCAGGAAATTGAAATTTTCAAATCATTAAAAGGAAGATATGGTGTAAAGTATTTATTAAATAAAACTCGAAAATTAACGTAGTACATGAAACAAACCAATATAAAACATAACAAAATTGTTAAATTTTATGGTTAAAAATAAATAAAATAAAAAATATTAAAAAATGCTTGACGTAATATAGTCGGATGTTGTATATTAATACATGTCGCCGTTGCGATAACGTAAGAAATGGCAATGACGCGGGGTGGAGCAGTTGGCAGCTCGTCGGGCTCATAACCCGAAGGTCACAGGTTCAAGTCCTGTCCCCGCAACCAACCTTTGGACATAATGAGTCATCATTATATTATCAAGGGCCCTTAGTTCAGCTGGTTAGAGCAGTCGGCTCATAACCGATTTGTCGGGGGTTCGAGTCCCTCAGGGCCCACCATTAGCTACATACCCTTGCCGGGGTGGCGGAACTGGCAGACGCACAGGACTTAAAATCCTGCGGTAGGTGACTACCGTACCGGTTCGATTCCGGTCCTCGGCACCATTCTTACTAGCATTACTGATTTTTCAATTGAATATTGTATACATAGTACTACGCCGGGGTGGCGGAACTGGCAGACGCACAGGACTTAAAATCCTGCGGTAGGTGACTACCGTACCGGTTCGATTCCGGTCCTCGGCACCATTAATTCTTACTGATTTACTCTATTATGTAGCAATTTCATTGAATAATCCAAACCTCTTCAAGCTTAGCTTGAAGAGGTTTTTTTGTTTTCATATTAATAGATCTGGATTTTTGCGCAATTTTAAAGTATCTAATTGATTTTTAAATACAATGTTCAAATGAGAAATAGATCAAAGAATTTTTAAAATACTATTGACTAAAGAGAACGATATGGGATATTATCACTGAGGATGATAATTATTCTCAGTTCTAGTAGCATCGCTTTCTGCTAATATTTTTTTTTGGTTATGAATGAGAATGATAATCATTATTTTAATTAATCAGGAATTCGATAACTCATTCTATTTTACGAGACTCTTATCTAAGAAGTTAGTCGAATGGATTGATGAGTAGAGTTCACTAGATGATATTCAGAGGAGAAGATTAAACATGAAATTCAAGTGGTACAAACAGCTATCTGCGGTACTGATTATTGCATTACTTGTTTCAGTAATGCCTGTGTATGCTGCAGAACCGACTGAAACAAAGACAGCAACGGTTATTCATTTTGTAAATGCGGATGATAGTACAAAATTATCAGCAGCTAATGGATTCTTTACTAATCCTTATATTGTTATAAGTGAAGGCAAACAATTATTAGAAATAGAAATGACTTTGTCTTATGATCTAAATGTAATCATCAATGGCAATTCAGGAACTACAGTAGAAACAAAAGCTAATACGGTAGTAAAAAGATATGAAATTTTAAATCTTAATGAGCCATTTACGGCAGTAACAGAGTACAAAATTTCATCTGGAGATCAGTTATCTTCTCATAACACGACAGTAATTGTAGGCAATGATATTAATTCTACTAAAGCTCTATTGATTAGTGCGATTGTAGAAGCTGAGGCACTTACTGATCGCTCAGTAGCGTTTGATGCAACGATTGCGAGTGCAAAGACTGCTAATACATACTTAACAAAACTAGCAGATATGCAAGCTGCTTTGACAGCTTTGCAAGCAGCAATTAATGAGCATAATAATCCTACAGCACCTGAGCCAGAACCGGCTTTAGAAAAAGTTGTACTTTCTTTCTACAAAAAAGAAACGAATGGTACATATACTCCTAATTATGCTGCTATCAGCGATCCCTATACTGATCCTTATGTATACGAAAAGGATGGAAAAACATTTTTACGTGTTACGCAGGTCAACAATGACAGCATAAACTTCCAAACCAAATTAAACGGAGTGACTGGTACGACTGTAGAAAAGTTATACAATAATACTAGCAATCCTACAGTTGTTACTCACTATGTTATCGATTTTGAAATTCCATCTAAAGATAAATCTATTTTCTGGAATGTTTCATATACTGCTGGATCATATAATGGTTCACATGATGGTTATGCAGTAATCAATCAAGATTCTACTGATGCAGATCGTGCGAATTTGACAGAGGATATAACTAAAGCTGAAGCTGTAGATGAGAAAGATATTGCACTTCAAACAGCGATTACTTTAGCTAAAGCAGATAACAATTTACTTACGCGTAAATCAGTGCTTGATGCACATATTTCTCGATTAACAGAATTAACTACAAATAATGATGCTATTTTGAATTCGCTTGTAAATACTACATCGGTAGATTATATTAACGCTGCTGATTTGACAAAATCATTCAATAGAAACTTTGCTAGTTTCTTTGCTGATGCAATATTATACAAAGTTGATGATAAAAATTATTTGCGAATTAAAGTGACTAATAAATTCGATTTGAAATTAACAATTGAAGGTAAACAGGGTCAAGTAGCAGAGTACATCGGCGAAAGTGGAAACATTACGCATGTTGTATATGATTACGAATTATCAAGTATTGTTGTGCCTGTAATAAGCAAAGTAACGTATGTATCAGGTGCCCATGTGGGACTACATGAACAATATATTGTTATTAACCAAGACGCTGACACAGCTTCAAGAGATGCACTTAAAGTAGCGCTAGTTGAAGCTAAAGCAGTTGCTAATAAAGGTGCTGCGTTAGTTACAGCAATTAATAATGCAGAAGCGGTAGATAACTTATTAACTCGTAAAGCGGAATTAGTTGCACAAACTACAGCACTTAATGCTGCAATTGCTGCAAACAGCACAACAACACCTCCAACAGGTGTAGAAATTCACGAAGGTTCTGGATTAGAAACAGGATATTATACGGTGAGTGTATCTGCACTTCAAGATACAAGTGATGCTTTATCGTATATGAACGGTTATTTGAATAGTACGGCTAGATTACTTGTTACAAAAGACGCGCTAACAGTATATGTCGTTTTACGTGACCCTGCTATGATTCAAAGTCTATCTGTCGAAGGAAGAAGTGCAGCACAAGTAAATAACTATACTGCAGATAATGTGGCTAGATATTCATTTAACGTATCTTCTCTAAAAGCTCCAGTATCAGGTAGTGTTCATGTCATTGCGAAACTACCTAGTGGTGAAGAATTATACAACACCACTCATGGTATCCGTCTTTCATTTGGTACACCTGTTAAAGTTACGAATTGGGTAGATGAAGGTTATAAAAACAAAGTTGAAACAGATGGTTCTGAAAAACCAGATGAAACTGATACTGATACAGGTTCTAACGATGGGGGATTAAACGGTAATAATGGTGGAACAACAAATCCAGCTCCTAAGTTTACAGATATTGATAATAGCTGGGCAAAAGGTGCAATCGAACGTGCAATTATTCTTAAACTTGTAACTGGTTATAGTGACGGTACGTTCAAACCGAATCAAGAAGTCAATCGTGCTGAATTTACTGCAATTCTAGTGCGTGCAATGAAACTTGATGCAGCTAAAGGTGAAGTGCAATTTGCTGATGCTGACAATATTCAAGGTTGGGCTAAAGAGTATATTCAGCAAGCAGTAGAGGCAGGTATTATAACAGGTTACAAAGATAATACATTCCGTCCTGCTGGTAATATTACACGCGCAGAAGCTGCGGTAATGATTGTTAAAGCGTTAGGTCTTGAACTTGTTTCAGAAGATGAGTTATCTTTCACAGATGCTTCAAGTATTCCTGCTTACGCAAGAGCATATGTTGCAACAGCGGTTAAACATGGTTTAGTAGTAGGATATAGCAATAATACATTTGGTCCAAATAAAGTAGCTAATCGTGCGGATGCAGTTACACTAGCACTTCGTGCGCTTGATTACAATGTAAGCCATAAATAATTGATCTGAGTGTACATGAGAAGTAATGTACTCGCATGTAAAAAGAAACATGACGTCATTATGGCGTCATGTTTCTTTTTTATATGTATAAATTGACACTGTACTCTTACACTCATGATTAGAATTTGCTGAAGGGGCGACTAATTGTATAGTCGCCCCTTCAGCAAGATTAAGTCTTACTAAGAGTGATGACGACGTCTTCTTTTAGCTATTACAAGCACCCTTTGCCCAGGTCTAAGGCGAACAACTAATGTTCTTTTTCTTCTGTTACTCATTGAGGGCACCTCCTTTTATCAAGATAAATTAATGTATGAAAATTATTCTGATTTGATCTAGACGGATATAATGATTTTTATTTTTGTGTATTTATTGTAGTTGGTAACGATGAAATTCATTAAGAAGGGATAACAAAACGAGCAGGTATTGAACCCTGATGATAGGACGGTTGGTGATGGAATCGACAACAGAATTCAAGACAACTAAATTTTTGAGTATTCTAGCTATACAATTCAAGCCGATATATTAAGGGAAGTAGATTAATATTATTAGTCAAATGTATTAATTAATTAATTAATTACGGAATAATGTACTTATGCAACAGTCACCTTATTACAACAAACCCTATGACAGTGTGGGATAAAGATACTCACATGATCGTTCGCGAAGATTTAACACCACCAAACCAAGAGGATTTTGGAACGGAACAACAAATACATGCCGAGTATAAAGCGAATATGATTCGACTTTATGGAGACGATGCCTTTATTTCTCTTGACTTTGAAGGTGTATGTGAAGCTTATGAACCGGTAAACATTGAGATCACACAAAAGCTGTCTGAGTATGCTAAATCATTCTGGGAGGAGTGAGTAGTGAGTGAAGTATTCAATATCATTTAATTTTTTGGCATTATATCTGAACATTGCTGTAACCAAGAAATAAAATTAACGATAAGTTGAGGTGTATTTTATGAGAAAGAATAAGAATAGAGAAGATTATCCGTAAGGACTTGAACCCATTCATATAAAAGAAATACTAGGGAGATAACTAATAAGAAGAAAAAAACGAGCAGGTAGTAACCCTGCTCGTTGATTAAGTGGTTCTGTATATTTGACCCTACCAACATCTAATTTGGTAGAATGCTTGGTAGGTGTTTGGTCGGATTTCGGTAGGAAATGTCTAAACATGATTCGACATGCTATGATCCAATTATAATTCTTGTTTAGGTTTATGCTGTGATAAACTGTAACACATCAACACATTTGAGTATGAACTGATGGTAGGACGGGCGGGGATCGAACCCGCGACTTCTACCCTGTCAAGGTAGCACTCTCCCGCTGAGTTACCGTCCTATGCAATACAAAATATATTAGCATAGGATGCTGTTATTTTCAAGCCATAATCTAGCAACTTATAGCAGTGTAATCTATTTTTATTGATTTTTGCAACATTATGAGACGTTAAAACGTTTATGGAAGTAGTTAATAATAATAACATTATTTTCATTAAGCTGTTTTATACAAGAAGTTAATTAAGCAGCCAAAAAGTTTAGGAGGATATTTGATGAAGAAGAAAAGTTTACTTACAGCAGTGTTATCATTAGTGTTTCTCTTAGCATTAACTCCAGTTCTACATGCATTTACAGATGTGTCAGGTCACAAAGCAGAAAGCCATATTTTAAGTTTGAAGGAGCGAGGCGTTATTAACGGTGTTAGTTCAGGAACTTTCAATCCAGATAGTGAATTAACATACGCTCAAGCTGTTTCTTTACTTGATAGAGCATTTGAACTGGACTTAAGCCGTTTTCGTTTTGTGAAACAACCTCTAGCTAGTGATATGTACAGCAATGTTGCTGATGATCAATGGTACTCAGAAGCATTTGTAGATGGTTATTACAATGGGGTGGTATTTGCTGCAGATGTAGATCCAAATGCAACAATCAGTCGTCAGGAGTTTGCATCGATCTTAATTGATCAAGTAGATAACAAAGGTAATTACCCGCTTATAATGATCTATATCGACTATGTTGATGCTAAGGAAGTAAAGCCAGACTATAGCAATGCTATTCAAAAGCTGCTTATTCTAAACTTCGCTGAGCTTACTGAAGATCACAAGTTTAATCCTACTCAATCTATTACTCGTGGTGACGCTGCGATTTGGTTAGATAAAGCTCTTATCTTTGCAGATACGATAAAAGGTAATGAAGAAGTTCAGCCTTCAATCCTACCTACCAATGTAAAGTTGACTACAGAAGCATTAACTGACAATGTAAATAAAGTAACGATTTCAGCTGATGTACCTCATCCTGGATACGGAATTAAAGTCTCTCATATTAATTTTGTTGATAATATCGCATATGTAGATATTGATATTGTTGAGCCTAATCCGGATATGATGTATCCTCAAGTGATTACTAACGTATCAACAGTTGTTTATGTAGACAAACAATATAAAGTTGAATTTGTAGAAAAACAATATTAAACTGAAGACTTATAACAATATATTTGTATGAGAACGCTGTATAGTAGTCATTCGTTGACTATTTATACAGCGTTTTTCTGTTTATGAACAAAAAAAGATCAAGCATTCCATTATTCGAATTGACTTCCTTGAAAAAAACTTCATAATGATACTATTAATTAATATGAGGTGAATGATGATGAAAGCATTGATCGTTATCGACTACACCATTGATTTTGTTACAGGTAAATTACCATGCGGTGATCCAGGCATTGCTATTGAGCAACGTATAACGGAACTAACAGAACAATTTATACAACAAGATGAAATGGTTGTAATGGCGGTAGATTTACATGAAGAGAATGATCCATTCCATCCGGAAACCAAGTTATTCCCTCCACATAATATTAGAGGTACAGAGGGTAGAGAGTTATATGGAACCCTTAAACATATATACGAAAAACATTCCAATCGCATCTACTGGATGGATAAAACTCGCTATAGTGCATTTTGTGGAACAGATCTTCATCTCAAGCTTATAGCGCGTAATATTAATGAGCTTCATCTCGTTGGTGTATGCACCGATATTTGTGTGCTTCATACCGCAGTTGATGCTTATAATCTTGGATATAATGTAGTTATCCATGAAGATGCAGTAGCAAGCTTCAATGCTGCGGGGCATGACTGGGCACTTAGTCACTTCCGAGGGTCTTTAGGTGCTCAAATTGTTAGTAACGGAGAGTAGGTAAAGTAATGACGTCTGAACATCTTATGCTTCATACAGATAAATATCAAATTAATATGATGTATGCTCATTGGAAGCATCATACTCACCATCAAAAAGCGATTTTTGATGTTTATTTTCGAAAGTTACCATTCGGTAATGGTTTTGCTGTAGCTGCAGGCCTCGAAAGAATTGTTCATTACATTCAAGGTCTGAAATTTTCTGAGGAAGAAATTGCATTTCTAGCTTCACAAGAGGAAAACTATGACCTTCCATTTCTCGAGGAACTTAGACAATTCAAGTTCACTGGTGATATTTATGCTGCGATTGAAGGTACGTTGGTTTTTCCTAATGAGCCCATATTAAGAGTAGAGGCTTCTATTTTTGAAGCGCAAATTATTGAGACAGCAATATTGAACTTCTTGAATTATCAATCGCTAATCGCAACTAAGGCGGCGAGAATTAAGCAGGTAGCCCCAAATGATATATTGATGGAGTTTGGCACAAGGCGTGCTCAAGAGGCAGATGCGGCAATATGGGGAGCGCGAGCGGCCTGTCTAGTTGGTTTCCATGCTACCTCTAACATGAGAGCTGCTATGATGTTTAATTTATCAGCCAAAGGCACTCATGCTCATGCTTGGGTACAAATTCATGATAATGAACAGCAGGCATTTGATCGTTATGCTGAAGCGTTACCTGATGATGTAACTTTACTCGTAGATACGTATGACACATTACGTGAAGGCGTACCTCATGCTATCGAAACTGCACGTAAACTTGCTGAAAAGGGAAAACGGATGAAAGCCATTCGACTCGATAGTGGAGATCTAGCGTATTTATCAAAGCGTGCTCGTGAAATGCTTGATGAAGCGGGTTTCCCTGATGTGAAGATTGTTGCTTCTAATGATTTAGATGAAAACATAATCGTTGAATTGAAGGCGCAAGGTGCACGTATCGATAGTTGGGGCATAGGTACGAAACTAATTACCGCTTCAGATAACCCATCACTAGGTGGCGTATATAAGCTTGTAGCGAAAGAGCGTAACGGACAATATGAACCCGTTATTAAAATTTCTGGTAATCCGGAGAAAATAACGGTACCAGGCAAGAAAAATGTATATCGTATTGTGAACTATGATACAGGGAAAGCAGAAGCAGATTATATTGTCATGCATGATGAAGTTCTTGCTCCATCTTTAGTGGAACCATTAATGCTGTACGATTCAGCTCATTCACATATTAGACGAAAGGTAAATCGTTATACAGCTCTGCCGTTGTTACAACCTATATTCGTAGAGGGTCAGTGTGTATATAAGCTACCTACAGTACAAGAAATTGCGCAATATCATCAATCCCAGCTTGATTTATTTTGGCCGGAAACATTACGTAAATTAAATCCTGAAAAATATTCAGTAGTACTAAGTGATGATGTTTGGAATAAACGTAAAGATTTATTAAGTCGACATAATCAATGATAAGAAAAGGGTAGTACGCACATTAATGCGTACTACCCTTTTTGTCGTAGAATTAAAATGTAGGTAATTGATCTAAGTTATTAGCAACTGTATCATCGGGCCGTGAACGAATATGTTGCTCATGATCTCTACCTTTGAACAGTTGTAAATTTTTAATCTCATCGTTACTAACCATTTCTTGAGCTTGCATATAATCAACTACTTGGCCAGAAGATAGTTTGAATTCTACTATACTTCCTTCAGAATTTCGTCTTACCGCGACAACTTCATGTTGCTCTGACATTGTTACACACTCCCTCACTACATAGTAGACGGTATACCTTGCTGAACAATTTCCATTAAGCCCGTCTTACCTATATAGTCCCCGATTGTGTCACCATAATGCATTAATTTAATTTTTTGTTGTAATTGGTCGGGTAAAGATAATAATTCTTCTAATGATGTATGGACCACACCCGGGCTTTCTAACTGACAATCATGATAGATCGTTTGTACACCATCGTTTACTAATTGCTGCAGCAATTGTGGATTGAAAGTCATATCTGCTGAGTAGAAAAATGTATCATTGAATAAGATAGAGTAACTATCTTTGTTCGGTATATGTTCTGTTTGAATTAACTTAATGTGCAAATCAGGAGCTAACTCATAAGTCGTATTCGGTATTAGTGGGATGACATTAAAGTAATCCTCGATACTTGTGAAATTACCCTGTACAAGCCCACCTTTGAGTGAAGTTTCCCATAAAGGTTCCACTAGTGACTCAGCAATAAATAGTGTAGCCTTTTTCTTGTATCTGAACATCATCTGAAAAGCGTATGATTCCAAGCCACCAACATGGTCTGAATGGATATGACTAATTAAAACACCGTCTAATTGATCGAAGCTGTAGCCTTGCTCATACAGTGCATGTGGGAGTGTAATCCCACAGTCAACTAGCAGATTGAACGAATTTTGTTGTATTAACGCATTATTATTATAATGCTGCTTGGCAAAAGCATTACCAGTGCCAATCATAGTAATGATCACATAGAAACCTCCTCTAGCATGAGCTAAGACTTATATATTATATCCGATAACTGAGCCGAACTCTGTAATATAGCTCACAAATATGACGGAAATTATATAGATTTATTGTACAAACCATTTCCTAGAATTGTAACTAAACTGTAAATGTTATTCAACAGTTCTTTCAAGGTTTTTAAACTCTTACTTGAGTCCGTTAAATAACATAGTGAACAAATAATAACTTACGAAATGAGTGATTACTCATAATTTTAATAATATAGGCAAAAAACATTAAATCTTTTTCATTTTAACGTAACTTTTTATTTAAACTGGAGTCTAACTGCTTAGGAATGATTTAATAAATGGAGGTTATAACAAACGATGAAACATAAGAAAATTTTCATTCTATTAAGTGTAGTTATGATTTGGAGTGCAACGGTTGTACTCGCAAATGCATCTAGTTCCAAAATAAAAGTAATTATTAATGATGCGAATTTAGGCGAGATTGGTGAAAATATAGATAATAGCACGTATTTACCACTTCGCAAAGTCGGTGAAACGTTGCATGCTATAGTCGATTGGAACGCTAACACAAAGACAACTACTATTTATTCGCCGAATGTGCATATGTTTTTATATAGTAGTAGCAATGGTGAAGAAACTACATTTGGTGAAGTGAAGAAAGGATTTAGCGGCAAGATAAAAGTGTTCGCGCAAGTAGATAATGTGAGTTTTAAGTTGAACGATACTAAATTCACGATCGTTGACCCGAATGGAAAAGAAACGTTAATTCAGCAAATAAAAGTAGAAAAGAATCGAGATAATTATTGGTTTGTAACAGAAGAAACCAATTATCGCTTCTCATTAAGTGGAAAATATACAATCCGATGTTACATGAAGCCTGATAATAGTGATGATTGGACGATTACATCTGAGAAATTAATTACCTCGTCTGCTAACTAAATCCTGTTTGACCATGGCAGAACATTCTGTTAACATGATAACGTATAAATTATATTTTCAACTGAAATGGGGTAACTACTGTGAGTGAACATCAACATGATGCAGATTGTGGCTGTGGCGAAGACCATGAGCATGAAGAACATGTGTTTATCATAGCAAATGATGAAGGCGAAGAACGTGAAATGGTAATGGTATATACATTTGAGTCTGAGGACATGATGTATGCCGTACTACTTGATCGTCAAGATCCAGAGCAAGACGGAGTAATTTTCCGTGTTGAAGAAGAAAATGAGGAAGCTTTCTTAGTCGGAATCGAAGATGACGAAGAGTGGAATCGTGTTCAAGCAATCTATGAAGAAATCGCCAACACTGAAAACGGCGAACAATAATAGAAGCAAGTAAAGTAGAGCTAAGGATTTCCTTAGCTCTACTTTTTTGACTGTTTACATAAAAAAACTGCCCCCAATAGATAGATGAACCTAACGCTTGGAGTGCAGTTTTGTAGTTATTACTTATGATTACGAAATAGCTGTTTCTTCGAAAATAACTTTAACGAATTCGATGTTTCGGTCTTCTGGACCTTTAACAGGTAAACCAACTTCAACATGCTCAATAATGTAATCAATATTTTTTTGCGAAATAACTTCGCCAGGTAAAAGAATCGGTATACCTGGTGGATACACATAAATAAATTCAGCAATAATACGACCTGCTGACTCTTTGAAAGGAATCGTTTCTGTTTCCCCATAGAAAGCATCACGTGGTGTCAAAGACAATTGCGGGATATCAGGTATTTTCACGACAAGCTCACGAGCTTCTGCTCCTTCAAAATATGTTTCAGAAAGAGTTTTCAAGGCAATAATAAGTTTTTGTATAGATTCAGAAGTATCACCTGGAGTAACAAGGCACAATATATTGTACATATCACTCATTTCAATTTCTAAGTTGAAATGTTCTCGTAACCAGTTTTCCGTATCATAACCAGTAATGCCAAGATGTCTAACGTGAATCGTTACTTTTGTTGGGTCGAAATCGTAAGTTGCTTCATCACCAAGAATTTCTTGACCGAAGCTATACAGTCCGGGAATCTGGTTGATCGCTGCACGGGCCTGCTCAGCTAATTCAATAGCTTGATTCGCGATCGCTTCACCATTTAACGCGAGATTTCTTCTCGAAGTATCAAGTGATGCTAATAAAATATATGAAGTTGATGTTGTTGTAAGCATACTTAGAATAGTTTGAATACGTTGAGGGTTCACAAGTCCTTTTTTGACATTAAGAACAGAACTTTGTGTCATTGACCCTCCGAGCTTGTGAACGCTTGTTGCAGCCATATCTGCGCCGGCTTCCATAGCAGACATTGGTAATTTCTCGTTGAAATGAATTAGTACACCATGAGCCTCGTCAACAAGAACAGGGATCTGGTAACTATGCACAAGGTCTACAATCTCTTTCAAATTCGCACAAATACCGAAATATGTCGGATTAATAACTAGTACAGCTTTAGCATCAGGATGACGCTGTAATGCACGTTTTACTGAACTAGTCGTAATACCGTGATCAATACCTAAGTTTTTGTCACGTGCAGGTGAGATAAATATTGGTCTAGCACCTGCAAAAATAATAGCAGACAGTACTGATTTATGAATGTTACGTGGAATAATGATTTTATCGCCTGGTACACAAACTGATAAAATCATCGCAATAATCGCACCGCTTGTCCCTTGTACAGAGAAGTAAGTGTAATCTGCTCCAAAAGCATCTGCTGCTAATTGTTGAGCGTCTTCAATGACTCCAGTTGGCTGATGCAAATCATCAAGTGGAGCAATATTAATTAGATCTATGGACAAGGCATTATCACCGATAAAAGAACGAAATTCTGGGTCACTTCCGATGCCTTTTTTATGTCCTGGTATGTGAAACTGGACGGGATCTTGCTCCGCATGGTTGCGAAGCGCAGTAAATAATGGAGTACGACGATGGTCCATCGTTGACATCCCTGCCTTTCATTAGATGTACAAACAAAGTTGAGTATAACAAAAACATGATGGAATGCAATACGTTTTTTATAAATTTAATATATTGCATATTATTGGGAAGACAAGTTGTGACGAAATGTTCATAGTTTAAGATCGATTAATTATGATAGTATTGTTAGATGCGGAGGGATTAGAAAATGATGGATAAAAGAATGTTAGTGGTCATGGCAATTCTGATGACTACATTTATTGGCTTCGGCATTATAATTCCAGTTATGCCTGAAATTATTCTGGATACTGCAACGAGTAAAGCAGAAATACATAATGGTGCAATCCTTGCTATTTACTCGCTCGTATCGTTTTTACTTTCACCAATTTGGGGTGGGTTATCTGATCGAGTAGGAAGAAAGAAAATTATTGTTATTGGTTTACTAGGATTCTCAATTAGTTTCTTGATGTTTGGCTTATCAGCTCATCATCTTACTTTAATGTATATCGCTCGTGCTTTAGGTGGTTTATTCTCTGGTGCAGTAACATCAGTTATTGTTGCTTATGTAGCTGATATAACAACACCTGAAAATCGTACGAAAGGAATGGCCTTTGTTGGTATTTCTATCGGGTTCGGTTTTATGATCGGACCAGCAGTAGGTGGCATGCTAAGCGTTATTGATCTGACGACACCATTCTTTGTGGCAGCTGCACTCGCTTTAGTCACAGCAATCTTTGCGATATTAATATTGCAGGATACCGGAAATTTAATTTCTGCTAATGAACCTAAAGTTTCGAGATGGACTGCATTCCAAGGTACATCAAAATATTTATATGTACTAGCATTCTTCGTAACATTTACATTAGCCTTTCTAGAGGCAACGCTTCAGTTATTCGGGATTGAACGGTTTGATGTTACACCATCTCAAGTTGGGACGATGTTCTTATTCAGTGGTTTAGCAGGGGCATTGGTACAAGGTGGAATTGTACGTCGTCTAGTGAAGCCAGGGGATGAACCGAAATTTATCGTTATTGGTTCCATAATATCCGCTGTAGGTTTCTTTATGCTATTGGGTGCAAATACATTTCTTTGGGCAACGATTTCAGTTACAGTGTTCGGGATTGGTAATTCGTTAACCCGTCCATGTATCACTTCGTTAATTACATTGAAAACAAAAGTAAGTATTGGGGTTGCATCTGGCTTAAGCAATTCTATGGACAGTTTAGGACGTATCGCAGGTCCGATTATCGGTACACTACTATTTACGGTTTCCATTGGTTTACCATATCTAATAGCAGGTTTACTAAGTATATTAGCATTACTCCTTGTATATGGCTTCAAACTTGCAGATCGACATGAAAAGATAATTGAATCCAATAACTAATAAAAAGGAACTTCAATATGAATTGAAGTTCCTTTTTCATTTTCTATGAGCAGAGCAGTAATAATTATATGATGACTGCCAGTGGCTAATATATTGCATTAAGCTTCGTATGCTAATTTGTATAATGGAAGAAGTTGTAAATAGGTTTCAGCCGCATAATCTATAAGTTTCTGTTGATCATGAGCGATATCACTATCTGGAGTCAGGTGACGTCCAATAAGCAACTCCGCTTTTCCAACATCTCGGAAACGAGTTAGAATGGAGGTCCAATCTTCTTCGTCAAGATTCTGAACAGATTGAGCTTTCTTTTGCATATGATCCTGTGAAATAACATAGTCACTTGGCACTTGATGGATCACTTGTTGGAGGTTGTTCAACAAAGTATTAGCTATACTTTTTTTGTTGGGAACTTCATAGATCAACGCAAACCAGATAAATAGATGATCGTCGAACAATCCTAATTGAAAATGGGGATGTGCTTTATATCCTCGTTTGTTATTACAAATAGCTAACCAAGTATCTTTTGGAGGGTTAACAGTACGGCGAGCATGTTTAGCAATATGAAGAAACATTTCATTACTGGCATGTATACTTAATTCTGTAGTTAACTGTTCTCCGATAGCTTGGAATTTGGGTCTAATTCGTTCAATGATGGCGCTCATTCGCTCATCAAGTCCTGCTATATGAAAGATATCAAAATCTTCAGCAGTAAATCCAGCTTGAATTATTTGTTGTGTCATAAGGTACTCCTTTTCACTAATCATAGGCATTGAGAAGATTTATCATTTAATAATGATTATAACATAAATGCTCTTTTCTGTCCTGTTTCAATTTTAGAAATGATGGTTAGACTAAGCTCAAACATAACATTATTGAAACGAGCGAAAAATAGTCAATAAACCAAGTTGCCAATACATAAGATGAAGTATAAGATAATGGTAAAAGTAAATAGTCAGAAGATTTAGGCTATTGTCTTGATTAAAGTTTTGGAGTTTACTTTCATCGTTCTCAATCTTCAGAAGTAAGTGTTTTACAGTCATTAATGGGAGATTTTGCTTAAGAAGCACAGAAAAGTTTTAGGAGGGAATGCCGTGAACAGAAACTATGAAGTAGAATATTGTAATCTCGAACTTCGTTTCGAGCGGCGCCAAATCCAAACTCTCATCAGAGAGCTGATTCAGGAGGGGTATTCGCTATATTGGAGTGAGACTGAGGGGAAATTTCTAGTTTCGATTAGGACGGGTAGAAAACTAGTTAAACTTCATTTCGAGAAAGTGAATCAACGCTACCGCATTGTTGGGGATTATATAATCAAGGACGAGAGATTATCAGAACTAATCGAAAAGCTTATTAACGACACACGTGGGCATGCTGTAGTTAAGCGGATCAAAGATCGACAAATTGTCATTGAGAACATTATGTTCGGTGAAATTATTCGACTGGTGGAGGTGTCTGGTATGGAACATCGTATCATTTATCAGAAAAAGCCTTATGTAACTTTCGAGGATATGATCCAAGCTTTTCAGAACAAGCGGGCTGAGCAACGTATTGCTGTGTTACGTTTGGAATTAGATTATGAACTCAGTTGCTTAAATGATGCACTCATTGAGCAAGATGAGCAAAAGTCTCAGCAAATCATTGATAAATTGGAGCTGTTACGTCTTGAGATGTTACAACTCGAAATGTAGACATATAATGAAAACGATATTCAAACGGTCTGTCCTCTAAGAAATTTGGTGGCTGACCGTTTTTTTTGTTGAACAATTGGAGAATATAAGCTAAACTTTAGTCCATTATTGATAAAATTGATGAGATTTCATCACAATTTCATCGTAAACTGTTTTCTTCTTTGCACAAAAAGAGTAGAATATAGCTATTGTGAGAAAAATATAAAGATGAAGGATGGAATAAACCAGATGTCTAAACAACAAATTGGCGTTATCGGTATGGCTGTAATGGGTCGTAATCTAGCCCTTAATATTGAAAGCAGAGGTTTCACAGTTTCTGTGTTTAACCGTTCAAGAGAAAAAACAGACGAATTGATTGCTGAATCTCCAGGTAAAAACCTTGTTCCAACTTTCACAATTGAAGAGTTTGTTCAATCACTTGAAGTTCCTCGCAAAATTCTTATCATGGTACAAGCTGGTGCGGGTACTGATGCAACAATTAACTCTCTAATTCCTCATCTTGCTGAGGGCGACATTATTATCGATGGTGGTAATGCTTACTTCCCTGATACTCAACGTCGTAGTAAAGATCTTGAAGCACAAGGTTTCCGCTTTATCGGTACTGGTGTTTCTGGTGGTGAAGAAGGAGCACTTAAAGGCCCTTCTATTATGCCAGGTGGTCAAAAATCAGCTTACGAGCTAGTTGAACCAATTCTTACTGCAATTTCTGCAAAAGTTGGCGAAGATGCTTGTTGTACTTATATCGGTCCAGACGGTGCTGGTCACTACGTGAAAATGGTGCACAACGGTATCGAGTATGGCGATATGCAATTAATTTGCGAAGCTTACGACCTATTGAAAAACGTACTTAATGTTTCTACTGAAGAACTTCATGAAATCTTCACAGAGTGGAACAAAGGCGAGCTTGATAGCTACCTAATTGAAATCACTCGTGATATTTTCTCTAAATACGATCCAGAAACTGGAAAACCAATGGTGGATGTTATTCTTGACTCTGCTGGTCAAAAAGGTACTGGTAAATGGACTAGTCAAAGTTCACTAGATCTTGGCGTACCATTGTCCATCATCACTGAATCTGTATTCACACGCTTCTTGTCTGCAATGAAAGAAGAACGCGTAGCTGCAAGTAAAGTACTTAGCGGCCCTGAGCGTCCTGCATTCACTGCTGATAAAGCTGAATTCATTGAATCAATTCGTAAAGCTCTTTATGCAAGTAAAATTTGTTCTTATGCACAAGGTTTTGCTCAAATGCGTGCTGCATCAGATGAATACGGTTGGGATCTTAAATACGGCGAAATCGCAATGATCTTCCGTGGTGGTTGCATTATCCGTGCTGCATTCTTACAAAACATCAAAGATGCTTACGATCGTGATCCAGAACTTCGTAATCTATTACTTGACCAATACTTCCAAAATATTGTTGAGTCTTATCAATCTGCATGGCGTGAAGTTATTGCGACAGCTGTGAAATACGGAGTACCTGTACCTGCATTCTCTAGTGCTCTTGCATACTTCGACAGCTACCGTTCTGAGCGTCTACCTGCAAACTTGCTTCAAGCTCAACGTGACTACTTCGGTGCTCACACATTCCAACGTGTGGACAAAGAAGGTTCATTCCACTTCAACTGGATGCAATCTTAATTATTTGTTACAGTAACCCTCTTGAAGCTTGACGAAGCCATTGGCGTAATCGTTCAGCTTCCTGATCACTACTGTTGCGGCGCCCAATAAGCGCCATAGCTACTTCAGCATAAGCGTGGAAATTTTGTAATAACTGTGGCTGCGACAGACCCGTAATAGACGGGTCTTCGTCAGCCACTTTTTTTGTAATATAACCAAGCATCCACACGACATCGTCACGAGATAATGGATATGTGGAATCAAGAATTCGTTCGATTTTTTGTTTCGTATGATCTTGAAATGAATGTTGTTGTATATCTTTCATCAATAATCCCTCCTAAAACTTTTCATTGGCATCTCGATACTCATCATTGAAAAATGAAAAGTAGCATCGAAAGCATAAGCTAAAACTTTTCATTGGCATAACTTTTCCTATCCTTACGATTACTAAAGATGATATGATAGTGTAGATGAGCACTCGTAAAGGATGAATATTATGCAAACTAATTCATTACGTAACAAAATTATTTTAATCGGCTTTATGGGAACAGGTAAATCAGCAGTAGCCGATGGGTTAGCAAGTGTATTACAGCTACATAAACATGATGTTGATGTTGCAATTGTTAAACATGCGGGTCAAGCGATTTCAGAAATTTTCGCACAGTCTGGCGAGGAGACATTCCGAAATATTGAGACTGAAGTTCTTAAGGAATTACTATCTTCACCTGACGCGTCAATTATTGCGACTGGTGGCGGAGCTGTCTTAAAACAAGAGAATCGAGATTTAATGTTAGAGCATGGTTTAGTTATTCATTTAATCGCGAGCTCAGATGTTATTATTGCTCGTGTAAAACATGATACAGGTCGTCCGTTATTGCAAGGCGACGTTACTGAACGTGTCCATCAACTAATGTCTGCTCGTGCTGGTGCTTATGACTTTGCACATTATTCAATTGATACATCGAATCTTTCTTTACCTGAAGTAGTTAGCCAAATCGTTGAAATATGGCATCAAGCCAATTTGAAATAGATAATGAAAAGGAGATATCAATCATGGATGTTATCGTTACCCCAACCCCTAATTTACAAGGTGAAATCGGAGCTTTATCTTCAAAAAATTATACAACACGTTATTTGCTAGTTGCTGCATTAGCAGAAGGTACAAGCACGATTCATTTCCCAGCACATAGTGAAGATAGTGACGCTATGCGCCGTTGTATCCGCGATCTTGGAGCAGTTCTAGAAGAAGATGAGCAAAAAATCGTTATTACTGGTTTTGGTTCTAATCCGAAAGATATTAAAGAGCTTGATGTTGGTAATGCAGGTGCAGTACTTCGCTTTTTGATGGCAATAGCATCAATATGTCCCGATGTAACCTTTATTAACCGTTATCCAGACTCGTTAGGGAAACGTCCACATCAAGATTTGATTGATTCTCTTACAGCCATGGGTGTTGAGATTGAGCACAATGAAGGAAAGCTACCGATTCGTATTAAAGGTGGTAAGCCTCGTGGCGGACATATCCAAGTATCGGGAAATATTAGCTCTCAGTTTCTAAGTGCTTTACTATTCCTTACACCTTTACTTGAAGAAGATAGCGAAATTGAAGTACTACATGATTTGAAATCAAAAGTAGTAGTAGGTCAAACACTTGAAGTGCTTGAGCAAGCAGGTATTATCATACATGCTGATGAAGATTACATGCGCTTCAAAGTGCCAGGTAACCAATCTTATCAAGCAAGAGAGTACACAGTTCAAGGGGATTACCCTGGTTCTGCAGCTATTTTAGCGGCAGCAGCTGTAACTAACTCTAATGTTATTGTACACCGTTTAATGGAAAAAAGTAAGCAGGGAGAACGTGCGATCGTTGATGTTCTTAAGATGATGAACGTACCTCTTACTCATGAAAATGATATTGTACATGTACAAGGTAATAGTCAATTAAAAGCTATTGAATTCGATGGTGATCATGCAACTGATGCCGTTCTAGCGATGGTAGCAGCTGCAGTATTCGCTGAAGGTACATCTCGTTTCTATAATGTAGAGAACTTACGTTATAAAGAATGTGATCGTATTACAGATTACTTGAATGAGCTTCGTAAAGCGGGAGCAAATGTTGAAGAGCGTCAAGCTGAAATCATCGTTCATGGTTCTCCAGAAGGTCTACCGGGTGGCGTTGAAATCAATGCACATTATGACCACCGTGTTATTATGGCATTAACGATTGTTGGCTTACGTTCTAAAGCTCCTCTACGTATTAAAGATGCTCATCATGTTGCAAAATCTTACCCGAATTATTTTGATCATTTGAAGGCTCTTGGCGCACAAGTAGAATGGGTAGAAGCAAGCTTGTGATCACGATGATAAGCTTCGTAGCTTAGTCGACATCGAATATGCCATTCATCGGTTGCTCCAGTGCTCACGTACCAATTACGTACGTTGTGCGCTTCGCTTCCCTTGCTTTATGGCATCTTCTCGGTGCTGACAAGCTCGCTGCTCGCTAGTGATCACGATGATAAGCTTCGTAGCTTAGTCGACATCGAATAATAACACCGAATGTACAATCGCTTTTTAAGATATATATGTTTGTTAACATATATATCTTAAAAGTACTCATACTATTACAAGAGGTTGTACAACTTTAATAATTAGTAGGAGGTGTTGGGCAGTGGCATTTGAAAATCCATCACGAGATGAAATTAAAAGTTTATTGTCTCAAACAAAAGTGATCGCAGTTGTTGGTCTATCAGATAAGCAAGAGCGGACTTCTTATATGGTATCTGAAGCGATGAAGAAGAAGGGGTACACGATTGTCCCCGTTAATCCTAAAGCTACAGAAATTCTTGATGAAACATGTTACCCTTCTTTGTCTGACATTCCCTTCCCTATTGATCTGGTCAATGTATTTCGTCGTAGCGAATATACTGTAGAAGTTGCGGAAGAAGCTGTTAAGATCGGTGCTAAGGCGTTATGGTTGCAACTTGGTGTGTTTAATCAAGAAGCCGCAGATATCGCAATAGAAGGCGGTCTAACGGTTGTTATGGATCGATGTATTAAGGTAGAGGATTCGATTCTACTTCCACATGGCAAATGAGTAATATAAACATAATAAGTTTTTGAACGAAGAGAATAGGTATTTCGTACTACAAAAATGTAGCTGCGAAATACCTTTTTCATTTATTTTCAATAATGCTATGAGAACATGTAAATATCGAGCGTATGTCCAATTTAATTAAAGAGCTTAAGCCATTTTAACTAGCTATATTAGAAATTATAGATAGCAGCAGTTATCTACAAATGAAACTTATGATAATCTAAAAATATTATAAGTTTCATTAATACTGCTTAAATATGTGAGACTTTATGTGATTTCATTAAGGGAATGATATGTAATGACAAAAAAATTAAAGCTTAAGTTAGCGATCACAATAATAGCTTCTTTCCTTATCTTTGTGATCTATTCTGGTGTAAGCATTTGGACTTTTGGTAATCAAGTTCAATTAGTGAAGACAGACGTAGCAGTTGTACTTGGTGCGGCTGCATGGGATAGTGAACCATCGCCAGTTCTACGTGAACGGGTAAATCACTCTATTTGGCTATATGAGAATGGTTACGTAGGTAACATAATCTTTACAGGTGGTAAAGGAAGTGGTGCTCAGTATTCCGAATCAGAAGTAGCGAGGGAATATGCGATACTACATCATGTTAATCCTGAACATATTTTTATTGAAACGAAATCAAAAATTACAGAAGAAAATCTTACATACGCATACGAAATTGCGGCAGAGAACAATTTTACAAGATTCACAATTGTAAGTGATCCCTTGCATATGAAAAGAGCCATGTTAATGGCGGAACAAACAGGCATGGATGCTTTTTCATCCCCTACACAAAGTTCTGCATTTAAGTCACTAAAAAGTAAAATTCCATTTTTCTTAAGAGAGCTTTTTTTCTATATTGGTTATATTGCTAGTATGCCATTTAGGTGAAATAACAAACTTCATATTGATTGGAACTGCATCAAGTTTTTATTCACTTAACGGTGAAACTAATCTTTTCTTATAAAGCTATTCATCGCAAGAGCAATTTTCTTCTCTTGTTCTGAATCACTTCCAACAGAGAAGACTAGGCTATTTTTGACTTGATAAATCTCATGTGCTACAAGATTAGCGGTAGCGGTGCTATCGAAGAATTGCTGTAATCCTTGCTGCGCTTCTCTTTGTGTGCGATATATATAGATATACACATAAATATTGTCAGAGCCCTCTTCATCATGTATATAATTCCCAGGTCATTCATCATTATAGGATTCATCGAACCAAATACAACAATGCTTTTGACAAAAACGAACATTACACGTAACATCTTAATAGGTGTTTATTAACAATCGCATATGTTGAAATTTAATATAAATATTTGTCACAAAGGAGGGTCGACATGGCTTTCGTTGGTAATTTACAGCAATTAGGGCGCTCGGTTATGCTCCCTATGATTATTCTACCTGCCGCAGCAATTTTTCAAAGTTTAGCACAATTACCATGGGAGTATGTAGGACTACCTGGCATGAACGAGATTTTATTGCTAGCAAGTCAATCTATATTTCATTTTCTACCCTATATTTTTGCGTTAGGTATTGCGCTTGGATTAACAAGTAATGGTTTAAGTGCGGGCATGGCAGCACTTGTAGGGATGTTTATTTATACAGGAATCACTTCGAAGTATGCGCCTGGTACTGAGCCTACTGTATTAATAGGTACATTTATCGGGATCGTTGCTGGTGTATCTTATCAAAGATTCAAAGACTTGCGCTTACCGGAATATATTCAATTTTTTGGTGGTCCTCGTTTTGTCCCGTTTTTTGTAAGTTGTTTTACATTGTTATTCTCTATAGCAATGGTTAACTTATCGCAGCAGCTTGAATGGCTATTAGTTGAGCTAGGTGAGGTTATTTCGCTCGCTGGTGGTTTTGGTGTTTTCTTATATGGATTTATTCATCGCATATTAGTTATTTTTGGATTGCATCATTTAGTCAGTCATATCTTCTGGTTCCAAGTTGGTGGTTATGAGACAGATGCTGGATATATGGTCTATGGAGATCTACCAAGATTCTTTGCAGGAGATCCAACTGCTGGAGTTTTTATGGCTGGGTTATATCCGACGATGATGTTTGCTTTACCGGCAATTGCATTAGCTATTATTCATGAAGCGCGCGAAGATTTGAAACCGAAAATTCGTCGTACCTTTACATTAGCAGCACTTGCTTCGTTTCTAACCGGTGTCACTGAACCGATTGAATTCGCATTTCTATTCGTTGCACCTTATTTGTATGTTGTGCACGCGTTACTATCAGGGCTTATTATGTGGATTACATATGAACTTGGTATTTTGCATGGCTTCTCATTCTCCGCTGGAGCGATCGATTACGTTATAAATATGCACCTATCGACTAAAGGTTGGTTAATTATTCCGATAGGTATAGTCACTGGGATTATATATTACTTTCTATTCCGCTGGGCGATTACGCGCTTTCAGATTCCAACCCCTGGACGAGAAGAAGGCTCGCAACTTGATGAGTGGGTCGGTGATATCCCATACCGTGCTCCGCTTATATTACAAGCAATTGGTGGTAAGCAGAATATAATACAGATGGAGTCATGTATTACTCGTCTCCGCTTAAAAGTTACGAATGAGAAGGATATGGATATTAATGCACTTCGTAACCTCGGTGCTGCTGGTGTTATTCGCCTCGGGGGTGGACATGTTCAGGTTGTCTTTGGGACGTACTCGGAGCTTATTCGAGAAGAAATGATTAAGACGATTCATCGTGATCAACAACAAATATCGTTCCATTCTCCGATGCAAGGAAAGATGATTCCATTATCAGAAGTACCTGATCCGATTTTCTCAGCACTACTTGTTGGTAACGGTGTAGCATTTATACCTGATCGAGGAGAGTTGGTATCTCCGGTGAAAGGAAAAGTTATTCACATCTATCCTACAATGCATGCAATTGGTATTTTGACAGACGATGGTCTTGAAGTGCTTATGCATATAGGTATTGATACTTCGAAGTTAGTAGGTAAAGATTATTTTACAGCTGTCGTTAAAGAAGGCGAAGAAGTACTGCCAGGTCAATTGCTTATTCGCTTTAATATACAAAAAGTTAAGAAGGATAGTAAGTCACTTGCTTCTCCAATGGTCATTACCAATTCAGATCGCGTCAAATCTTGGCGGTACGCTCCTTTCAAGGGAGTCAAAAAAGGTCAGTCATCAGTAATGTCAGTTGTGCTTCATGAGAGCAAGGATGAGGGGGATATACAATGACTCAAGGAATAGGCGCATCATCAGGTATTGCAATAGGAAAAGCCTTTGTCCTTCCTAACTGGGAGTTTGAAGTGCCGGAACAACGAATTGATGTAGCGGATTTTGCTCGCGAATTTGAAAGAGTATATGAAGGCATTCGTACATCAAAAGATGAAATTAATCAAATAAAAGATGAGCTTAAGGAAACGGTTGGCGAAGAAGAAACCCAAATTTTTGATGCTCATCTTGCAATATTAGATGATCCAGTGTTTATGAATGAAATTCAAGGCATAATTCAAAGGCAATATAAAGCAGCTGAGGTTGCAGTTAAAGAGGCAATTGATCATTTTGTAACGATGTTTGACTTACTAGAAGATGATTATATGCGTGAGCGCGCTCTTGATATTAAAGACGTAGGTAACCGACTTTTGAAACATTTACTAGGAGTTCCCGAGATACAATTGCCTAGTGATACTCAGCCGTTTATTCTTATTGCCAAAGAGATATCTCCTTCTCAATTGGCACATCTTAATCCTGAGAATGTGCTTGGTATTGTAACTTTATCTGGTAGTACTACTTCTCATTCAGCAATAATGGCTCGAGCGTTAGGCATACCGCTTGTCGTAGGAATGGAAGGAAAGATAACGGAATCATTCGTTACCGGACAAACGATTCTCATTGACGGTGGGGATGGGACAGTATATCTTGATCCAGCTGAACATCTCATCAACCAATATAGAGATTTACAACATAAATTATTCGTCGCAAAAGAACAATTGCATCATCTAGCTGACCAAGAGTCTGTAACTATTGATGGTCAATGCATCAAACTTGAAGCAAACATTAGTTCAGTGAAAGAATTAGAGATTGCTATGAAAGGTGGAGCACAAGGCGTAGGTTTATTCCGCACTGAGTTTCTCTACATGGATCGTCAAGATTTCCCAACAGAAGAAGAGCAATATCAAGTGTATCGTAAAGTAGTAGAAAAGCTGCAAGGTGGCTCTGTTGTCATTCGTACTTTAGATATTGGTGGAGATAAGCATCTTGATTATTATGAGATTGAAGAAGAAGAAAATCCATTTATGGGTTATCGAGCAATTAGAATCTCGCTTGATCAAAAACAACTTTTCAAAACACAGTTAAGAGCTATTTTACGTGCGAGTGCATATGGAACAATTAAATTGATGTACCCGTTCATCACTTCTGTTAATGAAGTTAGAGTGGCGAATACAATACTTCAAGATGCAAAAAATGAACTAATGCTTGAAGGAATTGCGTTCAATGAGGAAATAGCGGTAGGTATTATGATCGAAGTTCCTGCAGCTGTTATGATTGCAGATCACTTAGCGAAAGAAGTAGATTTCTTCAGTATTGGCACGAATGATCTCGTACAATTTACGCTGGCAGTCGATCGTATGAATGAGAAAATCTCATCTATGTATGATCCTTACCATCCAGCTATTATTCAAATGTTATCAATCGCAGTAGATGCGGCAAAACGTCATGAAATTCCGATCAGTGTATGTGGAGAATTAGCTGGAGATATTCGAGCATTACCAATTTGGTTAAGTCTTGGAGTAGATGCATTAAGTATGTCTGCACATTCAATTCTACCTTTGAAGGAGCGATTAATACATTCTTCCAAATTAGAATGTAAGCAAGTATTCAATGAGGTAATTCATAGTGGTACTAGCGAAGAGATAAAACGCGTACTTACTGAATATATGATTGCATTTGAAGAAACAGCGAATGGTTAAACCATTCGCTGTTCTAATGCCTGGACAAATGCTTGTGCATATGGCGGAAGATCAGGCGGTCTACGTGCTGAAATGAGATTTCCATCGACAACAACAGCTTCATCGAACCATGTTGCACCGGCGTTTTCCATATCATCTCGAATACCAGGAGTAGATGTTACTTTGCGATCTTGTAAAATTTTTGCTGAGATAAGTACCCAACCAGCATGACAGATCTGACCAATTGGCTTATTCTGCTCGTTCATTTCTTGAACTAATTGAAGTACCTTTGGATAACGACGTAGCTGATCTGGAGCCCAGCCACCTGGTACAAGCAGGCCAATAATTTCATCACTGTTTACTTCATCAAAAGATAGATCAGCGATCGCAGGTACTCCATATTTGCCAATATGTTTTTTTCCTTTTTCAGGCCCAGCAAAAAGTACCGTCGCACCTGCCTCACGAGTACGGTATACAGGATACCATAATTCCAAATCTTCAAATTCATCATGCAACAAGCAAATAACCGTTTGATTATGTAGTGACATTTAGTTATCTCCCAACTTTTTATTTGCTTCTCGATAGACTTCTTAGTTAATAAAAAGTACATCAAAAGCGATACTTAACTTATTATTTACAAATCGATGGACTTCTTAGTTAATAAAAAGTACATCGAAAGCAATACCAAGCGACATGTATACATTGTAACGAAGCTTCTTCATTTGAGCAAATAATAGTAATATTTATAGATTATGTTTTCGAAGCAACTTATATTTGCAAGAAACTGATCTAAGAAGTTAAATAAAAGTTTTGTGAGGTGAAATGGTAGTGAAGTGGCTACGTTGGATACCGTCTATCCTTTGGATGGCATTAATATATTATTTATCTTCGCGGACAGGCGATGAGATTAATACGATTCTACCGTTTTTCCAAAAGTATTTCCCTTTTATCGAAGATTTTAATTGGGGACATTTTGTAAGTTATTTCGTCCTTGCGATGACTTTTGATTTCGCATTTGGTAAGAAATCAAGTCAATGGCGGTATAAACTCATCATTGTGTTATTATGTACACTATATGGGGCAACAGATGAAATTCATCAATATTACGTTGGTGGAAGAATGATGGATTGGTATGATCTGCGAAATGACTGTATCGGTGCTACAATTTGGGTGTTGCTCATTAAAGTCCCTTATTTAGAACGATTATGGAAAAAATTAAGTTAAATGAAATAGCAGGAATATGAGAAAAAAATGTCGAATCACTTACTTAGATACATGGAAGCCTGAAGAGGCTGAAGTGAGTACTTGTAAGGAGTGATCCTCATGCAAAAATTATGTCTTTGTGGGGAAAATATGTCTCTAAAACTGCGAACAGTTATTTTTTCTGGAAAAGTAGAGATTGATAATGTTCCTATATATACTTGTCAAACATGTAGTAGAAGTGAAGTGATTCCTGAAGTTAAGGCTGATCTTACTGGATTCATACAAGAATTAGGTGAACAACCTAAAAAGGTGAATTTTTTGTTTAACGAGCGCAATGAATGGGCAAATTTATTAGTAGAATACAAACTTACGAAAAAGACAGAACAAACTGCAAAGGATCAATTAGATCAGATGCTCAAGAGTAGAACAAATGAACTTCTCGATCTATACTTATTAGCACAAAGTTTACATGATCAAGATTGGTTAAATTCAATTGTGAAAAGATTGTCACAACTTGGAGCTCAAATAAAATCTTCATAAAGAAAAAATGTACATTTGTAATTTTCAAGTGATATTGTTGCCTAATTGGTAAGAAAAGATCAAAACATTGCGAAATTTGTGTTTTTACAGTATTATAATTCCAATATGTGTCGAACGTTTTAATTAATTTATAGCAAATGGAGAGAGTGCTCGTGACTGTAACAATATATGATGTAGCAAGAGAAGCAGGGGTTTCAATGGCGACGGTTTCCAGGGTTGTAAATAATAACCCTAATGTTAAGCCGGCCACACGTAAAAAGGTGTTTGAAGCTATCGAACGTTTAGGGTACCGACCTAATGCAGTTGCACGTGGACTAGCTAGTAAAAAAACTACAACGGTTGGTGTCGTAATTCCTGATATTTCTAATGCTATTTTTGCTGAAGTAGCACGTGGAATTGAAGATATTGCGAATATGTATCATTACAATATTATTTTGTGTAATGCTGATAAGAAGAAAGATAAAGAAATTCGTGTAATTAATACATTGTTAGAGAAGCAAGTTGACGGTTTATTATTTATGGGCGGAGCAGTAACAGAAGAGCATCAACAGGCATTCAAAACAGCAAATGTTCCAGTCGTGCTTTGTGCTACTTCTGATGAATCTAGAGAAATTCCATCTGTTGATATTGATCATGAAGCTGCAGCTTTTGACGCGGTTCAATCATTAATTAAGCAAGGACATCGTCGTATTGCTATGATTAGTGGTACGTTAGAAGATCCTTCTAATGGTTATGCTCGTTTTAACGGATATAAAAAAGCATTAGCTGATGCAGGGATTGCATATGATGATACTTTGGTTCGTATCGGTAACTACCGTTATGAATCAGGATCAGATGCAATGCGTTACTTCTTAGAACTTGATAATCGCCCATCGGCTATATTCTCAGCAACAGATGAAATGGCAATTGGTGCTATTCATGCGATTCAAGATAAAGGACTACAAGTACCTGCTGATATTTCTGTAATTAGTGTTGATAATTCACGTATGGCTTCTATGGTAAGACCGTTGCTTACTACAGTTGCTCAGCCGATGTATGATATCGGTGCTGTTTCTATGCGTTTATTAACTAAGCTAATGAAGAAAGAAAATGTCGAACAATCACAAGTTATCCTTCCACATGAGTTAATTGTTCGTCAATCAGTAGGAGGCAACTAGATAAATGTTATACAACAAGATTGGCATCATTGGAGCCATGGTTGAAGAAATCGAACTACTTCATCAGAATGTGAAAAACGTTCAGCAGTCTACGATTGCTGGCGTTACTTATTATGAGGGTACATTACATGGACAAGCTGTAATCTATTGCAAATCCGGTGTTGGTAAAGTCAATGCTGCCATCTGTACACAAGTTTTATTATCTATGGATGTAGATTGTGTATGGTTCACAGGTGTTGCTGGTGCACTTGATCCTAGATTAAATGTTGGAGATATCGTTATCTCGAGTAGTGCTCTCCAACATGATATGGACGTTACAGCTCTTGGTTATGCTAAAGGTATTATTCCTTTCCAAGAAGTATCTGATTTCGTTGCAGATGAATCACTGGTGAAGCTTGCGGTTCAAGCTAGTGAAGCATTGTTCGAAAATCGTACTGTCGTTGGTAGAGTTGTTTCTGGTGATCAGTTTATCGCGAGTGTTGATAAAGTAAAAGAATTACATGAAGTGTTCGGTGGAGCTTGCGCTGAGATGGAAGGTTCGTCTGTAGCACAAGTATGTTATGCTAATGGTACTCCATTCATTATCATTCGTTCTATGTCAGATAAAGCTGATGGATCTGCTGATGTGTCTTATACGGACTTCGTAGTAGAAGCTGCGAATAATTCATATGCAATCATCGATTATATGGTTTCACATACACAGTCTTAATCTTAATGAGTATGTTAAAAGCGCTCAAGATCCTAAATATAGGTTCTTGAGCGCTTTTTTATTATAAGCAATAGGACCTCAAAAATAGTGTCTATGTCACCGAAGAAGCTGCAAAGTGCTCTAATAGACCTCAAAAATAGTGTCTATGTCACCGAAGAAGCTGTAAAGAGCTCCGATAGACCTCAAAAATTGTGTCTATGTCACCGAAGAAGCTGTAAAGTGCTCAGATAGACCTCAAAATTGGTGTCTACGGTGCCAAAGAAGCTGTAAAGAGCTCCGATAGACCTCAAAAATAGTGTCTATGTCACCGAAGAAGCTGTAAAAAGCTCAGATAGACCTCAAAATTGGTGTCTACGGTGCCAAAGAAATTGTAAAGTGCTCCGATAGACCTCGAAAATAGTGTCTATGTTACTCAGTTGACACGCAATGGACAAAGAGGTTATGTGACTTATATATCTTGGATAACTATAGCTGCTACTTGTCGATTACGCTCACTTATTTCGGCACGCCTTGGCATAGCTGTGATCATATGAGGTTCATCTTGCCAATACAGTGGTAACTCATCGTTGGCATAGCTACTCCAATACTTTCTCCATGCGTCAGGTAGCGGGTATAGCTCAGTTTTTTTGAATTGTTCTACTAATTCATTATCACTCATGGCTAGCCACACGTGTGACCACGCTCTTGGTACTACTCTCCATAGATCATAGCCTCCACCACCAATTGCTACCCATTTACCATTACAATACTGATGGGCAAATTGATGAATAATGTTTGGAATTTTTTCGTAAATACGCATTGAACAATGGAGATGTGAAAGCGGATCGTATGCATGAGCATCACAGCCATGTTGGCTAAGAATTAGATCAGGTTTGAAATGTTCGATTACTTTAGTTAATGTAAGCTCGAAACATTCAAGCCAGGAGTCATCTTCTGTGTAAGGATCAAGTGGCATATTGAAACAAGAGCCAAAGCCATGATCGAGACCTTTCTCATAGTGATATCCTGTACCAGGAAATAGAAATTTCCCAGTCTCATGAATCGAATACGTACAAACATTGGGATCCGCATAAAAACTTAATTGCACGCCGTCCCCGTGATGGACATCTGTATCTATATATAGAATTTTAACATGATGCTGTTGCTGAATATGCCGAATAGCGATAACCGCATCATTATAGATGCAAAAACCTGCAGCGCGATTCTCAAAGGCGTGATGCAGTCCACCTGCCAAATGATAGGCGTGATCAGCTTCTCCCGTTATGACGGCTTCTAGCGCACTTACAGTGCCTGCTACGATAGCGCAGGAAGATTCATGCATCCCTAGAAAGTAAGGCGTATCATCCCCGTGTAATCCGTACTGCTCAGCAATATCAATAAGACTATTATCGGGAGAACTACTACTTAATCCTTTAATAACATCTATATACTCTTGGCTATGAGCTAAAGTCAGTAAAGGCTCCACATCAGTAATGGCGGGCTCTTGAATCTGATTAGCTTGAAGAGCTCCGATATGTTCTAACAAACTTATCGTTAACTGATAACGAACAGGGTGGAAGGGGTGATTACTTTGAAATTGATAGGAATTAGCTAAAGTAGGATGAATGAAGACAGATTTTGACTTCAACATAAATACAATCCATTCCTTTCTGTATGCTAATCAGCTCACTTAATACATGAAGCGACTGCGGAAACGAACACGATCAAATCTTTCGATTGAGGACAGTGGTACCTCTGATCCGATTTTGACCATTAAGCAATTTGCTGGATGAGCACAGATTTCTTCATCATCTGTCGCATACCAGATCATATCGACGGTCTGCATTAACTTTTCCATCATCTTACGATAATCCCACACATTTAACCCACTACCTTCTAGATCCCAATGCCAATAATATTCCGTAGTATAAACGATCATATTGTCTAGCTGTTGCTGCGCGAAAGAAAGCTGAACCATGTCTTTGCCTAAACCAAGTCCACGATAATCATCAGCTACTTCGATCGCCCCGAGCTCCACAAGATCAATCATTTTACCTTGTGACCAGCGTTCGTATTCGTCAGGATAATGAAATGTTACATAGCCGATAATATGCTGATCTATAGTAGCAGCAATGATTCGACCTTCTGGCAGTGAAGCGATCTCAATCAACGCTTTATGCTGTTCTAATGGTCGTCTGAATGCATCAAGAGTTGCATCCATTGTCATTTCACTTAATTGCTCAGGAGGAATAGGACCGGAGATTCTAATGTTTTTCTGCAAGGAAGGGACATATTTCTCAAACGATTGAAAACGCTTTCTATGCTCCATTGTAGTTCTCCTTTTATATGAGTATGAAAATAATTTTTATGTAATCAACAATTAGTATATAGCATAACTATATACTAATTGTTGATAGATTGGAAATAGCTAGTGCAAAGTAATGTATATATGATATAATAATTACCATGTAAGCGCATACTTATATCTTATGTTTGAATTAGGAGAGTGATTCAATGATTGAATTACATCAAGAGCGTATACCTGCAACGGTGACTAATGGTAATTTACAGAGCTATGAACAGGCACGAAAAAATTTTTCATGGGATCAAGTCGAACAGCAACTAAGTTGGTCATCTACAGGAAAGCTCAATATGGCATACGAAGTAATTGATCGCCATGTCGATAATGGTAAAGGAGATAAAGTTGCGTTAATTTATAGTGATCAACAGCGAGAAGAAAGCTATACATTTTTACAATTAAGTAAAGGTAGTAATAAATTTGCCAATGCTTTAAGAAAACTTGGTATTCAAAAGGGTGAGCGGATTTTTATATTTATGCCACGCACACCAGAATTATATATGAGTGCATTAGGTAGCTTGAAGATAGGAGCTATTGTTGGCCCGTTATTTGAAGCATTTATGGAAACTGCAGTTAAAGATCGTCTGGCAGACAGTGAAGCGATTGCTATCGTTACAACACCTGCATTATTATCTCGGATTAAGCGTGATGAATTACCTGCTTTGAAACATATTATCGTATTTGGTAATGATGTTGAAGAAGGGGATGGCATCGTATCTTATGATAGATTGATGGCTGAATCTAGTGATGAGCAGAATATTGAATGGGTTGATCGAGAAGATGGTATGCTACTTCATTACACATCTGGTTCGACTGGTAAACCGAAAGGTATATATCATGTTCACAATGCGATGGTGCAACATCTCTATACAGGTCAAATTGTACTAGATTTGAAGGAAGATGACGTGTATTGGTGTACCGCTGATCCAGGATGGGTAACAGGTACTTCTTATGGTATTTTTGCTCCTTGGTTGAACGGCGTGACGAACATTGTTCGAGGCGGACGATTTAGTCCAAGTGATTGGTATAGTGTGATTGAGAAATATAAAGTAACGGTATGGTATAGTGCACCTACAGCATTCCGAATGTTGATGGGCGCAGGCGATGAGATTGTTAACCAATTTGATCTAAGCAGTTTGCGACATGTGCTTAGTGTAGGAGAACCACTGAATCCAGAAGTAGTACGCTGGGGGATGAAAGTATACGAACATCGCATTCATGATACATGGTGGATGACGGAAACAGGAGCGCAATTAATTTGTAATTATCCAAGTATGGATATTAAGCCAGGATCGATGGGTAAGCCGATTCCAGGCGTTAATGCAACGATTCTAGATGATTATGGTAATGAGCTTCCACCATATCGCATGGGTAACTTAGCTATTGCTACTCCTTGGCCATCGATGATGCGTAAAGTATGGAATAACGATGCCAAATACGAAGAGTATTTCCGTATCGCTGATTGGTATGTCTCAGGTGACTCTGCTTATCGTGATGAAGATGGCTACTTCTGGTTCCAAGGTCGCGTTGATGATGTAATAAACACTGCAGGTGAGCGCGTAGGACCTTTTGAAGTGGAATCTAAGTTAATTGAGCATCCTGCTGTTGCTGAAGCGGGAGTCATTGGTAAACCTGATCCGATTCGTGGTGAAATCATTAAAGCATTTATTGCTTTGCGAGAAGGATACACAGAATCTGAGGAACTAAAAGCAGAAATATCTCAGTTCGTAAAAGTGGGATTGTCAGCACATGCTGCACCGCGTGAAATTGAATTTAAGGATAAGCTACCGAAGACGCGAAGTGGTAAAATTATGCGTCGTGTACTCAAAGCATGGGAGTTGAATTTGCCTACGGGTGATTTATCAACCATTGAAGACTAATGACCATAGCTTAGATTATTTTAATGATTGCTATGACTAATTGATATCAAATATATCTCATAAAATCAAAAGGCAATTGGAATTTAATATTCCAATTGCCTTTTGTCTACAGTAAGAAGGGATTAAGGAGCACAGTACGTTGTGCCTCTTAATCCCTTTTATCGTTACTTACTATTGTACAACTAGTTTAGTAGACTGTGAAGATTCACCAGACTGGTTCTCAGCAGTGATGATGTATGCTCCGCCAGGTTGAACGCCACTATGTTCAATACTCGTTCCATTTGTAGAACCAAGTAATTGATAATTTCCATCATTAGCAGCACTATAATACACATAATAAAGCGATACTTGATCAGATAGCGGATTAGGGCTCCAACTTAAAATTAAATTAAGTCCAGAGTACTCTGCATACAGACCGGTAGGTGCTGCTGGTACAGGTAACTCTACAGAACCGCTACCATTGCCGCCATCTGGATTAGTCGGAACAGACGGATCAGTTGGGATATCAGTACCTGGATCGGTTTCAGGTGTTGGATTCCAGATGCCTGAAGTGACTGATAAGCTTGGTTGAGACTGTTTCCCGACAACATCGACAGCGACGACATAGAAGTTAGTGAATTCATCTGGATTTACTTTTACTGTAATAGAATAACTATCTTTACTGTAAATAATTGAGTCACCGTATTTTTCGAATTCACCGTTATTTACAGATCGGAATACCCGATATCCTACGACATCTGAAGCTTTACTATTAGAGAATGTTATCACGCCATTGTTCAATCGAACACTTGAAGGTGCATCCGGTATGGAACCATCATCGACGCGAGGATCTGTAATAGACGGTGCATCACGTCCAGCATCAGCAGGAATGTATGCAGAAAGATCGCGACGACTTTCTGCTGATAGCTTGGATTGCGCTGCTTTTAGATCGAGCATCAGTTGATCTAACGGCGTTTTACGAACAATGACAAGTTTTTCAACTAACATATCTTCAGGTGTAAGTGAATTTGGTACATAGTTAATACCGTTATATTCAACGACCTTCATGTTGACTAATGTATCGTCAACCTTTTTCGGAATGAACTGTTTATTGAACCAATCCGTTACAACAAGTCCAGCTTGTTTGTTAAGCGATGAAGGTAATAGTCCACTTGTTGAAGATACAGTAGCTTTCACAATATCATCTGGCTTTGTAAACTCTTTATTCACGAATAACTGCGGTTGCTTTTCTGTTAATTGATTCATAATAATGCCCCAAAGCGATCTTGCTCTTGTACGACCTGCTGTCGTTAACGTATGAGTAGGTTTCTCATACCCAGCCCATACACCTAATGTGACATCTGGTGAGAATCCGACAAACCACACATCACCATAACTTTGTGTAGATCCTGTTTTACCACCGAAGTCAATATCTCGATATGCTTTCAATTGACCAGATAAAGCGTGTGCTGTACCTGCGCCATCTGAAATAACCGTTCTTAGCATATCTGACATTAAATAGGCACTTTGTTCTGAAACGACGCGTTTAGGTTTTGCTTCATGTTCGTATACTACTTTTCCATTTGTATCAGTAATTTTGGCTATCATGAATGCATCGTTGAATACCCCTTTGTTAGGTATAGCACCGTAGGCATTCGTAAGTTCTTCTACTGTAGTTCCGTTAAGCAGACCACCAATTACACCAGTTTTTGCGGAGTAATCACTTTCTGCAATCGTAGTAATACCCAATTCTTTAACGAAATCAAGTGCAACAGGTATTGTAAGTTCTTCGTTATAAATTTTTAGAGCTGGAATATTCATTGACCGATTAAGTGCATTACGTGCAGTGACTAATCCATTAAATTTACGATTAGCGTTCATTGGGATATGGAAGCCCTTTTGACCGTCTTTCAAAATTAAAGGTGCATCATCAATGATACTTGCTGGTTGAATTAAGCCTTTATCAATGGCAGGCAAGTATGCAGCGATTGTCTTCATAGTAGATCCTGGTTGACGTACCATCTGAGTTGCATGGTTAAGCTGTTCTTGATAGAAGTCACGACCTTCAATCATACCAAGAATAGCACCTGTAGTATGATCGATAAGCATAGCTCCAGCTTGCTCGACACCTTTTTCTGCACTATCAGGTGTAAAGTTATCAGGATTACTTCCGATTTCTCTCATAATATCGTAGACATCTTTGTTGATTGTAGTATGAACATGATAACCGCCACGTAATAATTCTTCACGAGCATCTTCAATCAGGTTAGCATTCTCTGGTAATGATAGATCTGCAGCAGTTAATTCTTTATTCTTTTGCAATAGTAATACTTTTGCTGCTTCACGCTCAGCCTCTAACATAAGGAAAGGATAAGTGTTGTAAGCTTTTTCTGTTGGTTCAGCTATTGATGCACGAATGTCAAATGCAAGAGCTGTATTATATTGGTTTTCATCTATTTTTCCATTTTCAAGCATACGACTTAATACTACGCCTTGACGCTTAATCGCGTTCGTAATACCTTTTTCGTTATACTGTCCAGAACCAGTAAAGGCAGTATAAGTTGATGGTAATTGCGGTAAGCCTGCAAGATAAGCAGCTTGTGCAATATTAAGTTTACTCAAATCTTCAATGCCGAAAATCCCTTTTGCGGCAGCTTGAATGCCGAATACTTGGTAACCGTTAGAACCATTACCGAAAGGCATTTTATTCAAATAAGCCGTAATAATTTCTTCTTTTTTCAAATATCTTTCCATTCTCAAGGAAAGGAAAATTTCTTTTATCTTTCTACTATCCGTGCGATCCAAATTAAGAAATACCCGTCTGGCAAGCTGTTGCGTTATCGTACTACCACCAGTTTGGGTGTCTTCATTAAACAGTTTCTCTTTGACGGCGCGACCAAGGCCCCATACATCTATCCCTGGATGAGTAAAGAAATGACTGTCTTCTGTCGCTACTAATGCATCAATTGCGATTTGAGGAATTTCATCGTATGTAACAACGATACGATCTTCATCCGTCCGTAGCTGACCGACAAGTGTCTCATCATTGAAATATACATATCCTGTCATAGAATACTCAGCAACTTTGCTTTGGATATAAGATTGTGATCTTATATCTTCACCCTTAACATTGGCTGCGACATAACCTGCAACGACACCGCCTGCTAATAAACCACCAAAAATGACGAATAATATAATCCATTTGAATGTTAAGAAACTAATAAGTACAAACCAACGCCATTTTCCATAAGGAAGTGGCTGTGATTGTTGTTCCTCATGCATATTTTCACATTCCTCCTCTAGCATAACGGAAATATTATACCATAAATATGTTAGTCAAGTATATTGTTAGTACAAAAGCAAGTGCCAGATTGTTCTTATATTAGTAGAAGCAATCGTTCAGTTGTGACAATTTATGCATCTCTAATTGTATTGAATACTTTCGTTTTTTGCAGCATTACGTAATGAATAGACGGTATTTGTAGGTGATAAGTTTCATTATTTGGTAAAATAAAACGCATTATTTCCGAATGAAATAGATGATCCTAAAGTACTATTTGTATACCTATGAAATAAAATGTGAAACCTATTTTGGAAAATGATGTATTATTTAATGTATTGATGTAAAATGAACATGATTGATATTTTTGATAAAGGAGGAGGGGAAATGGAAACTTTATACTGGGGTTGTCTCATATTCGGTATTTTGTATACCATTATTGTCGTAATTTTTGGGGACACACTCGCAGGGGCTGTTGATGCTTCATTGGAGTGGCTACAATTAGACAACCTACCATTTATTCAGCCGATCACTTTAATTGGTGGGCTAGCAATTTTTGGTGGATCCGGAATCTTGCTTACCAAATACACGGATTTCGCAACAGCATTGGTCATTTTAATATCAATCGGCATCGGAATTATTGGCACAATATTCATTTACTTGCTGTATGTGAAGCCAATGGAACAAGCTGAGATGTCTACTAGTTATTCAATGAGCGAATTAGTAGGGAAAGAAGCTGTTGTAACTACTCCGGTTCCAGTAGAAGGATTTGGAGAAGTGATTGTGAAGACAATTGCCGGTATTACGAGTCATATCGCTACAAGTTATGATCAAAAACCTATTGCATCAGGCTGTCATGTCGTCGTTGTAGAAGTTCATGATCATATACTTTACGTAGCAGAAATTCATTTATAAAATAGGTGATGCTTCCAAAGTGATTATTTATTTCTAAAAAGTTACTTCAAGTAGTTAATTAAAAATTTGGGAGGTAATATTTGAATGAATGAAATTTTGACAGTGCCTTTAATCGTAGTTGGTATTATTGTAATTATCGGTTTAGCATTTTGGGCTAGATACAAAACGGTTAGTCCTGATGAAGCGATGCTAATTACGGGATCATTTCTAGGTTCACGTAATACATCTGTTGATGAATCAGGTCGCAAAGTGAAAATTATCCGAGGTGGTGGAGCATTCATTCTACCAATATTTCAACAGGCACAATTTCTATCACTTTTGTCACATAAATTAGATATTGCGACGCCAGAAGTGTATTCCGCTCAAGGTGTTCCAGTATTTTCAAATGGTGTAGCTATTATTAAAATCGGTGGTGCTGTTGAAGATATTGCTACGGCGGCTGAACAGTTTTTAGGTAAACCAACTGAAGCTTTGAAAAGTGAAGCTCAAGAAGTATTGGAAGGTCACTTGCGAGCTATTCTTGGGATGATGACCGTTGAAGAAATTTATCGTAATCGTGATAAATTCGCTCAAGAAGTGCAAGGTGTTGCAGCACGTGATTTGAAGAAAATGGGGCTAGTGATCGTATCATTTACAATTAAAGATGTACGCGATAAGCATGGATACTTAGATGCACTTGGTAAGCCGAGAATTGCTGCGGTTAAGCGTGATGCAGAAATTGCAGAAGCAGAAGCAGCACGTGATGCTACTATTCAGAAGGCGCTAGCAACGGAAGCCGCACAAAAAGCTGAGCTTATGAAAGATACAAATATATCTGAAGCAGAACGTGATAAGGAAATGAAAATTGCTTCCTTTAAAAAAGATCAAGATACGGCAAAAGCAGAAGCGGATCAAGCATATGCGATTCAAGAAGCAAAAGCGAAACAATCTGTAGTTGAAGAGCAGATGCGAGTTGAGCTAGTTCGTAAAGAACGTGAAATTGATCTTGAAGGAAAAGAAATACTTAGACGTGAGAAGCAATATGATGCAGAAGTGAAAAAGAAAGCTGATGCTGATCGTTATGCTGTTGAGCAAGCTGCAGAAGCAAATAAATTGAAACAGTTAAAAGAAGCTGACGCTATTCAATATCGTATTGAAGCGGAAGCAAAAGCTAATGCTGAACAAGTTCGTTTGGAAGGTATTGCAGTTGCTGAAGTTGAGCGAGCTCAAGGTACTGCGACGGCAGAAGTTATTCGATTGAAAGGATTAGCTGAGGCAGAAGCGAAGGAGAAATTAGCAGTAGCATTCGAGAAATTTGGAGAAGCTGCGGTTTTAGACATCGTACTGAAAATGCTTCCTGAGTTAGCAGGAAAAGTTGCTGAACCAATTAGTGCAATTGATAAACTATCAGTTGTTGATACAGGAAATGGTGAGGGAGCCGCTCGTCTAAGTAATTATGTAACCTCTCTAATGGCTACTGCACCAGAAATGCTTGAAAATGTGACAGGTATAAATGTGAATGAGCTTATTCAAAAATTTGTTACCGTAGATAAGAAACAACCAGATATTATTGAACAAACAATAGCTGCAGTTGTTAATAAAGATAATAAAGTTAATGACAGTGACACTATAGTGTAATCTAACACTCAATAATTGAATGATAACCAATAACCACCAATTGAATTAATTCAATGCTCTATGTTAGGATTATGAGGAGAGGGGCAAGAACCCTCTTCTTAAGGGACTATTTACGTTTGCGTGGTGGCTTACGTTTTTTAGTCCTTTTTTCTTTGTTGGGGTAATAGTTCTGATTCACAAGAAAACACAGCGAAAAATCGAAATTTAGATAATCTAAATATGGTTACTGAAGTGTTAGGTACTAAAGCTGTATATGAATTAATTAAATATACAAAAGTAGAAGTCACTCGTTATTGAGTGACTTCTTTGCGTTACATAACTGCAAGGCGTTATTAACGTTCCTTGTATCCTATACTATTCAGCTATTTCATTAAATGCTTTTACAAGATCTTCAGCACTTTCTGAAATGACGAACAATACATATTTTCCTTTTGTTATGATTTTATAGTTTTGGGCCTGCTTATATGGTTCAGGTAAGTAATTCTCGAACATCTTCTGTACTTCGGATGCACGTTGCTCCATACTCTTCTTAACTGTATCGATATCACTATCATCTTTTACTTTAATTACAGCGATTTCATTCGCTATTAGATTGACAGCTGGAGTTTTGACCGTAAACTCGTCTACAATCTCAGAGTTGATTCCATAAAAGTCTTCCAATTCTTCCGAACTCAGGTCAAAAAGACCAGGTTGTTCAATTTTCTCCAGTATCGTGTTCATAATTTTGTCTGTTGACGACTCGACCTTATTCTCGTCGGGGTTTTGAGGCACAGTCGGGTCAACCTCCGGGCTTGGAGTAATTTCAACATTTTCACTAGGGGTAGGTGAAGGCGTTGCTGCAGGTGTTTCTACATTATTATTGCTGGAGCAAGCTGTCAGTAGACTGCCAAGCAAAGCAGTAGCTACAAGAAGTGAGAGAGTATTTTTTTTCATTGGGTAATTCTCCTTGTATTTTATTATCAAAGAATACCTTTTCTTTGATTATGACCTTTAAACGACACTAATCGACAAAATGTTGCAATTGTCTAGGAGTGCGTTTGGATTAAGACGGATTATGAGATACAAAAGAGTTACTCTTAACTAGTTTATAATTGATAAAAAGCACTCATTGCGAGTGCTTTTTATTATTTTAAATATTGAATAAGAACATGCGTTCGTATATAATAGGATCAAATGATATTAAGGCGGTGGTCTAATGCAACAATATATTGGCAAGATCGTGCAGCTTATTTATGTTGATAGTAAGAAAAATGTAAGTATCAGGAACATTAAAATACTAGTGGCAGGCGAAGCGCGTTTTATGGCTTATTGCTATAAGGCAAGAGAGGTTCGGTCATTTTCAAAAAGTGGGGTAGTAGATATAGAGGTGTTGCACTTGAAAAACGCTAGTGAGGTAATTCAAAGTGTAAGATGATACAAGTAGGAAAGTGTTGAGGATGTTTTTTAGTTTGAATTTCTTGAGTTCTTAGTATTAGATATCAATGAACTTTTCAGATTAATATAGGTCTATTGACCCATTTATCCTGTTAAGCGGTAAAAGAAAAGCGAAGCTTCTGGGGGACTACCTCCGTTTTTTAGACAGGGATTAATAATACTTCACTCTTCATCATCATAAAAATATAGTTGCTGTAATAGAATAAATAAAAAAGGACCGTCTAAATTACAGTTAGGTCTCATTGAATTCAATAATAATCCTACGCATTCACGTCTACCTATTAAATGAATTATAGCTTCAATTCATAGAAGCTTAATGTATAAATTGCGTTGTTTCAAAAAATGAAAAAAGCCCAAGAATCCTATAAACAGGGTTTCTTGGGCTTTAATCACGGTTTCTTAAGCCGAAATCTTATTAACGGCTGTAGAACTCGACGATTTGTTGCAAGTCGATTTCTTGAGAAAGCTCAGCACGTTCAGCTAGACGAGTGTATTTACCCTCAACTGCTGATTCGTTGAACTCAAGGTAACCAGGAAGGTGCACACGAGATTCGATAGCTTCCTTAACTGATTTCATGCTACGGCTACGTTCGCGAAGACCAATTACATCTCCAACAGAAACGGAGTAAGAAGCGATGTCAACTTTTTTACCGTTTACTGTGATGTGACCGTGAGCAACAAGCTGACGAGCACCAGCACGAGTGTTAGCAAAAGCTAGACGGTAAACTAGGTTGTCAAGGCGGCTTTCAAGAAGCACGATGAAGTTATCACCAGCAATACCCTTGATTTTCGTAGCTTTAACGAATAGATTGTGGAATTGTTTTTCGCTCAAACCGTACATGTGGCGAAGTTTTTGTTTTTCCATAAGTTGTTGACCATAACCACTGATCTTACGACGAGAGTTAGGGCCGTGTTGGCCTGGAGGGAAAGCTCTTTTCAAGTCTTTACCTGTACCGCTTAGAGAAATTCCAAGGCGACGGCTTAATTTAAATTTAGGACCAGTATAACGTGACATATGTTTATTAACTCCTTCATCAAATGAAATTATTGAGGATGGGGTTGTGTTTCGCGGATAAGAAGGTTATAAAGTAAGAATTCATTCTTACACTGCCCCGCATGTCAGCCGCAGGCTTGACAGTCCTTACATATCCTGAGGGTGACACAAAACCGTACGCCCATAATACCATCATTCATATATTATAAAGTTTTAGACTTAAAAGTCAAGAAATGAAATGAAACTAGCCTATTTAAATATTTTTTTAGATAAGTGCCTAAAGTCCTAATATTTTGAAGGTTGTTAGTGCAAAGTTCTCAAAAATAGAGTATGATATGTAAGAGAAAGCTCATCTCCTTATGAGTCGCAAGGGAAGGGTTGGGTGTGTGATGATGGACGGAACTATTGGATTAAATAAACCAACAATTTGGTTTGCAGATGAAGACTTCCATGATGCAGATGAACCGTACCTTCCAGAACTGTTATCTGAAAGTTATAAGTCTTGGTACGATGACGCTGGGGATATGAAATTATGTCTGAATGGAATATTTAGACTGTACACAAAAGCGAATAGTTACTATGGTAATCATTCGGAGTTATCGTTACCCGTGAGCGTGCTGCAATTAGATACTCAAATGAGTCGTGTAGCAGAATTATGTTTTGAGCAAGGTCAATTTATTCAATTCAACTATGAGAACATTCAATATAGCGCGATACTTGTTAAACGTCGAAGAGATTCAGTTGCTTTTGCAACATTTGTGTATGCAACTAAAGTTGAGCAAGCGATATCTGAAATCGAACTTGAAGCATACATGAAACATTTTCGTGTACATTTTTATCGTATCTTCGAAAGTGTGTTTGTGAAAGAAATTATGTTACAGAAAACATTGATCGACAAAGAAGCTAGTCACCGCGAGCGATTATTTCTAATTTCGAAGCGATTATATGATCAGATCAATGCTGAAAGCGTCGTTCGTGAGGTGCTTTATAGTCTTGAGGATCTATATCAAGATTCCGAAATTTATTTGTACCTCTCACAAGATCACCTGGAAGGTGATGCTCGTGTTCGTCCGCTTGAGTTCCGAAACACTGCGAATGATATTGTGACGGAAGCGTTTTTGGAAGGTAAATGTTGCATAGACCGCGAGCAGAATGGATACATCAAATTAGCGATACCGATGAATGGTAAACAAGCTGCATATGGTGTGCTATGTATTGAAATCAAAAATTCTCATTGGGATGAATCTGATTTGCCTGCATTTATGTTAATTGCAGACACTGCAGGTTCGGCATTTGAGAACGCAAAGTTATATGAGCAATCTAATTTACTTATTAATGAACTGAAAATCATTAATGATATGACAAAGCGTTTGAATCAATCACTACGCTCTAAAGAGATATTCCGATTCGCAACAACGGAGTTAATGAAAATATTTGAAGCTGATTATTGCTGCGTATTACAACTTGATAGTGAGAGCAATGAGTTCAAGATGAAAGCAAGTAATCATGAAGCATTGGTAGGAAAGACCTACTCTATTGATTACGGATTTACAGGGATTGTGTACCGTACGAAAGAAGCATTGATAACTTCTGATTATTGGAACACACAACCAGTATCTTCAGAATTAATGGACGATACTAATTCTCGCTCATTGATCGGAGCACCTATTTTCGTAGAAGGTGAAGTTGTCGGTGTAATTCTTGTTACGCATCGAGATGCCAATCATTTTTCTTATGATAACTACAAATTGCTGCAAGTGATGAGCTCACACATTGGTTTAGCTGTAACGAATGCCTCCTTACATGCAGAAATGCGTAAAATGGTCATTACTGATAACTTAACAAATTTACATGCACGTCACTATTTGAATGAGCAAATCCAGCGCCGTCAACGTTCAGACGCGCAGGGCTCATTGATTCTTGTTGATATAGATTTCTTCAAAAATGTCAATGATACGTATGGTCATCAAGTCGGTGATCGAATTCTCATTCAAGTTAGTGCAATCATTCGTTCTTCTATTCGTAATGGTGATATCGCGGCAAGATGGGGTGGAGAAGAGTTGGCGATCTATTTGCCAAATGTTGAAGCTTCACGTGCTATTCAAATTGCAGAGCGTATAAGAATTAGAGTAGAGAATGAAACAGATCCGAAAGTTACTGTATCTTGTGGAATTTCAGAGTGGGAAGCTGGTCAAGAAAAGATCAGTGTAGAATCTCTATTCTATCGTGCGGATATGGCGTTATACGAGTCAAAAAAGAATGGTAGAAATCGGATTAATATTGGATAACGTTGATTAGATGAACATGGAATGATGGAGTGGCTGAAAATGAACTGCAAGAAGCAGTTTATTTTCAGCCACTCTTTGCTTTGCTTTTGTACAATCGAATAAGATTAGTGAGAAAGAGTCACTCTAACAACGTAGCATTGAAGAAAGGGTGGTTCGTATATGAACAGAATTAATAGACGTAGTATTGTAACCTTAATATTATGTGTTGTATTACTGCAAGGGTGTAGCATTATCACTGGTAATAGATCTGGTGATGATTGGTTGGAGCTTGTACATGCTGGTATTACTGCTGAAGATGACTTTCGCTTTGATGGCTCGGTTGCGATGGGCTTTACAGATGGCATTGCGTTAGCGCCGTACTCATTTGAAGGAGAAATTCAAAGGCATAAGCAGATTGCTTTATATGTAAAAGAAGGGAATAGTCTTGTGCGTAACCCAGTTAATGATCTTGACTTTATCGCAACGAATTATAGCAACGTTGATATTATGTACGAAGGCTTAGATAAAGATCAAGAAAAAAGTATTGTCGTCATACAAGTAACTGCAGATGAGGAGGCTGCTACAAAGCGGTGGAAGGATCACTTAGAGCAGGAACTATCTAGTGTCACCATGCAAGCTATAGGAGCAGCAGAAGAAGCTGGTGGCAATGTGAAGCTTGTCGAGCAGCAATCTCGTGAAGCAGAGACGGCGCTAACCGAGATGTTGAAAGAGCTTAAGGTGAGCATGACTTATACGATAACTATTGATAAGTTAAAAGCAAAGCCATTGAAGATGGAAGAATACGCGAATCTGCAATACAAGAAAAATGGATCGTTACTCAATGAATATCGTAAAACTAACATAAAATTTGATCTGAGCGGATTAAGTTTAGATCAATCTTAACTGGATTACTGCAAAATTTATGTTGAAGTGATAAAGTAATAAGTGAATTTATGATGATAATTAGCTGGAATGTTCGTAAATGCTTACGAAACTACTTTTTATTTCGAAGAGAAGTTAGTCTAGAGGTTAATAAAAAGTTTTAGGAGGTTTTTTTCAATGAGGGATCCAAGATTGAAACGTTTAGCACAAAATTTAGTGCAATATTCGATCGATGTGCAACAGGGTGAGAATATATTGATTGAGATGATCGGAGAAGAGACTGAACTCGTCAAATGTTTAATTGAAGAAGTTGCGGCTCGAGGAGGTCATCCATTTGTAGAGTTGAGCGATCGGTCCATTCTACGAACGCTTTTACAACATGCAACAGAAGAACAAATAACACTCTGGGCTGAGTTAGATCTAGCACGAATGAAAAAAATGGATGGATATATTGGCGTACGCGCAGGCAATAATGTAAATGAGCTTCAAGATGTTCCAGCTGAAAAGATGAAATGGTATGAACAAATTCATCGAACGAAGGTACATATGGAACAACGAGTTAAGAAAACGAAATGGGTCATACTACGTTATCCAAACGCCTCGATGGCACAGTTAGCGAAAATGAGTACGGAATCATTCGAAGATTTCTATTTCGATGTATGTAATCTTGATTATGCAAAAATGGAACTAGCAATGGAACCACTATTTGAGCGAATGAAAACTACGGATCAAGTGCGCATCGTATCACCAGGCACTGATCTTTCGTTCTCTATTAAAGGTATTGGAGCTAAAAAATGTTCTGGTCATCGTAATATTCCAGATGGAGAGGTTTTCTCAGCACCAGTGAGAGATTCTGTTCAAGGGACGATTCATTACAATACACCGACTGTATACTCAGGAACGACATTCCAAAATATTAAATTAACATTTGAGAATGGTAAAATTGTTGGAGCAGAAGCAGGAGATCAGACTGAGAAGCTAAATCAAATACTCGATACAGATGAAGATGCGCGCTACATTGGAGAATTTGCTATAGGTTTTAATCCATATATTTTGAATCCAATGAATGATATTTTATTTGACGAGAAAATCGCAGGAAGCTTACACTTTACACCTGGACAGTGTTACGAAGAATGTAACAATGGTAACAATAATAGCTCTATTCATTGGGATCTTGTATTAATTCAACGACCGGAATACGGCGGTGGTGAAATCTATTTTGACGGTGAATTAATTAGAAAAGATGGACAATTTGTTGTGGATGATCTTTTGGCATTAAATGCTGAAAATTTAATATCGTAATAAGTTTATATGATTTAATATGGAAAGTACTTGAAGGAAATTACGTTTCAAGGTATGATTGTAACTGAAAAACCTAATTAATAATATGGAGGGATCTCCCATGTCTAATAACGCCGCAATTGTTGAAATTTCTCAAACAGCAGGCAAATTCACTTCTTCAATCGTATTACAAGCAGAAAGTAAATACATCGATGTTAAAAGTATTCTAGGTCTATTTACAACTTTAGTTGGCGGTCACGCTTATGAACTACATGTTCATGGTCCTGATGCTTCTGAAGCAAAAGCTGCTATGGCAGATGTTTTTGCAAAACACAACTTGAATGTAACGATTATAACTGAGTAATAATAAGGAAAAGCACTTCTTCCCACGAAGAAGTGCTTTTTTACATATAAAATGACTTTATCCTTGTACTATAATTGATTTTCGACTAATATAAAGAGAGTAGAAGTTGTTCGAGAAGCAGTGAAGGAGGGATTCGATGTCTGCACTAGAGAATACTGAATTTTTAAATGAACGAGCACTACGTCTTCTGCAAGAAGATGCAGCTAAAATAGAGAAGCTAATAGAAGTTCAGATGGCGAATCTTACAACCCGTCAATGTCCCCTATATGAAGAAGTGCTTGACACCCAAATGTATGGGTTCTCACGTGAAGTTGACTTTGCAGTTCGTATTGGGCTAGTTAATAATAAAGATGGTAAAGATATTTTAAGTCGTCTTGAACGTAATCTGGCGGTATTATATGAGGCACTAGATCAGAAGGGACAATCTCTATAGAGATTGTCTTTTTTATTGTATTAAAACTGTAAGATTATCTATAAAAATTAATAAGTTTTTGTGAAACTATTTGAAATTACCAATTTAATCCTGTTTTCAATTGAATAACCTTGATAAAGGTAACTATATCCTTTACAATGTACATATATGGCATATTGAGGAGTGAATGACATGACCGAAGAACTTCAAACTGGTGTAATTCGTATTTCTGATGATGTAGTAGCTACAATAGCGGGACTTGCGGCGCTCGAGACTCCTGGAATCGCAGCGATGTCTGGTGGGATCTCTGAAGGCCTTGCCAAACGTCTTAGTGGTAAGAATGTCCAAAAAGGTGTTAGTGTAGAAGTAGGGCAATTAGAAGCGGCCATTGATTTACGTATTATCGTTCATTATGGTATTCCTATTCAAGAGGTAAGTCGTCAACTGCAATTGAACGTTCGAGAAGCGGTTTCTAATATGACAGGACTTCAAGTTGTTGAAGTGAATGTAAAAGTTGAAGGTGTAGCCTTCAAAGAAGAAGAACCTGAAGAAGTAGTTATGCGTTTGAAATAATAGATAATAAAAACGACTGCCTGTCCTTTAGTCAAAGGACGGAGCAGTCGTTTTTTTCGTGGTTGTAGAAGTAATCGTTGTTTTTTGGAGTACGCGGTAATATTCTCGCGATATACTAAGTAACACGCCCATACACATCATAGTAACGATTAAAGAAGAACCACCATTACTAATAAATGGTAATGTAACCCCCGTAAGTGGAATAGCACCTGTAACCCCACCGATATTAATAAATGCTTGGAAGGCAAGTAATCCTACGATCCCAACACCCGTAACCATTCCGAATGTATCAGGGCAGCGAACGGCAACGATTAGCCCTCTCCAAATGAATACGAGGTAGAAAATAATAAATAATGCAGCACCGATAAAACCTAGTTCTTCGGCAATAATTGCAAAGATGAAATCACTATAAGCATATTGCAAATAGTGGAGCTTTTGCACACTTTCACCGAATCCAGCACCTGTAATCCCGCCATGGCCTAATGCTTGAAGAGAAGAAACAAGCTGAAAGGAGTCACCTTGGGCATAAGCAAGTGGATCTTTGTAAGAAGTGAAACGAGCAATACGATATCGCCAACTATCAGGGTTAATAAGATAGGATATCGCAACCATTGGCGTAAGTACTGCAACTCCAATGACAGATGTGAAGAATATTTGTTTCAGATTTGCGCCACCTGCCCAAATCATCATCGCAGCAAAGCTCACTATAATGATACATGCACCTAAGTCAGGTTGCATCATGATAAGTGCGCAAACAAAGGCAACAATGATAAGTACGGGCACTAATCCACGCTTGAAATCTCGGAATTTTTCGCCCTTCTTCGAAATAAGCGCACCAAGATATAGAATAAGTGCAAGTTTTGCGAATTCTGTTGGCTGTATTCCCAGGCCACCAAAACCGAACCAACTTCGTGCACCATTAATTTCTTCACTTACGAATGGAACAATAGCAAGCATGATGATTACGGGGATGAATAGCAACATCTGTAACTTCCCTAATTTACGAAATGGAATATTCATCAGGAAAAACATAGAGAATAGACCAACGCAAGCAAAAGCGAACTGGCGTTTAGTGAAATATAGTGGATCGTTGTCATATCTAGGAGATACAACAGCAATACCTGAGCTCGCGCTAAACACCATAACTAGTCCAAAACCAACTAGAATTAAGGTCATAATAAGAAGTAGAAAATCTGGTCTACCCTTGCTGTTTTTTTGCGGAGCTTTCATATAAGTACCTCACTATTAGCTTAATGATGCTTTCAATTGGCTAAGTCCTTTATCAGCAATAGTAAGCACATTTTTCGGAATAGGAGACTCATAATCAAGACCATGCGGGAAAGTAGCTCGTCCGATATATACATCTTCAATGTTAAGCACAGCATGAGGATTTTCTAGCTTTCCTTCAATGGCACGAGTACTTACACGTACATAATAATCCGCATCAGTTTCTTTATCAGAAATTTTCAAATCGTATGTAGCGCGATAGTATTCCCACTGCCAACGCACAAATCCAGCTTTTTCAGCAGCTTCATCTAAATACCCTAATTCGCTAGTTAGTCCATTAAGACCGGAGTTCTCGATAATCATATTATTTCCTCCCAAAACTTTTCATAATATTTCGATGTTACTTCTCAAGAAAGAAAAGTAGCAAAGTTACACAGTGAAGATCATGCTTAGCTTTTAGAAAAACTTTTGTCATTAAATTAGAGTAATAAAATATAACAATTCATCATAAAGAACTGTTGTTATCTTTCATAATGATAGTATGTTTCCAGTTCTAGTGCAAGTATTACTCATAGACAAAAAGCAACAGATGTTGACTACTACTCGATATCAAACTTATTATATTGAGTTTTACTGCTCGTTACTTGGTTAAACGGTTACCCAAAAGCTTATTTTCTGTTACACTATATGATGAGATATTTTTAAAGTAAAAGGTAGTAAAATCAGGAGGTAACACCATGAACATTATTGCACATTTGGAGCCACATATTGAACATATATATGAGAAAGCAGTGCACTGGCGTCGTTATCTTCATGAAAATCCAGAGTTATCTTTTCAAGAAACGAAAACTTCTGCATGGATTCAAAAGAAATTAGAAGACATGGGTTGTCAGGTGCAGAGATGTACGCAAAGCAATGGACTAATTGTATCTATTGTTGGGGATCTCAAAGGCCCTACAATAGCTCTACGTGCTGATATGGACGGTTTACCGATACAAGATGAGAAAACAGTTGCTTATGCTTCGAAAGTGCCTAATGTGATGCATGCATGTGGTCATGATGGTCATACAGCTACTTTATTAGCAATTGCTGATTTTTATATGCAGCATATCGATGAGCTGAAGGGCGAGAGAAGATTGTTATTCCAACCAGCTGAAGAGGTTGCTCCAGGCGGTGCAGCACCGATGATAGCTGAGGGTGCTCTGCAAGGAGTGGATGTCGTATACGGAGTGCATCTGTGGACTCCACTACCTTATGGTAAAGTATCGACTCGAGCAGGTAACTTTATGAGCGCCGTTGACGATTTCTACATCGATATTCAAGGTCTTGGAGGTCATGGCGGCATGCCGCATGATACTGTAGACACGATTGTCGTAGGAACTCAATTCGTTCAATCATTGCAAACGATAGTTAGCCGTAATATTAATCCGATGAATCCTGCTGTTGTGACGGTTGGTTCGTTCCAAGCGGGGCATGCCAGTAATATTATTGCTGATCGCTGTGGAATAAAAGGAACAATTCGTACTTTTGATGAGCCAACAAGAACATTAATTCATAACAAATTAGAAAATATTTTAACGACGACATGTGAAATGTATGGGGCAACTTATTGTTATAATTTGAAAAAAGGGTATCCCTCAGTAATTAATGATGAAAATGAGGCTAATCGAGTGTTATCTGTGGCAAGAGATGTTATCGGCATAGATAATGTTATCGTTGCAGAGCCAATTATGATTGCAGAGGATTTCTCTTATTATTTGAAAGAAGTACCTGGGTGCTTTATGTTCGTAGGGGCAGGTAATGAAGATTGCCAAGCTACTTACGCTCATCATCATGCGAAGTTTGATATTGATGAGCGTTCGATGAAAAATGCGATAAGAATGCTAGTTCATGTCGCTGAGCAATATGCGCATTAAAAAAGCTGATTGTAGTGGGAAGTTTATTCTTCCCAATCTGCAATCAGCTCGTTTTTTGTGTTATACAACTCTGCACTTTCTTTTTGGGTAACATCCCACACATTTTCACTACCCCAATAATACGAATAGAGATCTTTTGATTCTTTTTTTTCAGTGGCATAGATCGTGATTTTTTTACCCGGCTCTAATATAAATTCTTCAAAAATGTAAGTTTGATTACCTGTAACACTTAAAAGTTTCCAATGGCTTAAATCAATTTCAGTTGATGTATGATTAGATATGATTGCTTCTTGTTCACGCTTATTAATTGATAGTGAGATACCTGTGTAACGTGTTTCTTTAAGCGTAACATCTTCATTACTCGTTTCTTCTGTGTTAATCCAAACCCCAGTATGATTACCTTTAGCTTGCTGTTCAATCTGTTTATAGACGTTTTCCATCTTAATGTTTGGTTCTACAATTAGTAATTTAGCATAACCGAGTTCTAATAATTTTTCATTCAAAATTGTTCCATTTTGTAATTGAACAATAGCTTGTAACTGACCATTTTCCTTCCGCATTTCTTTATCAAAGCTTAACATTACTTGCTGCGAAGCGAGAAGTTGATCGGAAATATATTGATGAATTTCCATTCCGAATACTTCATCGTTAATGTCGGTAACATCAAGAGAAAGAAATGTTACTTGCTCAATATGATCGCCTAATACAATTTCAAAAGAGTCATTGTTTAAAATTTTGCCGATTGGAAACCAGGTATTCTCTTTTATTACATTTGAAGTCGTAGCCGGGAGTGCGGAGCATGCTACCAAAAGCATAAAAACTAGGCAAAGCCCAACGTATTTCAAATTTTTCATATAAAGAATATCCTCCAAAATGTAGAAACTCGTAAATAATTAAACGATTATTTTATCTATTATACCATAATTAACAGTAAAAAATATATGTTTCCAGCAAATGACCAAGGAACATAGCATAAAAAATGCAACAATCTTTCATACTGTAACTATAAAGCTAGTTACAAGGAGGAATTTTTTTGCTTGCAAAAGAGGCAATAATTGTGCAAAGCGATCTTTCAATCTTACTGGATAGTCGTTCAATATATGCAGTTGAAGTTCAGAAACAAATACAGCCTTTTGCAGAGCTTATTAAAGTAATGGGGCAGTATGAAGTATATGAAGTGACAGCCATTACGTTATGGAACGCACTAACACTAGGAATGAAGAGTGAACGTATTCTTGATATTCTTCACATGTATGTAAAAGGAACAGTGCCTATACTGGCCGAGCAGAAGCTTCAACTATGGCTGAATCGATTTGGTAGATTACAACTTCAATATATCGATCAACAGTTGGTACTGCGAGGTGACGCAGAGATTATGTGCGAGCTTGCTCAACATAATCTTATTATAGATTGGATTGTGTCAAAAGTAAGTGATACAGATTGGTTGTTAAAGCGCGATAGTAGGGGATTTGTTAAGCAAGAACTGGCTCGCTCAGGTTATGCAGTGACAGATTTAGTTGGGTATCACGAAGGGGAAACTGTATCGCTTCAGTTGCGAGAGAAAACATCTAAAGGACAAACCTTCCAATTGCGAGATTATCAACGTAAAGCGATTGCTGCCTTTCATCGTGACAAATTAGGTGGGAGTGGAGTAATCGTATTACCTTGCGGCACAGGGAAGACGATAACAGGCATTGGTATTATAGCTAGTTTGCAAGCTGCGACACTCATCGTCACGTCTAGTATAACTTCAGCTAATCAATGGCGACAAGAATTAATTGAAAAGACAGATATTGATGCTACGAGGATTGGAATTTACGGTGGCAAGCAACGAGAAGTGTTAGAAATAACGATAGCGACTTACACGATACTTACCCATCGGCAACCTTCTTCTGATCAATACTTACATATGAAATTATTTTCCGAGCGTGACTGGGGACTCATTATTTATGATGAGGTTCAATTATTACCTGCTCCTATTTTCCGTATGACGGCGACGATTCAAGCGACGAGAAGACTTGGTCTAACCGCCACACTAATACGAGAGGATGGTTGTGCTCATGATGTGTTTTCTTTAGTAGGCCCGAAACTTTTTGATATGCAATGGAAGAAAGCAGAAGAACAGTCCTATATCGCGAAAGTGTATTGTACTGAAATTAGAGTGTCATTAGCGACAGAACAACGTGAAACATACCGTCATGCACCACCTCGAACTCGTCTGAGAATAGCAGCTGTCAATCCCAACAAACTCACAATTGTTAAGGAACTACTACAACAGCATCGTGACAAACCTACATTAATTATTGGCCAATATATAACACAACTTGAAGAGATTGCGCAGGAACTTAGCGTTCCAATGCTTAGTGGAACTACAAAGCAAGTTGACCGAGAAGCATTTTATGCGAAATTCCGTAGTGGGGAATGTCCTATTTTAATCGTATCTAGAATTGCAAATCTAGCTGTAGATTTACCTGATGCGTGTGTTGCTATACAAGTTTCAGGAAGCTTTGGCTCAAGGCAAGAAGAAGCTCAGCGAATCGGACGACTGCTACGACCTAAGAAAACATTGAATGAAGCATGGTTCTATACATTAGTAACAGAAGAGACGAAAGAGACAGAGTTTGCTTTAAAGAGAGGAATGTTCATGCTTGAACAAGGTTATCAGTATCAATGTATATCACAGCATGAGGTGTTAAGTGAATGAATATGCACACTTGGCGTGGAAAATTAGATCGTGGTGTTCAGCAGAAATTTATGAGCCATCAGTTGCTGAAGCCATTCAGTCAAGAATGGACATGGGAGCAAGCAATTGTTGAACCTGAGATCATTCGGTCTTTACGAGCAAAATTCAATGAATATGAAGAATTAGTACTTCAATGGTTGTTACAAAGCAAAGGGAATGCCATTACAGAGCAAGAAGAACTGATTAATGCCTTGAAAGTGCAATTACATATTTCAGGACAACAAGCGTTATTTTCTTTACTCACCCTAGCTGAACTGGGTGTTATCCAGTGTAGAAAACATCCATGGAGAGGTCATATATGGCAAATGACATTTCCAATCTTTCATAATTGGCGACTTATTATGAAGCAAGAACGTCAATATTGGCAGCAATCCCGAAATGTGAATTTTGCAAACTATGCTGTTGATCAAGGAAATACAATACCATTAGGAAAAACATTAATGTATCTTTTAATTGCTATGAGTAAGTTGGACTTAAAATATACGAAAAAAGGAGAGCTATCAAAGTTAACAAGAGAGAAGTTAATAGCATATAGCGCTTCTATAGATAATGAGTTTATCCGAGACAAACTTTCAAATCTTAGTAATCCAACATATGGTGCTAATCTACAATTTTTATTGGAATTAGCGTATGCTTTGCAGTTAGTTGAAGAAACCGAAGTAGGTTTGAAATTAATTATGGAGCATATTAATGAATGGCTCTTACTACATGAATGGCAACGAGAAGCATTACATATGCAATGGATGTGTGAATTCTTTCTTGTTCAACCTTATTTTGAATCTGTCGCAGCAACAATTAGCGAACTTATTGCTTGTGACGCAGGTATATGGTATGAATTCTATACTTCATCAACGCAGTTGCAAATGTTTTTGTCTATGTGGAGAGCTTCCGGATGGATAATGAGTCTTTCTGAGGTGAATTCAGAACACTCTAATCGTATGTATGTACAACGACAAGTGTTTGCATTGCATAGTCAATCGCAACTTGCGATCCAAGACAATGGTGAAATAATCGTCATGCCAGGAACTTCCTATCGACAGCTGTGGTTTCTTGAACAGATTGCTGAACGAATGAATGAACAAGAGATTATCATCTATAAATTAACGTTACAACGCTTAATACAAGCAATAGAAAGTGGATATACTTTGGATGAGATTGAGCAATGGTTAGTGCAAAGCTGCGATCATGATTTACCGCAAATTGTATTTCATTTACTACGAGCAGCTCGAACGACCTATGAGGAATCTAACCAACAAGCAAACATTTCAAGTAATACTCTTCATTCTTTACTTGTCATGAAAGTGGAGTTACGGGACGCCATACACTTCTTGCGCCCAATTGAACAATGGGGAAAGTGGTTAGCAACAACCAATCAAGTATTGGCTGAACCTTTATTAGAACATGAGGAACGATGCGAGTTACTTTATAGGCAGGAATATGGTTCGATTACGACTAGTTGGATGACAGAGTGCCGTCAATATCATTATTCTACTAGTAAAAAAATTGTTCAATGTGCTATAGATCAACAACTATCATTGCAAATTAAGAAAGCAGGAAGATTGTTATATTTCCATCCGAATCGAATGTTCGAAGTTGATGATAGTTGGGTAGTAGAAGGTGTATTTGATCGTCAGCAAAATGATGAACTTCAATTGGAACAGCTTAACGACTGGCAAGGTATTAAATTACATATGGCTACAGTTTTATGATTTCTATTGGCGTACATTGCTGATTATGATAATGTATAGTTATAGCAATATGAAAAGGTGGTAGGATGCCGATGTATGATCAAGTACAAGCAGTTGCGACTGAACCAGGAGCAGCAACGTTAGATATGGCGTCGTTACTTCTGAAAGCATATGAGCTTGGTGACACTATTATTGATTCCGCTCCAGTTGCTGATTATTTATATTGGCAATCTGAAGTAGCTAACAATACAGAAGTGAAAGAAATTCAACGTGAGTTCAACAAAGCTAAAGAACTTTTTGAAGAATGTCAACGTTTTGGAAGATTCCATCCGAATTATCATGAAGCAAAAGATAAAGTGAAGGAAGTCGAAGCGAAGTTACAAGCGATTGCTTGTGTGCGACAATTCAAAGAGCAAGAACAGCAGTTGGATGAACTATTGCATGAAGTAGCTACGACAATAGCAAGAGCGGTTTCGGAAACTATAAAAGTACCAAGCAATGAAAAAGGCGCCGGTGGTGGCTGCGGTAGTGGTGGTTCTTGTAGTTGCGGTAGCGGTGGCTGCGGCTAAATTCTTTATATATTGAAAAGCTAAGTATAAGCTTTCGAAGTACTTTTCATTTGCTTATGTAGCAAATCGAGAAGGCAATGAAAAGTTGTAGGAGGAATCATAACCGATGTTACCAGAGCGTACAGGTTTTATTATATGGGTTAGCGATATGAAGTCAGCTAGAGGGCTTGAACGTTTCGGTACAGTTCATTATATGTCCCGTAAGCTACATTACGTTGTGTTGTATATGAATGCTGACAAAGCTGAAGAACAACTCAAGCAGCTTCATCGACTTGCTTATGTTAAAAAGATCGAAAGATCTTATCGTAATGAGATTCCAACAGAATATAGCAAAGATGTTGAAGATAAAACTCGAGCATACAGCATTTAGTATGTGAAGGTGGACAAGGAGCTGAGAGCAGGTAGTTGATACTACCTGCTCTCAGCTCCTTTCTTTATTAAAGGCAAAGTTAGAACTTAATGTTGTTTATATTATTAGAAAAAACCGCCTTAGCAAAGTTGGTGAGATTATTTACTATTTTTCTCAAACAAATCTTTAATGAAATTGTAATCAATGCTCCCTGTACTATCGCTATAAAAAAATGGATCTTTTCGAATGGTATCTTCTGAGTTAATAATAAAAGTCTTATATATTTTCCCGTTTGATTTATAAATCGTCGTTCTAAAAGAATATCCCATATAGCCAATCGAGATTTTATCTTTTCTAAATGAAATTGAATTAATATTATTAATAATATGTTCAATTTCTGATCGGTCTGTAATCACAACTTCTTGACCGTTATTCCCATTAAATATCTCAATTTTTAACACCTCTTGTGGAGTGATCCTGATCATTTTAGTAGGAACTATCCACCATGCACATACAAGAGACACCAGTATAATGGGAATAAGTATAAATGCTGATAATTTTTTCATTTAATATTCCTCCCCCAAAAATTGGATTCTTTATTAATATTCGCGTCGACCAACATGTTTTTATTATTCGATATTGTATTGTTGATATCCTTGCTGTCTAAAATCTTCATGTGAATTTGTTGGAAAATTCAACCAATCATGTTAGTATAGGAATATTGATGCAGGCTTTAATACCTAGTCCAAGGAGGAACATAATATGAGAGAGAAGCGGACAAGGCGTTGGAGTACATATGAAACTTTCTATATTGAGCTTGGTACAAAAAAAGTGGCAGATATTCATATTACAACGCATGCTGAGAAACGTTGGAAAGAACGTGTGACTTTATCATCTAGCGGAATGCAACATATCGCAGATTATATGTGGGAGAGCTTGAGACGATCAGCTATTAGAATGTATTACCAAGGGGAAGAAGAAGCTTATATTATCGACGATGATCTTGTATTTATAGCGGATTTTACTGAATCAGATCATGACCGAGATTTATTAGGTAATCCACTGCATCGTATGCATATCATTACTTTTCTTGGTCATATATCCGAAGTTGTTCAACTTCAAGATTTGAAGTCATATTACACTTGGCTAAGACATAATCGGAAAATGAATTTATTAAAAAATAGAAGAACGATGAGATGATTAATCGTAACTTTATTTCAATAATTAAATAATGATAAATAATTATGAATTTATTTAAAATACTATTAGACATTTATATTTAGCAGAGGCTACCTTTCAAGATCACTGATTTTGGAAGGTAGCCTCTTTACACTTGTCATCTTATTGGATCGTAAGTATTAGGACTATTGTAACGAAACCTTTGTATTATATTATTTTGGAAGTTGTTGTATAATGGCATCAGTAGAAAGGGTGGGAACGACATGGCTTTAAACTTTCATCAATTACATATTTTCCATACCGTTGCGGATCGAGGTAGTTTCTCTGCTGCAGCCCAAACTTTATATATGACTCAACCAGCAGTAACGATGCAAATACAATCGCTCGAAGAATACTTTGGTACAAAGTTATTTATGCGCTCTACGAAGAAGATTGAGTTAACTGAAGCAGGTAAAGTACTACTGCCCTATGCAAAGAAGAGTATAGATCTTATTAGAGATACGGATATGGTGATGTCTAGCTTTACGAAGCAGTTGAAAGGTCGTTTACAATTAGGTGCGAGCTTAACAATAGGTGAGTCAATTCTCCCTCGATGGTTAGGACCTTTCGGTAAGGAATTTCCGCATATCGGTATTAGTATGAAAGTGATGAATACGACTCATCTTATTGAGGAGATTGAGAATCACCAATTGAATTTTGCAATTATCGAAGCACCAATTCAGCATCCAGATATGCATATTGAAGCAGTGATGGAAGATGAGTTGATCCTTGTTGTACCAAGTGATCACCCACTCGCAGATCTAGAAAAGTTACAACTTGAAGATGTACTACAATATCCATTTATATTACGTGAACAAGGTTCAGGTACAAGGCAAGTGATGGAAGATAAACTCATCGCTAATGGCTTTGATCCTCTGCAATTGAAAATTGTGATGGAACTAGGCAGCACAGGAGCAATTAAATCAGCAGTAGAAGCGGGTCTTGGAATTTCATTCTTATCGATCTCCTCCGTGAAGCATGAGGTTGCACTTGGACTTATTAAAACATTACCGATTGAGAATATTACTTTTAAGCGACAATTTTATTCCGTATACTTGAAATCATCCTTATTGCCTATTTCTGCAGTAACATTCTTGAACTTCCTAAGAGAGAGGGATCTCAGCCAATGGCTATAATACACCCCAGAATAGATATGCATGTTCATACGACTGCTTCAGATGGAATGTATTCCCCTACAGAAATAGTTACGATGGCAGCACAACTAGGGTTGGCAGCTGTATCGATAACAGATCATGATACAACGGCAGGTGTCCAGGAAGCACTATTAGCGGCACAGCATGCTCATATTAAATTATTACCTGGTATAGAGATTAGTACAGTCGCTGATGGTCAAGAAATACATGTGTTGGGTTATTTCACGAATAATGACGATGAGCGATGGCAACAGCGTCTTATCCAATTAGGTGCAACCCGTGAAAGTCGTAATGAGATGTTACTTGCGAAGTTGAATGAACTTGGGATAGCTATAACATGGCAAGAAGTGGTTGAGGTAGCAGGAGATTCGCATGGTTCAATTGGCAGACCACATTTTGCACAAATTCTTATTAACAAAGGTTATGTGAACAGTAAGCAAGAAGCTTTCGATCAATATCTTGGTGAATCTGGTAAAGCTTATGTGCAGCCATTACGCATTCATCCGTCAGACGCCTATCAATGGATTAAGGAAGCTGGTGGGGTAGCTGTTCTTGCACATCCTGGTATTTATCATAATGATGTGTTAGTAGAACAATTGTTACAAGCAGGGGTGGATGGAGTGGAAGTTAATCATTCCGATCATACGCCGCAGCAAGTAACGTATTATGAATCGTTAGCTAAACGATTTGGCTTAATTATGACTGCAGGATCAGATTTTCATGGCATTGATGAGCAGGGATCGCAAATTCATGGTCATTTGGGCAGTGTAAGTACGTCGATGACAGTATACGACCAAATCTTTGCACTTCATCAATCCCGTTTATAGGATGTTCAAACATTCACTAGTGATCACGATGTAAAGCTACGAACTGATATCGGCGTCGAAGATGGCATTCATCGGAAGCCTGTGATGCTAGTGTACCAATAACGTACACTCCGCTTCTCGTTTCCTAGCTTCATGGCATCATCTTGGTGCTGACAAGCGATTGTTTTGAACTTCGATTGGAAGAGGATGTTCAAAACATTCACTTGTGATCACGATGTAAAGCTACTTAGTAATTTCGGCGTCGAAGATGGCATTCATCGGAAGCCTGTGATGCTCGTGTACCAAAAACGTACACTCCGCTTCTCGTTTCCTAGCTTCATGGCATCTTCTTGGTGCTGACAAGCGATTGTTTTGAACTTCGATTGGAAGAGGATGTTCAAAACATTAACTTGTGATCACGATGTAAAGCTACTTAGTAATTTCGGCGTCGAAGATGCCATTCATCGGAAGCCTGTGATGCTCGTGTACCAATAACGTACACTCCGCTTCTCGTTACCTAGCTTCATGGCATCTTCTTGGTGCTGACAAGCGATTGTTTTGAACTTCGATTGGAAGAGGATGTTCAAAACATTCACTTGTGATCACGATGTAAAGCTACGAACTGATATCGGCGTCGAAGATGGCATTCATCGGAAGCCTGTGATGCTAGTGTACCAATAACGTACACTCCGCTTCTCGTTTCCTAGCTTCATGGCATCATCTTGGTGCTGACAAGCGAATGTTTTGAACTTCGATTTGAAGTTTCGTGCATTTGATCGTTGGGTGTACTCATACCGTACACGTTGCTTGTTTTGTTACATTGCGAAATCACGATGGGTATGCTCACGTTTCGCCATCGAAGATGAAGCGAACTTGGACAGTTTACCATAAGATTACGAAGTATTTTTCTTCCTTAACAAAACAGGCATGCATGTCCTCTTGAAGATGAGGGCATGCATGCCTGTTTACGTTCAATTCATTATTTTATTACTTGGGGTAAAGCTTTCAATCTCGCTTCATCAGGAGTAATAAATACTGTTTTCTGATGGTCGTAGATGACAAAACCAGGCTTTGAACCACTTGGTTTTTTTACATGACGAATTAGTGTGTAGTCTACTGGTACAAGACTAGAAGATTTTGCTTGTGAATAATTAGCAGATATCATCGCTGCTTCTTCTAATGTTGGATCTCCAAATACAGTACTACGAATAACGACGTGAGAACCAGGAATATCCTTCGTATGAAGCCAAGTATCGTTCGAACTAGCTAGCTTGTTCGTTACGTATTCATTTTGCAAATTGTTCTTTCCGACGAAGATATCAATACCTTCTGATGAAGTATAGCAAAGTAGTTTGGGCTTCGCATTTTTCTTCTTCTTAGGACCTCTACGGACGCGTTCACGCAAATATCCACCACTTACAAGTTCTTCGCGGATTTCTTCAATATCTCCAATTGCTGCGATTTCAAGTTGTTGCAAAATATTGTTGAAATATTCAATCTCTCGACCTGTAAGTTCCATTTGTTCTAATACGACAATTTGACTATTTTTTTGTTTGCTATACCGTTTGAAATAACGCTGAGCATTTTCAGAAGGTGTTTGTTGTGGATCTAGCTCAATCTTAACGGTTGCTTGATCTTCATCGTAATAATTGACAACTTCGACGGTAGTATCTCCGCGTTTCATCTGATGCATATAAGTTGTTAATAACTCTCCAATAATGCGGAAGCGGTCAGCATCTTTCGCTTCTGCTAATGTTGCTTCGAGCTTAGTTAATTTCGTAACATTTTTCGCTTTCTCGTTTTGTACAAAGCGAATAAGATCACTAGCACGTTGCTTAACGGTATCACGTTCGGCTTTATCACCATAGAAAGCTTCTAGACATTCACTAATTGTGCTGTATGTAGAATACTCTCCTGCAATATGAGTTAGTGCTGTAATAGAGAAGGCAGGCTTACTCGTCTGCTCATTAGTAATAATAATCGGTTGATACTGCTTATCTTGAACTTGTTGCTGTAGTTGATTGAAGCTTTGCCATAATGTTTGCCAATCTTCAATTTCGAGTGAACCTCCAAGCAACATTGGTCGTTGTTCAGCAGGTAACCACTTTTTATATTCTCCTGTTAATCCGCGATATATTAGTTCGTTGGCTAGTAATGGACTTAATCCACTAAAGCTATTAACTAATTGCTTACTCGTTAAGCAGCTGTCAGTCGTTAATTCCTCATTGTGAGACAAAAGGATTTCTTCGAACTGATCATAGCTATTTACGGTAAGTGGGTCAACCTTATTTTGTTCAGGTGGCGAAGTATAGCTACTACCTGGCATAACGATACGATAACTACTTAGTGCTGGAGTAACATGGTGAATACCATCATGAATATTTCCTGTATTCGGATCGACAAGAATGATGTTACTGTGACGACCCATAATTTCAATAATGATCCGTTTGAAGGAAGTATCACCAACCTCATCCCGATGACGAACATCAAGATGAATGATTCGCTCACGAGTAACTTGCGAAACGGCTTCAATAACGCCGCCTTCACAATATTTACGCATAAGCATACAGAACATAGGTGCTTCTAACGGGTTGCTATATTGGGATGTTGTCCAATGTACACGTGGGTAAGTAGGGTTTGCAGAAAGCAACAACTTACCTTGCACACCATTACCACGTACGCTAAATACAAGCTCATGGCTCGTAGGTTGATGTATTTTAAGGATTCTTGCGCCTACACATGCTTGAAGCTCATCCACAATTGATTTTGTTACTAATCCATCCAAAGCCATAGCTGTAAACCTCACTTTACTATTTCATATCTCTATCATGCCATAACTTTTGTGAAAACTTAAGTGCTTTAGGGATATTTTATAAGTTGTCCGAATACATTTACGTTAGAAAGGTTGTCTAGCGAAATGGACAAATACAGGAGGGAAGCAGAGAATGAGTCAAATTCTATGGCATCAATTAAATCGTGATGAGCTTACTGAAACATTAGAAAGCTCGGAAGTACGCGGCTTAAGTCAGGATACTGTCACTGAGCGATTGTCACAAAATGGATGGAACGAGCTAGCAGAAGGAGTAAAAGTATCGCCAATTCATCTGTTTTTGAATCAATTCAAAGATTTCATGGTGCTAGTACTGATGGGGGCTACGCTAATATCAGGCCTTCTTGGCGAATATTTAGACGCGATAACGATTGTAACTATTATTGTTATTAATGCAGTGCTTGGCTTTGTTCAAGAATATCGAGCAGAACGTTCTTTACTAGCCTTGAAAGAAATGTCCGCACCAATGGCTAAAGTATTGCGTGATGGGAAGCAAGTATCGATACCTGCGAAAGAAGTTGTTGTTGGTGACATTGTGCTAATTGAAAGTGGGGATCGCGTACCCGCAGATATTCGTTTTCTCGAGGCGAACTATTGCTATGTAGAAGAATCCGCGCTTACAGGGGAGTCGATCCCAGTATCTAAGCATGAGAGCTCGCTACGTGAAGCTGATCTTCCATTAGGCGATCAACGAAATGTTGGGTTCATGGGGACGTTAGTTACACGTGGTACAGCAATAGGTATCGTTATTCGAACAGGGATGGCAACTGAAATGGGCAAAATAGCAAACTTAATTCAATCGACAGAAGAAATGCAAACGCCACTTCAGCATCGTCTAGAGCAATTAGGGAAAATATTAATCGCTGTAGCCATTGCGCTTACTGTAATGGTTGTTGTGGCAGGAATTATGCATGGTCAACCTGCTTATGGAATGTTCCTCGCAGGGGTTAGCTTAGCCGTTGCTGCTATTCCTGAAGGGCTACCTGCAATCGTGACTGTCGCACTCGCTCTTGGTGTACAGCGGATGATTAAGCGAAAAGCAATCGTACGCAAATTACCATCTGTTGAGACATTAGGTTGTGCTTCCGTTATTTGTTCTGATAAGACAGGTACACTGACTCAGAACAAAATGACGGTTACGAACTTATGGTTAAGCGATCGTGCTTTCTCTGTCTCAGGTCATGGATATGTACCTAATGGTGCACTATTTGAAAATGGACGAGAAGTGGACATACGACATGACAATTCAATTAAGCGATTGTTACAAATTAGTGCGTTATGTAATAATGCTAGGCTCGTTCAAAATGAAAGTATAGAGCGAAAAGGGAAAAATCAAGTAGAGCAAGAAGAATGGCTACTTAACGGTGATCCAACAGAAGGTGCGCTAACCGTACTTGCTACGAAACTAGGATCTCCTGCGAAGATGTTGGAAGCATTATATACAAGAGTCAAAGAGTTTCCGTTTGATTCCGAACGTAAACTAATGTCGGTTGTACTTTCACATCAAGGTGGTAGAATCGTCGCTGCAAAAGGGGCACCCGATGTATTGTTAGATCAGTGCTCACATATTTTGTGGCAAGGAAAAGTAATTAGTTTAACTCCTGCATTACGTCAAAAATGTGCTTCTGCTTATGAACAGATGGGTAAATCGGCACTTCGCGTGCTTGCGATGGCGTATCGTGAACTATCTAGTTATGATCGATGTGAACAAGTAGAGGATGCAGAACGCGGTCTCACATTTGTCGGTTTAACAGGTATGATTGATCCGCCGCGTGCTGAAGTGAAAGATGCGATTTCTACTTGTCGAGCGGCTGGTATTAAGACGGTAATGATTACAGGAGATCATCAGCTTACTGCAGAAGCGATAGCGGCATCATTAGGGATTATTCCGCGGGGCGGCGAATCGATTTCTGGACGTCAGCTTGAAGCGTTAAGTGATGATGAGCTCGACAAACGTGTAGAAAATATTTATGTTTATGCCCGAGTCTCTCCTGAACATAAGCTGCGAATCGTTCGTGCCTTGCAACGTAAAGGTCATGTCGTCGCAATGACTGGTGATGGGGTTAATGATGCTCCTGCGATTAAAGCAGCAGATATTGGCATTGCAATGGGGATTAACGGTACAGATGTTACCAAGGAAGCATCCTCGCTTATTTTAAGTGATGATAATTTCTCTACTATCGTTGCCGCCATTGAAGAAGGTAGAGGTATCTATGAAAATATTCGGAAATTCATTCGTTATCTACTAGCATCCAATGTTGGTGAGATTCTTGTTATGTTCTTGGCGATGATGGCAGGCCTTCCATTACCACTAGTGCCGATTCAAATTTTATGGGTTAACCTTGTTACGGATGGATTACCAGCGATGGCGCTAGGTGTAGATCAAGCTGAAAATGATCTAATGAAGCATAGTCCACGTAAAGCAAAAGAAAATATATTTTCACGCCGCTTAGGGTGGAAAATTATTAGTCGCGGCATATTAATCGGCGTATGTACACTCGCTGCTTTCTGGATTACTTTACAAGAGGGTGATCTTGTAAAAGCTCAAACGGTTGCTTTTGCTACACTCGTTGTTGCTCAGCTTATTCACGTATTTGATTGCAGAAGTTCACGCTCGATCTTCCATCGTAACCTACTGCAAAATAAATACTTACTGTTAGCAGTATTATCTTCACTTGTCTTAATGCTCGGAGTTATGTATATTACACCATTGCAGCCAATCTTCAATACCGTATCGATAGGTTTGCGTGAATGGAGTCTGGTTGTTGTAGCAGCTGCAGTTCCTTCTATATTCTTCGGAATGGGAAGTGTATTGAGCGGAAACAAGTCAAAGAAAAAAAGCAACAAATGGAATTCAGCTGCCAAAGCTGCTTAATTGAATAATTGTGCAAATATTAATACAGATCATCAATTCTCATCTCTCTCGTCATTCGATATGCTTAATGACACATAGAACAACACGATGGCGAGGAGAGAGAAATATGGAATTCACAAAAATGCATGGACTAGGAAATGATTTTGTTATCGTATATGGAGAGCAGCAATTACCTGCTAATGCCTCTGAATTAGCACTACAAGTATGTAACCGTTTCTTCGGTATTGGCGCAGACGGTCTTGTATATATATTGCCTTCAGACAAAGCAGATTTTCGCATGAGAATTATGAATTCCGATGGTACTGAAGCAGAACAATGCGGTAATGCGATTCGTTGTGTTTCCAAATACGTATATGATAACAATTTGATTCAATCCGAAGAAATTACAATTGAGACTTTAGGTGCAGGCGTACAAAAAGTACAATTAATGATTAATGATGGTTCGGTAGAAAAAGTTCGTGTAGATATGGGAGCTCCTATCTTACACGGTCTAACGATACCAACTACAATTGATAGTGACCCTGTCATCGAACATCCAATTGAAGCGAATGGACAACAATTCACATTTACAGCTGTATCTATGGGAAATCCGCACTGTGTTATTCCAGTTGAGGATGCTGCTACACTAGATTATTCGGTTATTGGTCCAATTCTAGAAACTCATGAACTATTTCCAAAAAAAATAAATGTTGAATTTATAACGGTTTATAATCGTTCACATATTGAAATGCGCGTGTGGGAACGTGGCGCTGGACCTACGTTAGCATGCGGTACTGGTGCGTGTGCTACTCTTGTAGCTTCTGCACTACGTGGTGTCACCGATCGTGAAGCTACCATTTCTTTGAAAGGTGGAGACCTTTACATTGAATGGAATTCAAGCGATAATCATGTATATATGACAGGACCTGCCGAAGAAGTATTCCGAGGTAAGTTCGAGTAGAGTGATATAGGTGGCGTTGCAGAAATGGATTTGAATTTCAGAGATGCGCTCAAACAGCGTATTTTAGTCGGCGATGGAGCTATGGGAACCTTTTTGTATAAAATGGGGTTCCCTATTGGCGTTCCATATGAACAATATAATGTGCTAAAGCCAGAAGTTGTTCTTTCTGTACACCAGCAATATGTTGATGCGGGTGCACAAGTGATTCAGACGAATACATACCAAGCTAATAGTGTGAAGTTCGCACGTTATGGCATCGAAGATCAAGTAAATGAGATTAATCGTGCAGCTGTTCAACTCGCTAGACAAGCTGCCGGGGATAAAGCTTTCGTAGTAGGGACTGTTGGCTCAATCCGTGATGGTAAACGAGGAAATGTTAGAACGTTAACATTAACCAACGCACTTCATGAACAAATTCATGCACTTCTATCAGAAAATGTGGATGGACTTTTATTTGAAACTTTTTATGATCTTGAAGAAATGAAGTTAGCTGTTCGTATCGCAAGAGAAGAAACTAATGTTCCTATCATTTGTCAATTTGCAGCAGAGGATTCTGGAAGAACGGTTGATGGTTATACGCTGGAAGAAGCTTTTGCTGCGTTGAAACAAGAGGGTGCAGATGTAATTGGCTTCAATTGCAGAACGGGTCCTAATGGTATACTAAAATTATTAGATAGTATTGATAATAAGTCGGATCTACCTTATTCCGTATATCCCAATGCAGGTGCTGCAAGTTTTGTTGATGGGAAATATGAATATACAGCTGGACCAGACTATTTTGCGTCTATGGCTACGAAGTTTGCAGATCGCGGCGCGCATATTATTGGTGGATGTTGCGGAACTACGCCTAATCATGTGAAAGCAATGGCAGATGCGCTTGACGGTTATGTCCCTGTTCCAGTTGAAGCACGCAATGTAATTATGAAGAAGGCAAGTAATGTAGCCCCTTCTAATTCGTCATCAACATTTACTTGGGGAACGGCTCGCCGTAATGAACAGACAATTCTCGATAAAGTGAAAGAGCGTCATACAGTTATCGTTGAACTTGATCCGCCTCGTGATCTTGATATTTCGAAGTTTATGGAAGGCGCAGCAGCGCTTAAAGATATCGAAGTAGATGCTATTACGATGGCAGATAACTCACTTGCTGTTACTAGAATGAGTAATCTTGCACTAGCAGCACTCGTTCAAGAACAGATAGGTATTACTCCACTAATTCATATTGCATGTCGTGATCGTAATCTTATCGGTACACAATCACATCTCATGGGATTAGATGCACTTGGAATTGATCATGTACTTGCTGTTACTGGTGATCCTGCTCGCTTTGGTGATTTGCCGGATTCTAGTTCGGTATATGATATGACTTCATTCGAATTAATTCGTATGACAAAACAGCTTAATGATGGTGTAGCCTTCTCAGGTAAACCACTTAAGCAAAAGGCTAATTTTGTTGTAGGTGCTGCTTTCAATCCTAATGTGAAACATTTAGATAAAGCTGTTCAGCGCCTAGAGAAGAAAATCGCAGCAGGTGCGGACTATATTATGACACAGCCAGTCTATGATGTTGGATTGATTGAACGCATCGCCGAATCAACAAAGCACTTATCCGTTCCAATATTTATTGGTATTATGCCTTTAGCAAATGGTCGAAATGCTGAATATCTTCATAACGAAGTACCTGGTATTCAACTTTCTGATGCAGTGCGTGCGCGTATGGCAGGACTTGAAGGCGAAGTAGGTCGTGCTGAGGGCGTGAAAATTGCACAGGAGTTATTGGATTGCGCAATTAAGCATTTCAAAGGAATTTACTTAATGACGCCTTTCTTGCATTACAATATGGCGGTGCAACTAACAGAATACGTACGCACCCAAACCCAATCCTAAAATTTCGCTTGTGATTACGATGATTAGGCTAACGTAGAGGATTCGACGGCGAATATGCCATTCATCGCTCGTTCCAGTGCTCACGTACACAATACGTACGCTCTGCGCTTCACTTCACTAGCTTCATGTCATCTTCTTGGTACTGACAAGCGAAATATTCGAGGAAGCTTAAAATACTTTTAAGTATTCATTCAAAGGAAACTACATGTTCCTTTGAATGTTTCTAGAAGAAACATTTTTGTATGTGTTTACTCTCGTATTGAAAACTTTCATTATTCGTGAAACTTCTCTTGCTACTGACTAGCTAAACAATCGAGTAAGCTCAAAATACTTTTAAACATTCATTCAAAGGAAACTACATGTTTCCTTTGAATGTTTTTGGAAGAAACATTTTAACTGCTCGTATAAGCATCCTTTTCGATGCATGTTTGTGAATGGATGGCATATCTTTTACAATATTTAACCGTTCTTTGGGCGTTTTAGTTATTATTCTATCAATTATCGACGAAAAGCTTGTTCATAATAGAAAAATCAATTAAAATGAAGCTTATGTTGTGATAGCTCTGTATAGTATGTTACTTTATCTTTTAGTCAACACTAGAATAAGGAATCTTTTTCTATACTTCTATCAATTATGAACTGTGGTGCAATTGTATCTGAACTAGTTGAAAGATGCATGCGGAGGAGGATCTGGCTTGGCAATAAAGCTTATTAATATCGGATTCGGGAACATCGTTTCAGCGAATCGTATTATTTCGATCGTGAGTCCTGAATCAGCTCCGATTAAACGCATTATTCAAGAGGCGCGTGATCGACATATGTTGATTGATGCGACATATGGTCGTCGTACGCGTGCCGTAATTATTACGGACAGCGATCACGTTATATTATCTGCTGTGCAGCCAGAAACTGTTGCGCACCGCTTGTCCACGAAGGACGACGATAACGACGAATAGTACGAGGAGTTTGGAAGAAATGGGATTGTTAATTGTTTTGTCAGGTCCAGCAGGAGTAGGCAAAGGGACTGTATGTACGGCGTTACGTTCACGTATGCCTGAGCTAGTATACTCAGTATCAGCTACGACTAGACATCCGCGACCAGGCGAAATTGATGGCGTGAATTATTTTTTCAAATCTAGAGAACAATTTTTACAGATGATTGACCAAGATGCTATGCTTGAGCATGCAGAGTACGTAGGTAATTTCTACGGAACGCCGCGCGACTTTGTTGATGAGACATTAGCAAATGGTAAAAACGTCATCTTAGAAATTGAAGTTCAAGGTGCGATGAAAGTGAAGGATAAGTTTCCTGAAGCAGTCATGGTATTTTTGCTTCCACCATCACTAGCTGAGTTGAAAGCACGAATTACTGGCCGTGGAACGGAAACCCTTGATACTATTAATACTAGAATGAATGTTGCAGTAGAAGAATTGAGTCTTCTTAGTCAGTATGATTATGCAGTAATGAATGATGAGATTGACACTGCTTGTGATAAAATTCGCAGCATCATTCTTGCAGAAAACTGCAGACGAGAACGTCTTCCAGCCCATATTTTAGCTATGGGTGCTGCAACAGAGAAAGCATGAGTGAGGAGAATGTCCAATGTTATATCCATCTATTGACGAACTAGTCAAAAAAGTTGACAGCAAATATACTCTAGTAGTTGCTGCTTCTAAACGTGCAAGAATGCTACGAAATGGTGAGAAGTCTGAATTGACGACTGCTCGCTCTCATAAAGCGGTAGGCTTTGCACTTGAGGAAATTTATGCTGATATGATTAAAGTTGAGCATATTCCTGGTAAAGAGAAGGATGAACAAAAAGACGAAAGAAAAGACGAGCGCAGAGAAGAAAGAGCCTAGTCTATTACTCTTCGTGAGGGGATGTACGCATTGTAATGCGTACATCTTTTTTAATTTTATTTGCACAAAAAGAAGGTTAAAATAAGTTTAACGTTGAATTACTTAGCTTATATGGAAATATGATAAGATAGATAGTGAATCATGAAAAAGCTTATTATTTCTATGCGGAAAGCGATGACATCAACCTATTTTCTAGGAGGGATTGAGATGGAAAAAGTTACTTATCCAATCGGAAGATTTGTGTTTGAAGGCATGACAGCTGTGCAAAAACAAGAATGGATTGAGCAAATTGAGCAGTACCCAACATTACTAAGAGCGACGGTTGAAGGTTTTTCTCAAGAACAACTAGACACCCCATATCGCACTGGTGGTTGGACGGTAAGACAGGTTGTGCATCATGTTGCAGATTTCTCTACTAATGTACTAACTCGCTTCAAGCTTGCTTTGACGGAAAATAATCCTACAATTAAACCATTCTTAGAAGAAAAATGGGCGCAACTAAGTGATACACGTTCTATGCCAATCGAGTCAAGCTTAAGTATCATTGATGGTACGTATGCACGTTTATTTGTTTTACTTAAATCAATGAGTGTGGCTGAATTTGAAAGACAGTTTTATCATCCTGAAAAGGGTGCTCAAATTTCATTAAAAGCTTTCTTAAGCTTTACGAAATGGCATTCGTTTCACCATCTAGCTCATATTCAATCATTGAAAGAACGTAACAATTGGTAAATACATTATTTCTATAAAGGTTCAAAAAGTGGGCTTTCGCAAGTCAAGAAGATGGGGTGCTACTTGAGAATGACAGAAGCGCAAGTGTACATGTTTGGTACACGGGAACCTACAATGTTTCTGCAAGAAACATACATCGGAAGCTTATGCTAGTCTTTCCAAGTTCGCTTCATATTCGATGTGGATTAAGCTTCGCTAGCATGCCCATTGTTATCAAAGCCCGCTTTTTGAACTACATTATTGAATAGGAGATGGCATAGTGCTACAAGGCAAGACAATTGTACTTGGAATTAGTGGAGGCATCGCAGCGTATAAAGCAGCTACAATTTGTAGTAAGCTTACAGCAGCAGGTGCTAACGTGCATGTTATTATGACAACGTCTGCTACAAAGTTCATTACGCCATTAACTTTACAGACGCTTTCCAAAAATGAAGTTCATATCAATACATTTGATGAGAATAATCCGCAGGTGGTTAACCATATCAATCTGGCTGATGCTGCGGATCTTATTCTTATTGCTCCTGCAACAGCGAATACAATTGGTAAATTAGCTAATGGTATCGCTGATGATATGCTTAGTACGACGTTGCTTGCTGCTACTTGTCCTATCGTAATCGCACCTGCAATGAATGTTCATATGTATGAACATCCTGCTGTAGTTCACAATATGAACTTACTTGCACAGCGTGGTGCAATGTTTGTAGATCCAGGTACTGGTCAGCTAGCATGTGGTTATGTAGCGAAAGGTCGTCTAGCAGAGCCGGAGGAGATTGTTGATGCTGTAAGTAATTGGCTTAGTAAACCGCAATTACTCGCAGGTCAATCGGTTCTTGTGACGGCAGGTGGTACGATAGAAAGACTAGATCCAGTACGTTATCTAACGAATGATTCATCTGGGAAGATGGGGTTTGCTATTGCCGAAGCAGCCAGATCACTAGGTGCTGATGTTACTATCGTTGCTGGTAGAACAAGTGCAACACCTCCTCCAGGTATTCGATTAATTCGTGTAGAGTCAGCAGAGCAGATGCTTAAGGAAGTGCTAGCCCGATATGAGCAATCTAATATTGTCATCAAGGCGGCAGCAGTAGCAGATTATCGTCCTGTTCAACGGTATGGACAGAAGATTAAGAAGAGTGGCGATGTCTTGCAACTTGAACTAGAGCGTACGACTGATATATTACAAACATTAGGTGAGCGAAAACAACATCAGATTCTAGTGGGATTTGCTGCTGAGACTGATAATGTTGAAGAATACGCTTTAGGTAAATTAGAACGTAAGCACTGTGATTTTATCGTCGCAAATGATGTTTCCGCCCAGGGAGCAGGATTTAACGGAGATACAAATATTATTACCATCTATAATAAGCAAGGTATTGTAGAGCGACTTCCGTTGTTGAGTAAAGGTCAAGCGGCGGAAAAACTTATGAATATTGTAGCAGCCCGATTACAACAGATTAAGGATGATAGTCATGATCGCTAATATTATTGTAGATGTGCCGAGCCGACAGACGGATCGGCCTTTTGATTATGAAGTGCCATTAGATATGCAACCATGGATAGAGGTTGGTAGTCGAGTAGGTGTTCCTTTTGGTGGTCGTGTACTACAAGGATTCGTTATTTCGCTTGCAAAGGATTCAGACTATGACAGAAGTAAGTTGAAAAGTGTCTCGCAATTACTTGATCCAGTACCTCCGTTATTGCCTGATCTTATTGATCTATCAGAGTGGCTAAGTCATAAATACGTTTGTTCTCGGATTGCTTCTTTGCAAGTGATGCTTCCATCTGCCTTGAAAGGTAAGGAAGAAAAATATATCGGTTTATCTGAATTCTTTGAGCCGTCAGAGCACTCAGATAAGCCGTGGTTGCAATACATTGCTGCGGAAGGTGGAGTTGTTCCATTCGATAAATTACTATCCGCTTATCCTGATGCTCATAAACATATTAAAGCAGCATTGCAGCAAAATATATTGTCTGTACGAGCGTCTGTGAAGGATCGTATAGGGATTAAAAAAATATTGACAGTCGTATTGCCGGACCAACTTGATACCGTTCGAGAACAGCTACCAACGCTTATGAAAAAGGCTCGTAAGCAATATGAAGTTCTTTCTTATATGTTAGATCATCCTGAATCTATTCCAATGCAACAATTAGTTGCTTCATTACACACGAGTTCAAGCGTTGTTCATGGATTAGTAGATAAAGGGCTTTTACTGTTAGAAGAACGAGAGCAAGCACGAGACCCTTATATGCATCGTCAGTTTGAAGCTAGCACGGCGTTACCGTTGACATCCTCGCAGCATAATGTATATGAACGTATTGTTACGAGTATGATCGCCGAAACAGGACAAACGATGTTGCTGTACGGTGTTACGGGTAGTGGTAAGACAGAAGTATATTTGCAAAGTATTGCCCATTGTCTTCAAATTGGGAAGCAAGCGATTGTACTGGTTCCTGAAATTGCCCTTACTCCACAAATGGTTGAACGATTTAAGTCTCGCTTTGGTGATGCTGTTGCAGTCATGCATAGTCGCTTATCCGAAGGAGAACGTTTTGATGAGTGGCGGAAAATTCGTAACGAGCAAGCACAAGTTGTCGTTGGTGCACGTTCCGCAATTTTTGCTCCTTTCCAATCAATTGGACTCATTATTATCGATGAAGAGCATGAGTCATCTTATAAACAAGAAGATACACCTAAGTATCATGCGCGAGATGTAGCAGTGAAGCGGGCGAGGCAACATGGAGCAGTTGTTGTTCTTGGTTCTGCAACGCCATCTTTAGAAACGTATGTTGCTGCCAATCGTGCTCCTGCTGATGGTAGTGAAGCACCAATTCTTCATATGCCAGAACGTGTCTCAGGACAAGAGATGCCTAAAGTTGAAATTGTTGACATGCGTGAAGAATTACAGCGAGGCAATCGATCTATGTTTAGTGGATCACTTTATACTGCGTTGAAAGAGCGACTAGAAAGACAAGAGCAGACCGTCCTATTGCTCAATAGAAGAGGTTACTCTACATTTGTTATGTGCAGATCTTGCGGTTACACAGCAACATGTCCACATTGCGATATTTCATTAACGTTTCATCAGAAAACAAGATCACTTCGTTGTCATTATTGTGGTCATACGGAGTCATCGCCTAAGCAGTGTCCTACATGCGAATCAGAGCATATTCGATTTTTTGGAACAGGTACGCAAAAAGTTGAAGAAGAACTTGCTAAATTATTTCCGGGTATACGAGTCATTCGTATGGATGTGGATACAACAACTGAGAAAAATTCGCATGAAAAGTTACTGAAGGCATTTGGCGATCGCCAAGCAGATGTGTTACTAGGGACTCAAATGGTGGCAAAAGGTCTTGATTTCCCTTATGTTACGTTGGTTGGTGTAATAGCTGCGGATACGACATTGAATCTACCAGATTTTCGATCAGGGGAACGAACATTTCAATTGTTAACGCAAGTTGCAGGTAGAGCAGGTAGACATCATCTAAGTGGAGAGGTTATTATTCAAACATATAACCCTGATCATTATGCGATTACTGCAGCACAATCTCATAATTATGAACAATTTATTGAAGAGGAAATGTCATTGCGTGCTATAATGGCATATCCGCCATATTGTAGATTAATTCTAATTACAATGTCACATGAACAACTTCTATTGCTTTCAGATGTAAGTCAGCGCTTTGTGAAAGAGTTACGAGAATTAGCAGAATACGAAGGTGTACTCGTCCCATTACGTAGTCGTATGATGCGTGCGCTTGAAATATTAGGACCTGTTGCCTCACCTCTTGCTAGAATCAAAGATCGCTACAGATATCAATGTGTGATAAAATATCGTGGTAGTATCGACGCGGGAAGTCTTGTACAACGAGCTATAAGTCCATTTCTAGAAGGAAATTCGAAGAGTAAGGTGACATTCAGCGTAGACGTTGATCCACAAGTAATCCTTTAAAGAGGAAGTTCAAATAGTGGACTTTGATAACGATGTAATGCGCTGAAGGTTATTCGACATCGAATATGAAGCGAACTTGGGAAGTCCGGGCCGCGTGTACCAATAACGTACACTGGCGCTTCCTCCTTCCACAAGTAGCGCCTCATCTTCTCGGTTCTGAAAGCCCACTTTTTGAACCTTTATAAAAGTGTCGTGCATATGACCGCTCGTGTACTCTTACCGTACACATTGCTCAGTTTCGTTCCATTGCTTTATCCCAGCAAAAGTTATTTTATGAATCTTCATTGAAAGTTTTGTAAATATGACCGCTCGTGTACTCATACCGTACACATTGCTCGGTCTTGGAATTGTATTAATGTTTGCCCCTATTGAAAGCAAATATAAGCTTTCGATGTTTGTTTCTTATAGAAACATTTTAAGTCCGTGTGTACGAATAACGTACACTAAAGACAGTTTAAGTTTATGAAAAGTTTTGGAGGTATATATTATGAGTATTCGTCTAATCGTTAAAGAACCAGATCAGGTGTTGCGTGACATCGCAAAACCTGTTACTAAATTCAATTCCAACTTAAAAAAATTATTAAAAGATATGGCTGAAACAATGTATGATGCAGATGGAGTAGGTCTTGCTGCACCACAAATCGGAATATCTAAACGAGTTATAGTTGTAGATGTCGGTGATGAGAATGGTCTTGTAGAAATGGTTAACCCTGTCATTATTGAACGTGATGGTGAACAGCTAGGTCCAGAAGGTTGCTTAAGTATTCCTAATATTAACGGTGAAGTGCTTCGTGCTGATCGTATTGTCGTTCAAGGTCAGAATAGTGATGGTGAAATTTTTACTGTTGAGGCAACTGGTTATTTTTCGCGTGCTTTTCAACATGAAGTTGATCATTTGAATGGAGTATTGTTCACAGATATTGCACTTAATACGTACGATATTTCTGATCAGGTACGAAAAGGTGGCGAAAGATAATATGCGTATCGTATTCATGGGGACACCGACATTCGCTGTCCCTTCTCTACGTGCTTTAATTGAAGAAGGATATAACGTAGTGGCAGTGGTATCACAGCCAGATCGTCCGAAAGGTCGTAAGAAAGTGCTAACACCGCCACCTGTGAAGGAAGTTGCTCTAGAACTTGGGCTACCGGTCCTTCAACCTGAACGTATGCGCAGCGAAGAGGCAGTAGCTGAAGTTGCTAGCTATAGTCCTGATCTAATTATTACAGCTGCCTACGGACAAATTTTACCTAAAGCTGTGCTTGATTTGCCTAAGTTCGGTTGTATTAATGTACATGGTTCTTTGCTTCCTCGTTATCGTGGAGGTGCTCCTATTCAGCGTTCTATTATTAATGGCGAAGCTGAGACCGGAGTTACGATTATGTATATGGCAGTTGGACTTGATACCGGAGATATGCTTAGTCGTGTTGCGCTTCCTATTACCGATGAGGATAATTCAGGCACGATGTTTGATAAACTTAGCATTGCTGGAGCACAATTGCTCAAGGAAACTTTACCGCCGCTTCTTGCGGGTGAGCTTCCTGCAGTTGCTCAGAATGAAGCTGAGGCTACGTATGCATCTAACTTAACTCGTGAAGATGAACGTATCGATTGGTCGAAATCAGCAAGATCGATTTTCAATCAAGTTCGTGGATTGTCACCAATGGCGGGAGCCTTCACATATTTGAATAATGAACCTTTCAAGATTTGGGCATGTAAACCATTGTCTTCTCAGTCTGATGCAGCAGTTGGTACAATCATTGCTGCCAGTCCAGAAGGAATTACTGTGCAGACAGGTGCTGGTCAATTATTACTTACACATGTTCAGCCTGCAGGCAAGCGAATGATGGATGTTGCAGATTGGTTGCAAGGCGCAAGAGCAATTATAGGTGTTGAACTCGTTTCAGCAGTACAGGAGTAGACTATGAATAAGAAACCTTCAACACATAGACAAGCCTCATTTACTAACAAAGCTAAATCTAGTAATGGTGCCGGGGGAAACAGTCAGGGACAAGCTTTGCAACCAAAACCGAAATCTGCACGTCTAATTGCTTTAGAAGTGCTTGTTAAAGTCGAGGAGGCAGGAGCTTATAGTAATCTGCAATTGAATAAGACGTTACAAGAACAACAGTTATCCAGACAAGATGCTGCATTAGCAACTGAAATCGTATACGGTACAATTAGTCGCAAGCTAACAATTGACTATTGGCTGGCAAAGTTTGTTGCTAAAGGCTTGCATAAATTGCAACCGTGGGTACATCAATTGCTTAGACTTAGTATTTATCAATTGGTGTGGTTGGATCGAATTCCTCCACATGCTGTTGTGAATGAAGCGGTAAATATTGCAAAGCGTAAAGGGCATCAAGGTATTTCTAGTATGGTTAATGGTGTACTACGCAGTGCTATACGTGGGCAAGAAGATCTTGTCATTAGTCGGATTCATTTGCCAAGTAAAGTAGAGATGCTATCAGTTCGCTATTCATTTCCTGAATGGCTTGTGAAGCGTTGGTTAGATGAGTATGGCTATGAGACAACAGAGCGAATCTTGAGTAGTAGCAATGATGTACCGCATAGCTCCATACGTGTCAACACGATGAAAGCTACAGTAGCTGATGTATTGCAAGCATTTGAAGCAGAAGGTTTGAATGCATCATTATCACCACTTGCACCAGCTGGTATTAATGTACATCGTGGAGGTCATCTTGCTGGATTACCTGGTTTTACTAGTGGTCAATGGTCTCTGCAAGATGAAAGCTCGATGCTCGTAGCAGAAGTGCTACAACCTAAGCCAGGGATGCTTGTTTTGGATGCTTGTGCTGCACCAGGTGGAAAGAGCATGCATATTGGAGAACTGATGCAAGGCAAAGGGAAGTTAATTTCTAATGATTTGCATGAGCATAAGCGTCAATTAATTGAAGATCAAGCAAAGCGCCTTGGGTTGTCACATATTGAGACTATGAGCGGAGATGCGATCGCACTTGCTGATCGTCTAAAGAAACAGAGTTTTGATGCAATACTGCTTGATGCCCCATGTACTGGTTTCGGAGTTATTCGCAGAAAACCTGAGATTAAGTGGACCAAAGAGAATAGTGATATTGCAGCTATTGCGGCAATTCAAAGTAAGCTATTAGATGCAATGAGTGATCTTGTGAAGCCAGGCGGTACATTAGTATATAGTACATGTACAATTGCTAAGGAAGAGAACGAATTGCAGATTGCACAGTTTCTTGCAAGAAATCCTCAGTATAAGTTAGATGCTGGGTGGCCACAATCAATACTTGATTCTCTCCGTGCACAAGGCATTATCGACGATTCATTTGAAGGTCAACTACAGTTATTACCGCAATATGCGAATAGTGACGGGTTTTTCATAGCACGTTTAGTTCGCCACAATTAACGTAATACTAGCTTGTCATAATGGGCTCAAAGTTGACATAACATTGACAGATAGCTCGAGAGCGGCGTTTATGCTAAAATATATTGAAACATGCTTTATTTTCGTTCTTTGAAAATGAAGCACCTATAAACTATACAGGTGTGATGAGATGAAACCATTTATTTATGACTATAGACACGAAGAATTGCAAGAATGGATGAAAGAGATCGGTGAGCCAGCTTTCCGCGCTGATCAAGTGTTTGATTGGATTTATGTGAAACGTGTAACAAGCTTTGAACAAATGACAAACTTATCAAAAAGTCTTCGTCAGGCATTAGCGGACAAATTCGAATTTTTAACGTTATCAGAAATTACGAAATTCGAATCACGAGACGGTACCGTGAAATTCTTGTTTGGATTACAAGATAATCATGCGATTGAAACGGTTGTTATGCGACATAGCTATGGAAATAGCGTTTGTGTAACGACTCAAGTTGGTTGCCGAATTGGTTGTACCTTCTGTGCGTCAACACTTGGCGGCTTGAAACGTAACTTAACAGCTGGAGAAATTGTTGCACAAGTTGTCACTTCACAAATGATGCTTGATGCTACAGGAGAACGTGTATCTAGCATTGTTATTATGGGTTCTGGTGAACCTTTTGAAAACTATGATGCTACAATGACGTTTTTACGTAATATGATTCACGAAAAGGGCTTGAATATTGGTCAACGCCATATTACTGTTTCTACAAGCGGAATTGTTCCAAGTATTTATAAATTCGCTGACGAGAACACGCAAATTAATTTGGCTCTATCTATTCATGCTCCAAATGATAAGTTACGTTCTAAGCTTATGCCAGTTAACCGTCGCTTCCCGTTTGATGATGTTATTGAATCGATCCGTTACTACCAAGCGAAAACAGGACGTCGTATTTCTTTCGAATATGCGCTTATCGGCGGTGTAAACGATCAGGTGGAACATGCAGAAGAGTTAGCGAGTGTTATCAAAGATATGTTATGTCATGTTAACTTAATTCCAGTTAACCATGTACCAGAGCGAGACTACGTACGTACTCCACGTAATGATATTTTTGAATTTGCAAGAGTGTTAGAAAAGAATAACATCAATGTAACGATACGAAGAGAGCAAGGTCATGATATTGCAGCTGCTTGCGGGCAATTAAGAGCCAAACATATGGAATCTAACGCGAGGTGATTACGTTTGTTAATGGTTAGTCGCAGTGATATTGGAAGAATTCGTCAAGTGAATGAGGATTCTGCTTTAACTGGAAATATTAATGACCAGCTTTCGTTTGCTATTGTAGCAGACGGAATGGGTGGGCATCAGGCTGGAGATGTTGCGAGTCAAATCGCAGTTAAAGCTTTTCAGCGTATTCTGCAGCAACATGAAGAAATTACGAATTGGAGTGCAGAAGACGGTAAGCGTCTGATGCGAATTGCTATTCGTCAAGCAAATGATGAGATATATCAATTAGCCAAACATATGGAACAATATCATAATATGGGCACGACGATTGTTGCTGCCCTATTATGGGATAAATTGATCATTGTTGGACATGTCGGTGATAGCCGAGCATATCGTATTAATGAACAAGGCATCCAGCAGCTAACGGAAGACCATTCTTTAGTGAATGCGTTGGTACAATCGGGACAATTAACAGCAGAAGAGGCTGAACACCATCCTCGTAAAAATGTATTAACCCGTGCGATTGGCACCGATGATGATGTCGAAGTTGATGTTCGTATTATTGAATGGGATAGCACTGATATTTTACTTCTTTGCAGCGATGGCTTATCTAATCGCGTTAGCGAGTCTCAACTTCATGACATTGTAATGAGTCAGCAACCACTAGACACAAGTGCAGATCAATTAATTGCACTAGCCAATGAGGCCGGTGGTGAAGACAACATTACACTTGTGCTTTATGATCAACATGGTCATGTACAAGGAAAGGAGCAGACATAATGATTGGACACGATCTTGCTGGTCGCTATGAGATTATATCTCGTATTGGCGGTGGCGGCATGGCTTTAGTATATAAAGCGCATGATGTACTGCTTAATCGGAAAGTAGCGGTCAAAGTATTGCGACAACAATTTGTTCATGATGAAGAGTTTATTCGTCGGTTTCGTCGTGAAGGTCAATCAGCAGCGGCACTTTCTCATCCTAATGTTGTTAGTATATATGATGTTGGTCAAGAAGAAGATATTCATTATATCGTTATGGAGTATGTAGAAGGCCATAACTTGAATGAAATTATTGTAGAACGAGCTCCACTTCAGATTGAAGAAGCTGTTCATATCGCACAACAAATATGTGAGGCGCTTGATCACGCACATATGAATCATATTATCCATCGTGATATTAAGCCACATAACATCCTTATCGGTAATAATGGTCGAGTGAAAGTGACTGACTTCGGTATTGCTAGAGCAGTAACTTCCTCAACGATTACTCATACCGGATCTGTTGTGGGCTCAGTACATTATTTTTCACCTGAACATGCCAAAGGTGTGAATACAGGTGAGAAATCGGACTTATACTCTTTAGGTATTGTGTTATATCAAATGTTAACAGCTCAACTCCCATTTTTTGGAGAGAGTCCTATTAGCATTGCCTTGAAACATTTACAAGATGATTTTGAAGAGCCTAGAGTGTCAAATTCGCATATTCCTCAATCGGTAGAAAATATCATTCTGAAATCAATGCGAAAAAATCCGAATGAACGCTATCATTCAGCAAAAGCAATGATGGAAGATTTGGAGACATGTCTTCAACCTCATCGTCTGTATGAACCGAAAATTGTATTCAGCCAAGTAGATGAATTGCAGGAAACAAAAATTATGCCTGCGATTCGTTCATCACAAATACAAGATATGAATACTACCCGAACGCAGCAAGTAACGGGACCAGTGAGTAATACAGAAAAGTTAGAAAACACTACGACAATGAATACTACACAAGTGAAAGAATCTGAGTTAACTAAGAAAGAAAACAATTGGAAGAAACCGATGATTGTTGTTCTTGTCACATTAGTTTTCTTGGCAGCGTTAATATGGGGATTTTTTAAGTTATTAGATACATTGCAAACAGATGATGCGGAAGTGCCTTATGTTGTAAGCAAGACAGAGGCAGAAGCGCGTCAAATGATCGAGGATAAAGGTTTGAAAGTTCAAGAACCGGTAACGCGTGAAACAAGTAAGGTTGTTCCGGCAGGTGTAGTTATGGAGCAATCGAAAATGAATATGAAGGTTAAGGTCGGCTCATTTATCGAATTAACGATAAGTAGCGGACCAGAGCTGAAAGAACTGCCCAACTATGTGGGTTCGATGAAAGTTCAAGCAATTAATGCCCTTGTAGAACTTGGTATTAAGGAGTCTCAACTTGAATTTACCGAAGTAAACGATGATTCAGAGGTAGGTACTATTCTTGAGCAAACACCAAATGCAGGTTCAGAAATTAATCCTGATGATGTGAAAATCACATTTACAGTAAGCGCTGGACCAGAGACATTTGAAATGCCAACTTTAGAAGGCAAAAAATTAGCTGATGTTAAAGATATTTTGAAAGCTTATGGTTTAATACTTGAAGAAGGTAATATTAAGTATGAGGCTAGTTATTTGTTTGATAAAGACGAAGTTATTAGTCAAGATGTATTGCCTAATGCAGAAGTTACCAAAGGTAGCAAGATCTCGATTGTTGTAAGTACAGGGCAACCAGCGGATGCTAAAACTTATCAGTTTAATGTCCGTATCTCACCTGCAAACAGTGATTCTGCAAGTGAAGTTGAAATTCACTATTCGGATGCTCGTGGTGAAAATATGGCAATTGATCCTCGTACAATTACGAGTACAGTCGATATCCCAGTGACACTTGTCCTTGATAAGGATACGGTAGCAAGAGTTTCTGTTTACCGAGATGGTATCTTCATGGATATTAAAGAAATTAGATATAAAGATATTTCAAAAGGTTCAACTACTGGATTGGAAATTCCAGGAAATGTGATTGAGCCTACTCCACCACCTATATCGCCAGAAACTAACGGTAATGGAAATGGAAACGGTAATGGTAATGGAAATAAACATGGCAAGCCAGACGAAAATATGGAGGGTTTTGAACATAATGAGCAAAGCGAGCAATCCAAGGAAACATCAGCAGAAGAATAATGAGACAACTAGAGATTCTTCCGCTGTTCTCCAGGGAGTTATCGTTAAAGCACTGAGTGGTTACTATTACGTTCAACCCCAATATGATCGAACTCCCTCTAGCACGGTTCAATGCCGTGCTAGAGGAGTATTTAAGAACAAAGGTCTTACTCCTTTAGTAGGTGACGATGTACACTATGTCCTTACAGAAAATGGAGAAGGAACTGTTGTTGAATTACTTCCTCGACGTTCCGAATTAATTCGTCCGGCAGTAGCAAATGTTGATCTGGCTATTCTCGTCTTTTCTGTGCATGAACCTGCCCTTAATTTACAATTATTAGATAAGTTTTTGCTTCATATTGAGCATGCTGGAATAGAGCCTGTTCTTTGCTTAAGCAAGCAAGACTTATCTCATGATGCAGGGAGTAACGAATCTTTACAAGAAGCGGCGCTCAAAAGTATTGAGGAAGTTACCCGTATTTACGGTGATTTAGGCTATGAAATTTATGGGACGAGTTCTTTGGAACATGAAGGCATATCTCCATTACATGAAAGATTGAAAGGGCATGTATCTGTATTTGCTGGGCAATCTGGTGTGGGGAAATCTTCGCTATTGAATGCGATTGTTCCAGGATTAACACTAGAAACCAATGAAATAAGTAATCGGCTTGGACGAGGTAAGCATACGACTCGTCATGTAGAACTTATTGATATTGGTGGGGGCTATGTTGCAGACACACCTGGTTTCAGCCAACTTGATTTTACTGAACTCGGCATTTCGGATCTAGCATATGGTTTTATAGAAATGCGTGAGCTTGCCCCTGAGTGTAAGTTCAGAGGATGTTCACATGTTCAGGAGCCGGGGTGTGCTGTACTTGAACAACTTGCAGCAGGAAAGATTGCATCAAGCAGACACGATAATTATCTAACTTTCCTAGCAGAACTCAAAGATCAAAAACGGAGGTACTAACACTCATGACTATTATTGCTCCATCTATTCTATCCGCTGATTTTTCTCAATTAGGTCAAGAAATTCAATCGATCGAAGCCGCAGGTGCTGATTGGGTACATGTCGATGTAATGGACGGTCACTTCGTACCTAACCTTACATTTGGCCCACCGGTTATTTCTGCAGTTCGCTCTAAGACGAAACTTCCTTTTGATGTTCATCTTATGATTGAACGTCCAGAGCAATACATTGCTGATTACATTGCTGCTGGTGCTGATCGTATTACGATTCATCTAGAAGCATGTGCTCATCTTCATAGAACAATATATTCTATCAAGGAAAAGAGTCTTCCTGTAGGTGTAGCTCTAAATCCAGCTACGCCTGTTTCTTCGTTGATACCAATACTTAATGATATTGATATGGTGCTTATTATGACGGTTAACCCTGGTTTCGGTGGACAATCATTTATTCCATATTCAGTAACTAAGCTTCGTGAATTACGCTCGCTCTTACAAGAACGTGAGTTGTCTCATATTGATGTGCAAGTAGATGGTGGTGTTAATGCGCAAACAGCCCAGCTTGTTCGCGATGCTGGCGCTAATGTCCTTGTCGCGGGTAATGCTGTGTTTAATGCTCCTAATCGTGCGGAAGCTATTGCCTCGTTACGATAATATGAGGGGGTTGTTCGGTTGAAATTTAACATTAAGACGTTCTTTTGGGTCATTCTATATGCGATGATGGCTGGTGGAACATTAGTAGTATTTACATCACTAAATTCTTTTGTTAAGTATCTTTTTTCTTTGTTAACCGTTTATATTGGTATTCGCTTTTTTAGACGATTTGAAACGATTGGCTTAAGAATTACATTTGTATTATTATCAATCTTTATGTACTTTTTAGGGGTCATTATTTATACGATGATTCTAGTTTATAATAATCCTGAATTATTATCAGGACAGTAATCTAAATTTGGGCTCGAAATTATCTTTCTTTGAAGCATGTGGTGGCATACGTTGCGCTCTTTTTGCATATTATGATTACAAGAGTGGAGCTCACACGGAAAATGTAACCGCGTGTTTCGAGGAGGGGTGTACATGAAGTTCTATACCATTAAATTACCTAAATTTCTGGGTGGATTTGTTAAAGCAGTGCTGAATACATTCCAAAAAAGCTAACAACATAATGCTGGCTGTCACAATCCTAGCTTCATGGAGGCGTACAACCTTACAACAAAAAAAGCACCTGAAGATTCAGGTGCTTTTGTCTATGGCAAATTACACACGAGTAATTTTACCAGACTTCAGCGCGCGAGCGCTGATGTATACACGTTTTGGTTTACCATCCACAAGGATACGAACCTTTTGAACGTTAACTCCCCAAGTACGACGAGTTGTGTTGTTCGCGTGAGATTTGTTGTTACCACTTCCAGGCGCTTTGCCAGTTACGAAACATTTGCGGGACATAAGTACACCTCCTTCACCAAATATCAAGTGTTCTTGCTTTTAACAGCTCATTGCCTCTACAGCTATGTAAAGACTATGCTACTTGAATAATTAATCATGCATATTACTTCTAATATAAACAGACCTAAATATCGTAACATAAAGTTGAGTCCTGTTCAACCTAATTCTAATTGAAAAGTTGCGAAATTTAACTATACTCTTCAATAAAATCAATGTTTATAGTACAATATAAATTAGTCTATAATATATGGCAAGGGAGTGGATCGTAATGCCGATACAATTAGATAATGATTATGGTCAGATTAATGTATCTGATAGTTGTATTGCAACAATTGCTGGTTCTGCCGCTATGGAATGTTATGGACTAGTAGGAATGGCTTCACGAAATGGACTTAAAGATGGACTCGCAGTGCTTCTAGGTCGAGACAATTGGACTAAGGGTGTTGAAATAAGACAAGATCAACATGGTGTATATATTGATTTGTATATTATTGTGAGTTATGGAACGAAAATTTCTGAAGTTGCTAGTAATATTCGTTCTAAAGTAACCTATGTGTTAAATGATGTAATAGGCCTTGCAGTTAACGAAGTAAACATTTTCGTTCAAGATGTAAGGGTATCTACCTAGCAGGAAGGGGAATTTCATTGGGTAAGCGAGCTATTAACGGTTCTGATTTTGCTGGAATGGCATTATTAGGAGCTGACTTACTAAAGCGAAATGCTGAACAAGTCAATGCACTTAACGTGTTTCCAGTGCCGGATGGCGATACTGGAACAAATATGAATCTAACAATGACTTCAGGAATAACTGAATTGAAAAACAAACAATCTGCTCATCTGGGGAAAACAGCTGAAGCATTATCTAAAGGACTATTGATGGGGGCGCGTGGTAATTCTGGCGTTATTCTTTCCCAACTATTTAGAGGATTCTCTAAGTCATTAGCGAATGTCGAAGAAGCGACGGCTGTAGATATTGCTGTTGCCCTACAACATGGTGTGGATATGGCATATAAGGCTGTTGTAAAGCCAGTAGAGGGTACAATACTTACTGTAGCCAAAGAAGCAGCGCGTCATGCTGTACAATTTGCTCGTCGTAATACAGAAGTACTTGAATTAATGCAAGAAGTTCATAATAGAGCTTACGAAGCTTTGCAAAAAACGCCTGATCTATTACCGATATTAAAGCAAGTAGGCGTTGTTGATTCTGGTGGTCAAGGACTAGTCTATATTTATGAAGGATTTGTACAATCATTATCCGGTAATTCAGAAATATTAGACGATCTAACTTCTGAAGCTGCACCTGCAGATGTATATGTTCCACAGCCTATACGTAATACTGCTCCAATCTCCGCTCAAGCAAAACTAGAGACTTTAGATATTGAGTTCTTCTATGACATGGAGTTTTTCATCAAGCGTAATGTATCGGGAACATCCTTACCCGCATTTGATGAATCCGCTTACAAGAAAGCATTATCTAAAGACGGGGACTCAATTCTAGTAATTACAGAAGATGACATTATTAAAGTACATGTTCATTCTCGTAAACCAGGTGATGTGTTCAATTTGTCTGTTCCATACGGTGAACTTACAGATATGCATATTCTTAATATGCGTGAACAACATCGTGAATTGCTTGAAGAAGATATTCATCAATCGCATGTGAATTTATCAGCAGCTGAGCTGTTAGCAGGACAGGCCATTGATAATCGCCCTACTGAGCAAGCTTTCGAGCGTGCGCCTTATGGTATGATTACCGTTGCGCTTGGTGATGGGGTAGCGGAATTGTTCCGTAGTAGTGACGTGGATATCGTATTATCTGGTGGACAGACCATGAATCCAAGTACAGAAGATTTTGTGAAGGCAATTGAAGCACTATCTGCTGATCATATTTTTATATTCCCTAATAATAGCAACATCATATTAGCTGCTGAACAAGCAGTTGAACTAACAGAGCGCTCTGTTACCGTTATACCTACGAAAACAATTCCGCAAGGGATTGCAGCGGTACTTGCTTTTAAAGAAGATGAAACGCCAGAACGTAACAAAGAGTGGATGAATGCTGCTACTAGTTCGGTCGTATCTGGTCAAATTACGAAAGCAGTTCGTGATACAAGCATTGATGGTGTAGAAATTACTGAAGGACATTATATAGGTATTAAGGAAAAATCCATTGTAACTTCTGAGGCGGAACTTCTAGATGCGTGTAAAGCACTACTAACAAGCATGCTTGAAGAAGAAGGAGACATCGTTACCATTCTTACTGGTGAGGGTTCTACCGATGAGATTTCAGCTTCGATTAGCGAGTGGATTGGCGAGCATTATAGCGATCTAGAGATTGAAGTTCAGTATGGTGGTCAACCGCTATATCCATATGTGTTTGCAGTCGAGTAATACAATTAAGCGATAAGGTAATTCAAAACATTCACTTGTGATCACGATGGTTAGCTTCGGAGTGGATTCGGCGTCGAAGATGCCATTCATCGGAAGCCTGCGTGTGCTCATGTACCAAATACGTACATTCCGCTACTCGTTTCCTAGCTTCATGGCATCTTCTTGGTACTGACAAGCAAATGTTTGAACTTTTATTGGATAAGGAAAGGGGAATATCGTAAGATGGGGAATATTCGAATTGTAACGGACAGTACAGCAGACATTCCAGCTGAGGCACTTGAGAAGTACGGTATTACTATGGTTTCACTGAAAGTATTATTCGGTGAGGAAACGTTTCGAGATGCAATCGACATGACAACCGATGATTTCTATGCTCGTCTTAAAACATCATCAGTTGTGCCTACAACATCGCAGCCATCACCTGCTGAATTCAGTGAGGTATATGAGCGTCTTTTAGCTGAAGACCCTACGGGTCCCATTATTTCAATTCATCTTGCATCTGTGCTAAGTGGAACGTATCAATCGGCAACGATTGCCCAGTCTATGATTGAAGCAGAAGATGCTAATATTACAGTTGTTGATTCTAAGTCAGCCTCTTACGGTAATGGCATGCAAGTTATTCTTGCGGCAAAAATGGCTGAAGCTGGCGCTTCTGTTGAAGAAATCTTAGCTGCAATTGAGGAAAGACAGAAAAGTGCAGAGATCTTCTTCTTAGTAGATACGCTTGAATATTTACAAAAAGGCGGACGTATCGGTAGAGCAGCAGCCCTTATCGGATCTTTACTTAATATTAAGCCGATTCTTTCGCTTGATGAAGTAGGTGCAGTATTCTCTGCTGATAAAGCAAGAGGCAGCAAAAAAGCGATGGCTAAAATTGTTGAGTTATTGAAAGAAGCATATGGTGATGCTGAAGTTGGTCTTGTTGTTGCTAAGACAGATGATGTAACGGTTGCACAAGAGCTTGAAGCACGCGTTACTGCTGAACTTAATGTGAAGGAAATCCATTATACAGCTGTCGGTACTGTTATCGGTACTCATACTGGACCTGGTACTTCCGCTGTATTCTTATATAAGGTGTGAGCTAGGAATGATCAAACTTGATCAAATTCCAGTTAAACAGTTGAAAGGCGTGAGTGCTCTTAAGGAACAGGAGCTTCACGCCTTTGGCTTATATACTGCGAATGATATTATATTATACTTTCCGTTTCGATATGAAGATTATCGTGTACGTGATTTGACTGAAATAAAAAGTGGTGAAAAAGCTACCGTCATTGGAACTGTACGTGGTGTTCCTGTGTTACAACGTTATGGCAAGTCAAAATCTCGTCTAACGTGTAAAATACAAGTCGGTATTCAATTAATTACGGCAACGTGGTTTAACCGTCATTTTCTGCGTGAAGGATTAATTCCCGATCGAGAAATTATGTTAACTGGTAAATGGGAACAGTCTCGCATGCAGCTGACAGTGTCAGAATCTGAGTTTCTTGATGCGGTCAAACCATCTGCGAAGATGGATACATTGCAGCCTGTCTATTCGGTAGGTGGAAAGATTACACAGCCATGGATTCGCAAATTAATCGTAGCGACACTGGAACAATATGTCAGTATGATAGAAGAAATTCTTCCTTATGAAATTGTCCAGAAATATAATTTGATGAATCGAGCAGAAGCGATTACACATATCCATCATCCTGGTGATTTTGCTGCTGGTCAAGAAGCACGAAGACGAATGGTGTATGAGGAACTGTTTCTATTCCAGCTTCGTTTGCAGGCATATCGTGCACTATCTCATCGTAGACAAGCAGGTATCGCTATGCCGATTGATAGTCAATGGATTCGTGAATTTGCTGCAACGCTCCCATTTGAACTTACAGATGGTCAGAAGAAGGCAATTAACGAAATTTCTGTTGATATGCGTCGTAATTATGGAATGAATCGACTGTTACAAGGTGACGTTGGTTCAGGTAAAACGGTAGTTGCTGCGATCGCACTCTATAGTGCAGTAAAAGCTGGTTATCAAGGAGCATTAATGGTTCCTACTGAAATATTAGCTGAGCAACATTTGAAGAGCTTTACGCGTTTATTTGATAATACGAACATTCAAGTAGGGCTATTAACAGGAAGTTTAGGAGAACGCAAACGTCGTGATATGCTTGCTTCGTTGCAGATGGGTCTAGTTGATATTGTCGTTGGTACGCATGCGCTTATACAAGAGGATGTGTTCTTTAGCAAGTTAGGTCTTGTCGTAGTCGATGAGCAGCATCGCTTTGGTGTTAATCAGCGTAGTATATTACGTCAGAAGGGGATTCATCCAGATGTATTAACGATGACAGCGACTCCGATTCCGCGGACGCTTGCTATAACTGCGTTTGGTGATATGGATGTATCGACGATTCGCGAGCGTCCACAAGGGCGTAAACCGATCGAGACGTTTTGGGTTAAGCATAGTGCTTTAGATCGTGCGTATGGCTTTATTCGCAAGCAAGTGGCGCTTGGACGCCAAGCTTATGTCATCTGCCCACTGATTGAAGAATCTGAGAAACTTGAAGTGCAAAATGTTATCGATGTTCATATTACAATGCAACAGGCATTTCCAGATTTACAAGTAGGTTTGTTACATGGTCGCATGAGTGCGGCTGAGAAAGAAGCGTCGATGGGTGCCTTTGCCAGTAATGAATCACAAGTATTAGTCGCGACAACGGTCGTTGAGGTAGGCGTCGATGTTCCTAATGCAACGATAATTATGATTATGGATGCTGAGCGATTCGGACTTTCACAATTGCATCAGCTTCGTGGTCGAGTAGGTCGTGGCGAGCATCAATCCTACTGTATTCTACTCGCTGATCCCAAATCAGAAGTAGGTCGTGAACGAATGAAGGTTATGACCGACACGAATGATGGCTTTGAGGTAGCACGCCGCGATCTTGAACTTCGTGGTCCAGGTGACTTCTTCGGAACAAAGCAAAGCGGTCTACCAGAATTCAAGCTAGCTGATATGGTTGCTGATTATGAATTACTTGAGCAAGCTAGAGAAGATGCTTCTGATCTCGTAGCTCGCGACAGTTTTTGGCATGATTCATCGTACGCTAGATTAATAGAATGGCTTCGAAATGATCCTTTATTTCAAGGAGAACAAATAGATTAGGCAATTATTAGCGATCGCCTGCATATAGTTAATTCATTAGAGCTAGTTGCCTATACGGAGGTGTCTGATCAATGAGTTATCAAAAATTCGGTATTAGTCCGCAGTTAGTGGAGCGAGTAAAGTTTAAGTCGAAAAATCCAGCTACAAAAGAACGTCTTCGCAAATTACTTGGTGATGCTACCAAATACGATTTGCAAGATCGAGTAAAGGTTCGTAAGCTTACGAAGTCAGCCGCAACGATCTTGCAAGAAAAACTAACCGATACACAAGAAGAACAAATCGTTTCGTTCGTGTTAGCGCAAAAAATAGATCCAAACAATACGCTTCATTTATTAAAACTATGGAGTATGTTCCGCTAAATTAGTGTAACAGTGCAAGTTCGCTTCATGTTCGATGCCGAATAAGCTACGATAGCATACTCATCGAAAACATAAGCCCGCTTTTTGAACTAACCAATTAAAATGAAGGTTCAAAAAGCGGGCTTTCGCAAGCCAAGAAGATGACGCGCTACATGAGGAAGGCGGAAGCGCAAGTGTACATGTTTAGTACACGCGAACCGTACTTTCCAAGTTCGCTTCATATTCGATGTCGAATAAGCTACGTTAGCACAACATCGAAAACATAAGTCCGCTTTTTGAATTACCCCTTGGAAAAAGCATTCATTGCTTGTTACATGTTCGCATGTAACAGCCGATGAATGCTTTTTTGTTATCTGATGGATGAACTGTCATAAATTTCAGTTGCATAACAAATAGAATAAGAGTATATAATAAATAAGAACATATGTTCTGTTGTTCGCGTAAAATAGAAGAACATATAATTGTGAAATGATTTGTGGGGCGAATGCGATGGGGGATAAGAAACAAGAGCGCATCATTATGTTAGCAGACTGTCAGTCTTTCTATGCAACGGTAGAAAAAGTTGCTCATCCAGAATTAGAGGGTCAACCACTTGTTGTAGCGGGTGATCCAGAAAGGCGTTCAGGTATTATATTAGCTGCTTGCCCAATTGCAAAGCAGTATGGCATTAAAACTGCCGAGAAGTTAGGTGAGGCGATTGCCAAATGCCCTAATGTAGCTATTATTACGCCCCGTATGGAGGAGTACATTAAAGTATCTTTGCAAATTACAGCGATCTATCAAAGCTATACAGATCTTGTGGAACCATACAGTATCGATGAACAGCATCTTGATGTGACAGGTAGTGTGCAAAATTATCATTCTACGGAACAAATGGCATACGCGATTCAGCGCCAAGTGATGCGAGAGACAGGAGTCCGTATTCGAATTGGCATAAGTAGCAATAAAGTGCTTAGTAAAATGGCTTGTGATCACTTTGCCAAACAAAATGCATCAGGACTATTTCATTTACCTATATCACATATTGCACAGGTGCTATGGCCACTTCCAATCGGCAATATGTTTATGGTTGGTAGAAAGATGAAGCATCATCTTCAAGTGATGGGTATTCATACTATAGGGGAGCTAGCTCGCACGCCACTTGCTACATTACGTCGTCGCTGGGGAGTTAACGGTGAGGTGTTATGGCGAATTGCTAATGGCATCGATGATTCACCGGTTTCTCCGATGACGCACATTGCACAGAAAGGCATCGGGCATCATATGACGCTACCTGTTGATTATGAAACGTTGGAAGCAATCAAGGTGCCGCTTTTAGAGTTAACAGAACTTGTATGTCAACGTGCTCGGATGAAAGGTTATATGGGCTCTGTTGTGTCAGTAGGTTGTCGGGGGGCTGACTTTGATCATCCTACAGGATTCCATCGTCAGAAGAAGCTGGATGATCCAACCTATTTAACAGATGAAGTGTATAGTGTCGCACTTGAATTACTCGAGAAACATTGGGATGGCTTACCAGTTCGAAGTATTGGGGTGACGCTTAATCAATTTGTTAGTGATGAACAATATCAGATGACGTTATTTGATAATCGTGAGGAACGACTTGCCCTCGCCCGTACGACAGATTCGATTAAAGCCCGTTATGGCAACACAGCAATTATGCGGGCATCATCGTTAACGGCGGCAGGTCAAGCAATTGATCGTGCAGGTAAGATTGGAGGTCATTATAAATGAGTTTGAAATTAACAGGGAATGGTCTATTCGAGTCATCGCGAATGATGCTCCCAGAACATAAGGAAGCCTATAATGAATTTCGCAAAAATCTGGATCGGAAAGAACGTCCGCACGTTGACGAACAACGATTAGCTGAGCTTTCTTATCAGTTTGCCGAAGCGATGAATGAAGAGGCTACTGTTCGTATTCGCATCTATGATTTGTTCCAAGATCGATGGATAACGGGCAAAGTAGAACGGATTGATCCGTTGCAAGCTCGGATGAAATTGGTCCAGGAAGACGAGTCGCGTTGGATTAAGCTTGCGGAAATTATTGATCTTGTGGTGGAATAATTGTCATTGTATGTAGTTGACTGGGGAGCTATAATACTCGGGTATGGTTTTTACAGTCAACTTGCATAATTTAATGACAATTAATGAGGTGGAACTATTTGTAGTAAATTATTAAAAATTCATCAAGATGACATTCCTAGAGCGGCCAGTGTTCTAGCAGAAGAATTCGCACAGGACGACCCGCTCTATCAACATATCCTACCTGATGAAACAACAAGACTTCGCGTGCTGAAAATATTTTTTCATCGCTATATTGAAATGCTATATCCTTATTCCGATTTGCTAACGACGTCGAATAATTATGAAGCTGTCGCATTGGTGTTCCACTCAGAGCGCCAGACAGGAACGTTGCGCTCTAACATGAATTATATGAAGAGAATCGGACTAGCAATTATTAAGTCTTTACCGATTTGTCGAGTCATTGGTATAAGAGGGTATATTAGAGGATTGTCTATTTTATTGAATATGAGTTCTGCATGGTTATCAATGCTTGGGAATCAGAAGTATATGCATTTGGATATGCTTGTTGTGCAGCAACGTTATCGTGGACAAGGTTTTGTCTCAAAGATTATTAAACCGCTACTGGACGAATGCAAAGCCAACAATTATTTATGTTCGTTAGAAACACAGACTCCGAGTAATATACCTATGTATGAACATTATAAGTTCCGTAAGGTAAAAGTTATTCCGCTACAGAATAGTTCACTTGAGCAGTATTGCATGGTGTATACACCGGATGGTACTGAGTAGGGCAATATGAGGTACACTTAAATTGATAATGTGTAATCAATAATGATGCATAAATGATACACTCCCTAGTCTAAAGACTAGGCACAAACACTTCCTAAGTCGGTTATATCATGCAAATCATGAAGTTATAATTGATTTATAACTTAGAGCGTGAGCTTGTGAAACCGAAGGAAGTGTACGAATATGAAGGCAATTGAAGTGACTGACAAAACGTCTACAGGTAAAGTGAACTGGGTGCTTTTTAATCCGAAAACCTATGCAACAATTCTCTATTTTTTGTTGTCTCTCCCTTTAGGAATTATCTATTTTACAATAGCGATAACAGGAATTGTTTTATCGATCGGACTAGCTCCAATATTTATCGGAATTCCGCTGTTTTTTGGGGTAGCTAAGCTATTGAATGGGATAGTGAATTTTGAACAAAATATGATAAGACAAATTTTAGGTTTACCGACTCCTGCTGTTCCGCATTCTTATAATGGACAGTCCGAGACTAGACAGAATTGGTTTATGCAAATGGTGAGAGGTTTTGATGGTAAGTTATTCATTAGAAATCTGCTGCTTGTGTTGCTTAGATTTGTAACAAGCATCGTATTTTTTGTTATTATGATAACGGTGATATCACTAGCACTTGGATTTATTACTTTGCCAGCCTTGCACATCATTTTAATGAATGAAATCCAACTTGATATATTGGAGCATAGCTTGTTCAGTTATTTTCATATCGATTGGACGTTAAATCAACAATATATGCTGTACGTAGGTTTTGGTCTTGTGCTTTTCTGGATCGCGCTTCGTATTGTGAATGGACTTATGCAGATTCAGCGTAGAATTATGTATGTAGATGAGCCATATGAGCAAACAAACACGCCAGTGCAAGCAGAATCTCAGATGCAGACGTCATATTATGATTTTCCTGAAGATCATTCGACTCAAGTGATGATGCAGCCAGCCTACAAAGAAATTTAGAATCTCGCTCTTTTGAAATATAGATTTGAGCAGAACACTCATTATTTTTTGCGGAGTGTTCTTTTTGTTTCTAGATTTTGAATCCTTTTCTTTAAAAATAATGTAGTATATAAATATATTGGCTTAAGCAATGAGGAGGGCAATCATTATGGGGATTTTGTCTAGATTTAACGATATTATGAAGGCTAATATCCATTCATTAATGGATCGAGCAGAGGATCCGATGAAGGTTATCGAAGAATATATGCGAAAGCTGAATCAGGATTTAGGGGCAGTGAAGGCAGAAACGGCTGCGATAGTTTTGAATGAGCGAAGATCTAAGACGCTACTTGATGAATGCAGTGCAGATATTAAAAAACTGCAACGATATGCAGAAAAATCTGTAGAAGCGGGTAATGATGGTGATGCGTTAAAGTTTTTAGGAAAAAAAGCAAAGCAGACCGAGCGGCTACATGAGCTACAATCGGCATACGAGCAGGCAGCGAAAAACGCGGAATGTATGGAGCAAATGCAGCATAAGCTTGTATCTGATATCGGTCAGCTAGAGGCAAGCTACTATGAGTTGAAGGGAAAGCTAGCCGTTGCTGCTCGATCCAAATATGATTCTTCAATAGAAGCAATGGAGGAAAAGGTGAATTTTGCATTGGATAAAGCGGCGGCCCTTGCTGAGCTGCAAGCAGATCATCATGATAACGATGATTTGGACCGACGATTCGCGCAATTAAAGAATAAGCAATAAAATTTTTTAGTTATTGAGGTGAGCAGATGCAAGTAGTTGATTATAAATGCCCAAGCTGTGGTAGCGGGATGACCTTTGATAGCGCAACTGGATCGTTGTCTTGCAGCAGCTGTGGAAGAAAAGAAGATATTGAACAAATTCCTGAACCGCTTATAAAGCAAGCATATTCTGAGAATGAAGCTAGTGAGTATCATTGTAATAGCTGTGGAGCTGTTATTATGACTCAATTAGAAACTGCTGCTACCGTATGTAGCTTTTGTGGCTCCGCTGTCGTTCTCGGGGATAGGTTGGCAGGAAAGCTGGCCCCTGCAATGGTCATTCCGTTCTCAATTAGTAAAGAGCAAGCAATGAAGGCTTTTCAGAAATGGTGCAAAAGGGGCTTGCTTACGCCTAAAGGATTTGTTACTGCGGATCGTATTAAAGGAATTACCGGATTATATGTTCCTTTCTGGCTCTATGAGCTACATAATATTGTCGAGGCTCAAGGCCATGGAACCAAAGTAAGAACCTATGTAAGTGGTGATTATCGCTATACGGAAACGCAACACTTTGATATTTACCGCAAGCTTCGCTTAAATTATAAAATGGTGCCCGTCGATGCATCAGAGAAAATGAATGATCAGTTGATGGATAAGCTAGAGCCATTTCCTTACCAGCAGCTGAAGGACTTCAAAACGCCATATCTCGCTGGTTATATTGCAGAAAAGTACAGCTATGATGACGGTCAGCTACTTCCTAGGGCCAAAGATAAAATTAAGCAATATATCGAAGCTTCCATTTCATCATCGGTGTCAGGATATGCTTCTTATAATTTTAGTAATAAAAACATTAAAAATATATTTACGAATGCGGACTATTGTTTGCTGCCTGTGTGGGTTGTTCATTACGACTTCAATAAACTAGAATATACATTTGCAATGAATGGTCAGACGGGAAAAGTAGTAGGTAAGCCTCCGATTAGCAAGGCAAAGGTTTTAGCGTGGTTCGCGGGTATTTTTGGCATCTCTTTACTGTCATTAAAATGCATTTCATGGATGATGGGGGGAGGATTTCTATGAAGAAGCAGCAACTAATTTTTATCCTTCCGTTTTTCATAGTTATGCTTCTTGTAGGTCCTGTCATTACAGTGATGGCGGAATCAGCGGACGGTAAAGTTTTAATCTATGATGAGGCCGAGCTACTCAATCAAGAACAATATAATAGGCTAAATAAGCTTGCGAATGAATTAGGAGCTGAGCGAGAAACAGATATCATTATTTTAACGTCTACCAATTCAGACAACATGGATGTCGTAAAAATGACAGAGAATTTTTATGACAATTATGGACCAGGGTACGATAAACCCCATGGTAACGCTGTAATACTGACGATGGATATGAGGAATCGGGATGTATACTTAGCTGGCTTTTATAAAGCAGAGCAATATTTGGATGATGATAGATTGGATAAAATACGTAATAAGATTACTCCTTATTTATCTGATGGAGCTTATGCGGACGGATTTGAAAAGTATATAGCGACAGTACATCGATATATGAGCTTCAAGCCTGGAGTGAACCCAGATAATATTTTATTTAATATTTGGTTCCAGTTAGGGGCAGCTGCAGTAATTGGAGCGATTGTCGTTAGTATTATGGCATACAACTCTGGTGGTCGTGTAACGGTAAATCGGAACACCTATGAGGATGCAAGCACCTCAGGAATGCTAGATCATAAGGATCAATACATTCGGACGACTGTAACTAAAACTAAAATCCAGAAGAATAACAATAGTGGTGGTGGAGGCGGTGGTGGTGGCTTTACGGGTGGCGGCCATTCACATAGTGGAAGCAGAGGGAAATTTTAATTATTAGGTTTATGTTAATGCTTTGGAAATGAATTTTCAAATCTGAGAAGTTAAATTGAAAGTATATGAAAAGTTTAGGGAGGAATATTAGTATGGTATTTTTCAAAAATCAATTTTCAAATGTGGTGGAATGGGAAGAGTTTAGAGATGATATGATTTTTTGGAAGTGGAGCAATCGTGAGATTAAGAAAGGCAGTAAGCTCATTATTCGCTCTGGTCAAGATGCAATATTTATTAATAACGGCAAGATAGAGGGCTTGTTTGAGGATGAGGGAGAGTATAATATTGATTCCGATATTATTCCTTTTTTATCTACTCTGAAAGGCTTTAAGTTTGGCTTTAATAGTGGAATGCGTGTGGAAGTGTTGTTCGTTAATACAAAGGAATTTACCATCAAATGGGGAACTCAAAATCCGGTTCTTATTCCGACACCGCAGCTACCAGGAGGAATGCCGATTCGTGCCAATGGTACGTTTAACTTTAAGGTCAATGACTATGTGACACTTATTGATAAAATTGCAGGCATTAAAAACAGCTATCTTGTAGAGGATGTAAAACTTCGTATTACTTCAGTGCTGGATCAACTACTTATGAAATGGATTAGCAGAGAAGGGAAGGATATGTTCAATCTGCAGGCAAATGCTTCTGAAATTGCTAGAGGTATTCGCGAGGACTTGGACATGGAAGTGATGGATAATGGGATGACAATTACAGGCTTCCAAGTGATGAGCTTCAATTATCCGAAAGAAATTCAAGATATGATTACGAAAACAGCTTCTCATGAAATGATCGGCAATTTGCAGAAATATCAGCAGGTTAGTATGACGGACGGGATCGCTTCTGGCAATATTAAAGGTGGTGGTGCGGCATCGGATATGGCAGGTATGATGATGGGAATGAATATGGCCAATGAAATGATGAAAAATATGAACTCGAATCAAAGCCAAAGTCCCATTCAGAATCAGCAGACTTCAGCTCCGAAATCTTCAGAATCAGCACAAGGGAAACCTGATGCTCCTCAAGGCAGTATGAAACATAACTTCTGTCCGAACTGCGGTACAAAGAACGAGGGCGCTAATTTCTGCCCTAATTGTGGTCAAAAGCTGAACTAGCTGACGGCTTGAGTGGAATGAATAGAGTGAGAGCTAATATACTTGTAAGAGCAGCCGAGCAAACTAGGCTGTTCTTTTTTCTATTTTGAAAAGCTATATAATTGAGTAGTAGCGGTTGTTCTTTTTGAAGATAATATTGGGTTATATCATCGGTATTGCGATTAAATATTATATTATAATATACCTATTAGGTATATTTCATAGTCTGATATGTAGTTATACAATGAGCAGATTTAGTCATATCGATCTAAGAGTGAATTGTTAGCAATAAGTATGAAATGGTGCATAGATTAAATTAATGCAAGAGTAAAGAACAGAAATAACTACTAACAATTAAGCTTACAGTAGTAAAAGTAAGCAGGGGGAACAATGGATAACATTCATTACTTATCACAATTTAATTTGCTTCATGCGCTAGATACGGATGATTTAATTGAGATGGAACAATTGACTGTAATAACAGTTGTCCCGAAAAACACTTTTATCCAAACGCCAGAAACGTTTTCTGAGCGGTTATTTTTTGTGAAAAAGGGAAAGGTTCGCTTATACAAAGTGAACGAGGAAGGGAAGCAATTTACATCGGATATTATTAATGAAGGAAATGTATTTGGTGAACTAGACATGATCTCATTTGGAACAAGGGAACATTATATTGAAACGATAGAAGAGAGTCATATTTGTCAAATTGATTCTAAGAGATTTGAAGATTTCATTTGTAACCGACCGCGATTTATGTTGTCACTAATGAAAGTGTTGAGCGAGCGAATTACAAGTATGAGTCAGTTAGCAGAAAATTTAGTGCTTGGTAATCTGCATAACAAAATTTTATTCGTTCTTATGAAGTTAGCTGATGAATATGGGGAAAAGAGTGATGATTGTTATTACAAAATCAGCGTTCCACTATCTCATCAAGAAATTGCTAATTTAATAGGAGTAAGTAGAGAAGCTGTTACGATGGCGTTGCAGGAACTTGTTAAAGAAGGGTTAGTTAGGACAGGTTTTAGGACAATACATATAGATCGAGAAAAGATTATAGCGAGACATATAACTTCAAGTCATTAAAAAGAACTATTGGTCTGAGTTGTGAAGTGCATTACATCTTATTAATCGAGAGTACAGTAACATATCAGGAAAAGGGACGAAATAATCCCTTCAACTTGTATGTGAAAGGAAGATTTCGATGAATAATGAGCGGATAGTTGTACTGACCGATGAATTGTTAGATAGGAAAGGTGCTCGAAAGATGAGTGAGATTCCGCATGAAGTGATAGAACTGTTACAAAAAGGACAATTACAAACCGTAAATTTGACGGAATGGCTTGCTGTTGATCATGTAACTCTACTGCAACATGTTCTAGATGAATTAGGTTTAGCAGAGGAGTCTTCACCGATTATTCGAAGAGTGAGTAATCTAGCTGACAAGAAAGTTATGAAAATAATACCGGCAATTGCTCTTGAATGGAAGGTACTATTAGATAGTAGATCGGTGGGAGATAGTAGTACAGAGCTATATAAATCCGAGCTTTACGTTACATTAGCGCAGCACCATTCAGATAGTGTTCGCTGTTGGGCTGCGTACATTATTGGTCAGGATCAACGAATGAGTGTACACGACAAATTAGTAAATATTCGTCCGTTTGCTGCCGATTCGCATTTTGGAGTCCGTGAAATTGCTTGGATGGCTTTACGAGAGGATATTATCAACAATTTAATAGAGTTTATACATTATTTAAGTGATTGGGTGCATGATGAAGATGCTAATATACGGAGATATGCTATTGAATTGACACGTCCGCAAGGTGTGTGGGCCAAACATATTATTGCTCTAAAAGAGAATCCACAGTTAGCTCTGCCACTTATCGAATCGGTATTGTCTGATCCAGCTAAATATGTTCAAGATTCAGTAAGTAATTGGTTGAATGATGCTAGTAAAACCAATCCAGAGTGGGTAAAGCAAATCTGTCAGCAATGGTTGAAGATCTCAGATACAAAGGAGACAAAGCGGATCGTTACTCGGGGGCAAAGAAGCTTAGCGAAGTAATACTTTCAGTCTATTTGCGAACAGATGTTGTAAATGATACATTACCAAGTGCTAGTACAAGTGCTCCATAAACTGCATATGAGCGACTTTATGGCATTATGGAGCGTCAAAGGGCAAGTAAGTATGACTAACGATCTAAGGTCGTTAGCCATACTCATTATGTTCATTTAAGTAAATAACGGATTATGATTGGTGATTTTCAGGATCTTCCATATAAAAGACTTCCCATATGTGTCCGTTAATATCTTGAAAGCTCCAACTGTACATAAAACCATAGTCCTTCGGGTCATTTGAATGTGTTCCCCCGGCTGCAAGTGCTTTGTTCACAATCTCATCCACTTGGGCACGGTTATCAACCGATAAGGCTATGAGCATCTCTGTCGATTTCGTTGCATCGACAAGTTCCTTATTGGTGAATGATTGGAAATATGGCTCTACAAGCAGCATTGCAAAGGTATTGTCATTAATAATCATGCTTGTAGCATTCTCGTCTGTGAACTGCATATTGAATTCGAAACCAACTTGCTTGAAGAAATCCATCGTGTTCTTCAAATCTTTAACGGGCATGTTAATAAAGGTTTTACTTGGTTGAAATGCCATTTCAAATCACCTCATCGATTGATTTAACTTAATAAATGTAAAATACAGTTATTGGATTGAGCATATTATTTAACTTACCTTATGTCAAATAGTCTATGAAATCATTTTTAATCTAAAAGACTAAGAGTGGGAAGACTCGGTCTTTTAGCTCTTCAGGAACAAGGCCATCTTCTTTTTTTTCTCTAATAACAAAAAACGCCAATCATTGATTTCTAATGCTGGCGTTTTTTGTTGCTTGTTAACGTGAGCTAAGTATAATCAACTCACTTAACCAAGAAGGGAATAATTTTTAACACAGTAACCCACTTAAAAAGTGCGTAATAACAAACATAATTCACGTAGTGATACATGTTTGTTATACAATTACTGGATTTTATAATGGATCTATGATCGGAATTATACAGCATAGGAATTCGAGTAGTTAGCATCTAGAAGTGCGTAATGCCATAAAAACTATTTCTGGGAGGTTGTCATAGTGAAGCGTGGGCTTATTTACATTGTTACAATTATACTTATCGTGCTAGGTTGCTTGCTGCTAATGAATAATCGAGACAATGAGAGCAATTCTGAAAATCAAGAGAAAGAAGTAGTGGTCGAAGATACAGTTACTACTAATGCAGCAAATATCAATACTACTGTCAGTAACGGACGAGATCGGGTCGATTATTTGACTCCAACCTTTGAAGTTAAATTAAAAAGCGATATTGTGTATGCGAGTAAGAGAAACGAAACAGATGTTGAAGAAGCTCTAAAACTCGATCTGTATGAGCCAGTCGGAGACGATAATGAGCAAAGACCGATATTTATGTTCATTCATGGTGGCGGTTATACGGGAGGGGATAAGTATGACGCAGCCGAGTTTTCGTCGGAATTGGCGAAACGGGGATATGTTGTAGTATCAGTCAATTATAGATTGAAGAAGGATCCATTCCTGAATTTCTCCAGCACGCTTAGTGACGCTTATGAAGATATAAGTGATGTAATAGAGTGGATTAAAGATAACGCAGAGATTTATGGCATGGACGCCAGTCAGATTGTTATTGGCGGCGATTCGGCAGGAGGTCATCTTTCGATAAACTATATCAATGAGTATCTTACAAAGGATTCATCAATCGCTAAGTCTATCATAGCCATAGTAGATATATATGGAGGTGATCTGAGGATAAGTGCAAACAGCAAGCTTCCACCGATACTTATTATTCATGGGACAATAGACCAATTAATACCCTATGTGCAAAGTGTTAGGTTGGCTGGACAATTAAATGGAATAGGTGTGTATAATAATCTTCTCACGATGGAGGATGTCGGGCACGATTACAAAAATGCGAAATATTTCAATGAAATTATTGAGACGACATCTCATTTCTTATGGAACATCAGGAATAGTAGCGATTTTGCAAAGCTGCCAGAAAACTCTGGGATGTCGGTTGCTTCTGGTGATACCTTTGAGATTAAATTACCCGAAGCATACAGAGGTCAATCAAAGGAGCAGCTCAATATCGCTTTGCCGGAAGACTGGTTATTCATTAGCGAAGATGAGGGCATACTTCGGATCCAGATCCCGGTAGGTTTGAAGCGCGGAAGTCATTCACTTTTCGTCTCACGAGATGGGGATAGTGTAACAACAAGAGGATTTACTCTTAATGTGAACGTCATTGACCCACTAGAGGTACGCTATGAGACATTTTATGATGAAACCAACAAGGCGATAAAAACTCACATGGAAATTACGAATCTATCGATGAACAATTTCAGTGGTTTAGTGGAAGCCAATTATGAGACTGCACAATCTACGCAAGGCATTTATACTTCTACAATTGAGGAGCTCGAACCGGGAAATAGCGTCCAACTTGATATTCCTGAGCTTGCAAGAGGAGAGCGCACATTGAAGGCTTACAATGAAGCTGGCACACTATTGCAGACGGCGGTGAATTCCTTTAACGCGCTTCAGTTACCAAAGTTCAGACAGCTTGTTGAAATTGACGGTAACCTGTCGGAGTGGAGTGATCAGTCTAGCTTTGATGTGAAAGATGTCAAAATCATCGGATGGAGAGGCGAGGGGGATGTCAGTGCGACTGGCTATATGTCATGGGATTTAGACAATCTTTACCTTGCGGTAGAAGTTTTAGATGACAAGCATGCGCAGTCTGCATCAGGTGATGCGATCTGGAGTGGGGACAGTATCCAGATCGGGATAGCTATTTCGAATTCTGATGGTACAGTGCCATCAGAGTCTCATGAAATTGGTGTGGCCCTAGGAGATGAGGGGGCATTATACAAGTGGCGCTGGCTGACACCGAGGGGGTTCAATATAGGGGATAAGGTAGAACTTCAGTATGCGGTGGTTCGTACAGATGCCAAAACTAGCTATGAAATCGCAATTCCTTGGGGCGAATTGAGCAACGACATGACGCAGGTGAAGCAAGGAATGAAACTTAAATTTTCGATGCTGGTTAATGATAATGACGGCGAAGGTCGCAGGGGCTGGGTAGAATACAACAGTGGTATAGGTTCTGCCAAAGATGTTAATGCCTTTGGGGATTTGTACTTGGCTGATTGATAGGGAGGACCTTGAAAGGTTATTTGTACAAGAATGTCTATTATAGAATGAAGCTAATCTTTAGAGTATCCAGTACTGGGTACGAGCGAGTAATAATTGAATTTGAACGATTGAGCAAAAGAAGCTTCGAAACTCACTACAATGTGAGCGTCGAAGCTACTTTCAGTCAATAGCTTTCTAACTTCTACGCGCGGGAGCCTAACAGCTCGTATAGACCTGATCTAGCCTAGCCTACTAGCTGCTACAAGTGACTAGCCCACTAATTCATACAGACCTGGAACTACAAAATCAGCTTCTTTCAAATGATGTTGGCTACCGATACCAACAACTTTTGAGCCAGCAGCTTTTCCTGCCTGTACCCCAGCTTCTGCATCTTCAAATACGACACAATCCTTCGGATCAAGACCAAGAGCTACACTTGCTGATATGAAAACTTCTGGATCTGGTTTAGCTTTAGATACTTTTGTACCATCAATAATAACATCAAAAAGGTGAACAATGTCTAGCTTATCTAGTATAAACTTTGCATTTTTACTAGCTGAGCCAAGAGCGATTTTAATTCCTTTGCTCCTCAATTGCTGTAAATATGCTTTTGCTCCAGGTAAAATCTCTTCAGGCTGAAGACTCTTAATATATTCTACGTATTCAATATTTTTACTTTCAGCCATTTCATCAAATTGTTGCTGGTCTACTTCAATACCACCGATTTCGAGTAGAATGCGTAACGACTCAACGCGACTAACTCCTTTCAAGCGCTCATTATCCTGCTCCGTAAATTCAAAGCCTAAGCGACGAGCTAAAGATTGCCAAGCGAGGAAATGGTATTTTGCTGTATCTACAATAACGCCATCGAGATCGAAGATGGCACCTTTCATATGTTCTAACATGTCGATTCACTCCTTCAGATCATACATCATAGTCGTATCGTCTAATTATGAAAGCTCTACTCGAAGTTCTTGACCAGCCTCTATATGATGCAATTGCTCGTTAATTTCAAATGATATACAGTGAGGATGCTCACCTTGCGTTGTAATAACAACGGTTTTACTATCCACTGTTACTTGGAATAATTGACCTTTAAGTAACAATGGAAACTGAATAGAACACCATTGCTCTGGCAGAGAAGGCTTAATCTGTACTCGTTGACCATTAAAGTGTACGCCAGCAAAGCCAAGTACAGCTGCCATCCAAGCACCACCATTTGCCGCAGGATGTGTTCCACCAATGTATAGATCACCAACATATTGCTTAGAATCACCTGTCAAATCAATCGTTGCTGTTCGAAGGAAATAAGGATATGCCCAGTCTGACGAACCAACATCAGCAGCTACCATCGCATAAATGCAAGAGCTTAAGCTTGAGCCATGCTCTGTACGTGGCTCGTAATAGGTCCAGTTTGCTTGCTTGGTCGCATGGTCATATTGATCCTTGAATAGATGAAGCATAAGAACAACATCAGCTTGTTTCAAAACTTGCGTCGTTGTAGCAATACCATTACCACCGCCAAGATATTCATTTTTGTTCAAAATACGTGATTTCAGCTCAGGTAGTTTGACATCTTCTAATGTAAAGTAACGATCGAATTGCTCTATTAATAAACTGTTTTCATCGGGTGAAGGAACATATAAGTTATTATTCATGTGATGTAGCTGCTCAATTGTAGTTTCGCTACCTGCAATTAATGTCTCATATTGCACCCTATTGATGACTTTCAACGTTTCCATAGCTTCAAGGGCAATATTAACCGTTCTTTTTACTAATTTATTAGTAAAAGCATTATTACTTACACGCTCATGATATTCATCTGGCCCCGTTACATCTAGTATCTCGTAACGTTGCTTACGACTGTTGTAATACGCATAGGAGTAGAAGAAGCGGGCACATTCCCAAATTACCTCTGCGCCACCATCGGTTAACATACTGTCATCTCCTGTGAAAGTGTAATATTGCCAAATGCCATGGGCAACATCAGCACTAATATGCACCTGCTTATCACGGAAATACGTACGCATTGGACGACCTGTAAATACATCGTTTACATTAAACAATGTGCAAGCATCGTCGCCGGTTTCTTGACTTTCCCATGCGAAAAATGCTCCTTCATAGCCGTATTCGGCAGCCTTTCTTCTTGCACCTTCCAATGTATGAACTCGATACATCATCAAATTACGGGCAATATCTGGCTGAGTATAGAGGAAGAAGGGAAGCATGAACATTTCAGTATCCCAAAATACAGCCCCTTTATAGACTTGACCTGATAATCCACGCGCAGGAATCGATAATCTCTCGGAATGACCTGGTGCAATGATATGGAGTTGATACATGCTGAATCTTAATGCTTCCTGCGCCTTGTCATCTCCATTAATTTTGACGTCACTGTTTTTCCACTTTTCACGCCAAACTTGCTGATGTTCCTCCAGTAATAATTTAAAGCCCGCTACTAACGCTTTCTTGCTCTCGGAATAAGCTGCTAAGGAACAATTTTGCGCATCATCTAAGCTCGTATATACGGCTACATATTTTTGGAAGGAGTAGCTCTCATTAGCTATTGCATCCAGCTTAATTTCCCGAAAAACGCCATATTCATGTAGAAGCAATTGCTGCTCGCCAAATGTTACACTGATTGCTTCAGCTACAGATACCGTATGTTTTAGCTCATGGGTAACAGCATCTAACTGGAGTATATTTTCAGATGCCGTTGCATTTAGTTGTTCAAGATGCGGGCCGTTAATATCCCATACATCGCCGTCAATACCTGTGTGGATCACAAATGCAGCTGATTTACTTGATTGTAATACGATCTCATTTGCGAGTAGATGAAGGCGAGATGCACTACAGAAGCGTCGCGAAATGAATGTAACGATATGATCCTCTGCAAGCTGAAATGTTGTAGAGCGTTCATGGACACCATGAAAATAATCCAATTGCTGAGTATGTTGAACAACTGTTGCAGTAAGAGTATTAAGCTCCTCACCATCACAGTAAATTTTCGTAGCGAGTCCATTAGGAGCATTAACAGGCTCACGCCACTTGTCTTCAAATCTATCGTAAACACCAGCTAATGTTGTTGCTGTCAATTGCGTTTTATCGAATTCTTCTAACGTACCGCGATAGCCCATATAACCATTACCGATCATATATTTATTACTATTGGTTGTAATCCGATCTTTATCGAAGATATCTTCCTTAATAATCCAGCTCATCGTTTATCCCACCTTTACAAGGCTAATCTCAAGTGCTTTCTCCCCAACATAGTGTTCTTGACCATAAATGGTAACGGCAACAGCTTCGCCAGCAACCGTTTTGATAGTAGCGCTATTCTTACTAACCTCAATTAGTAACTTAGATCCTTTATAGGAGATAGGGAAGCTGTAACGCTCCCAACGTGTAGGAATTGTTGGCTGTAGGACGAGATGATTACCATCCGAACGCATACCGCCGAAGCCATATACGATGTTCATCCATGCTGCTGCAATGGAGGTAGTGTGCAAACCTTCACGAGTATTGCGATTGTAATTATCTAGGTCTAAACGTGTGGCAAATTCAAAGAACTGATAGGCTTCCTCATCCTTTCCGATTTCAGCTGCAATAATAGAGTGAATGGATGGAGATAGAGAGGATTCGTGAATACAACGAGATTCATAATATTCATAGTTTGCAAGTTTCTCAGCTGATGAATAGTCTCCGCTATATAGAAATATAAACATTAGTACATCAGGCTGCTTAATCATGTCGTACCGATATAGGCGGTCGTAGGACCAATTGGAATACAGCGGGAATTCCGTAACTGGGATAGAGTGAATATCCAGATGCGGCATATCAAAGAAACCATCATGTTCTTCATAAATACCTGTTTCGTTATCTTTTGGAATTTTCATAAGTGTCGCTTTTTTGCTCCAGTCAGCTTGCTCATCGTCTGTTAAAGAAAGGCGAGTCGCTAATTCTATCAATGCTTGATCGGCATGCTCGGACATGTTATCAATCGTTTCTAATGTAAATTCAAATAGCTTTTTCGCCATTAGATTAATATAGCAATTGTTGTTAACCATAAGTTGGAACTCATCGGGTCCCATTACGCCGAAGTAGCCGTATAGCCCTGTCTGTTGTCCCCATTGCCCACGAGTAGCATAGAATCGACTAATTTGGATTAGCATCTCTAAACCTTTCTCATAAAGAAATTCAGTATCACCTGTAATGTTGACATAGTGACGAATGCCATAAGCGACAGCCGTTCCAACATGAAGTTGTAAATTGGAATGCTGCCATAGATCACAACTTTCTGTACCGTCAATTGTAGCAATCGGATAAAACGCACCTTGACAGTCCAGATCTTTTGCACGTTCAAGGGCGTGAGGTAATGATTGGTAACGGAACTCTAGCAAGCTTTTCGCTGCTTTTGGATTGTTGAATATATAAAATGGTAGGCAATATGATTCTGTATCCCAAAATGCCAAACCACGATAAGCTTCACCTGTAAGTCCTTTCGCACCAATATTGAATCCAGGATTATCACCATGATAGGTTTGATACAAATTAAAAATGCAGAATCGAATGCCCTGCTGATTGTCGGGATCGCCTTCGATAACGATATCAGATTCCGTCCAAACCTTTTCCCAGTAGTTCACTTGTTGCTGAGCCAAAGACACATAGCTAGCCCCAACATAAGACTGTACTTGCTCAAGTGTCGTACTCCACATGACATCATGTGAGATAGATAAATCCTTTTCTGCATAGTTGTATACGAATTTATCAAAGTTGGATGCTGTTCCTTGAGTTAGCTTGATGGTTACATCCTGTCCAATAAAGAGATTCTCTTCAACAGGCTTAGTGTCGAGAGCATGAGGTACATCGATCGTAAAGCCAGAGAAGAGGCGGTTTTTCGTAGATACGGTTTCACCAAGAATAGCTGAAACTCCATTGATTTGCTCTTGCTTAACACTTTCCCAGAAGCAACGGCCTTGATCCTCGTGGATAATAGAGAAATCAAGACCTGTTCTCACCGTAACTTCACCAGAGAAGTTAAGCGGTTCGAACATAATCCGCTGACAACCCAAGTTAGAAACTTCCATACTTACAAAACGCTCAAATGTTAATTTGAGCTGTTTTCCATCTGCTAAGTGCCAGACGAAACTGCGAACATAGGTACCGCGTTTAAAGTCTAGCTCTCTTCTAAACTCGCTAAAAGTACTCGTTGCCAAATCTAAAGCTTCTCCATTGACATTGATTCTTGTGTATAACCAATCAACAGAGTTCACCATAAAGCGTAAAAATCGAATGATCCCTTTGTAATGAGCAGGCACTTTACTTTCCTCAAATAATCCGTTGAAATAGCTACCTCTTAAACAATCACCGCTATAACCTTCTTCTGGATATGCACGCACACCCATATATTCATTGCCTAATGAGAAGATAGATTCGGATACACGGTTACGAGTAGGATCAAAGCCTTCCTCAATGACTTTCCAAGTATCTACAACGAGATACTTATCTGCTACTTTTGCCATACTTGTTCACTCCCTTAATTGCTCTAATAAGTGGATAAGCAGAAAGCATGAAACGCTATAGTTTCAGATTAGTTCAAACCGAGTTCATATGAAATGTTCAACTCTAATCATTTTATGTGCGTTTATACGGTGTTTAGGGTCCATTCCTAATGCAAATGTCTGTCATACGATATACGGTGCATTAAATTAGGTTAAATAGTAATCATTTGCTGAAAGGGAGATATGATCCGTGAAATCAAAAACAAGGCTTACCGGGCGAGTTATATTTAAAGGAGATTTAGGTTATGAAGCGGCACGGAAAAATTGGGATCCGCATACGGACAAATATCCTAAAGTATTTGTTTTTGCGCAAAGAACTCAAGATGTCGCGAACGCTATAAAATGGGCTCGCGAGAATAACGTCCCCATTCGTCCAAGAAGCGGAAGACATTCTTTGGAGGTTAATCTTTCACAGGTCAATGGTGGAATTGTTATCGATGTAAGTAATATGAAGAAAATTAAACTTAATAAGAAGAATGGAACGGTTATTGTAGAGACGGGCAATAGAGTGGGAAGAATCGCAAAGACGCTTGCAAAGCAAGGCTTTATAGCTCCCTTTGGTGATAGTCCCTCTGTTGGAATCGGCGGAATTACACTCGGTGGGGGAATAGGGCCACTTCAACGTTCGATTGGTCTTATCAGCGATAATCTTCTAGAATTAGAGATGGTTGACGCCAAGGGAAAAGTGATCCGTGCCAACAAAAATTGTAACGCTGATCTACTATGGGCTTCCCGCGGTGGTGGCGGTGGTAACTTTGGGGTATATACAAAGTACAAGTTTAAAGTGCACCGTGCTCCAGCCGAAGCTACAGTATATCGCATCACTTGGCCATGGAATCAATTCGAAAAGGTGCTGAAAGCTTGGCAAAAATGGGCTCCTTCCGTCAATGACAAACTAGGTAGTGAATTATCAATCGGTCCCAAAAAGGGCGGCAATGTTACGATGGAAGGGCTGTTTCTTGGATCGAAATCAGAGGCAATCCGCCTTTTGAAGCCCGTCACGTGCATTGGAAACCCTACCCAAAAAGTAATCAAGTTGTTACCATACACTGAAGTTGTGAACTTTTTATTAGCACCTGATCCAGTGCTTACTCAACGGTACAGTAACCAGTTCTCTTCAGGTTTCGCTAGAAAACCGTTTACCAATAAGGCGATTAACTCCATGCGCCAATTTTTAGAGAACGTAGAAGGTAAAGATGCAGGATTCTTCTTCCTTAACTGGGGAGGGGCTGTCAGTCGTGTATTACCGAGAGCAACAGCATTCTACTGGCGTAAAGCGAAGTTTTACGTAGAGTGGAATAGCTCATGGCTCAATCCATCCAATGCAGCAAAAAATATTGCGATAGTTCGCAATACACGTCGGAAGTTAAAGCGCTATATTGTGGGGTCCTATATCAACGTTCCAGACCAGGGAATTAAAAATTCAGGTCCAGTCTATTATGGAGCAAACTATGCTAGATTACGGAGAGTAAAAGCAAAATACGATCCAGGCAATGTGTTTAATAATCCGCAAAGCATCACTCCAGCTCGCAAATTGTAAAATCTTCAATAAAACAAAAAAACGCATCCACTTGAGGATGCGTTTTTTTCATGTTGTGTGGGTTATGTTGATTGAGGCTAACTGGCAGATTACCTACATAAGGAGCTAGTACGGAGCGAGAATTCTTTTATGACGATCGTCACTTATCATATGACGCTATTTTTTTATATATTTATTTCCAGAATTCACTTTAATTTAGAAGGAGTGAGAAGGTTGGATAGAGAAATGGAAATAAAACAATACAGTGTTGGGAAAATTTTGGGGTTATGGGCGCTAGTCGCGTTACCGATGGTCTTCTTTCGATTCGTCTTGCTGCCGATACTTGTACCCATCGTCAATTTTCATCCGGGTATTCTATATTGGATTTTTATGATTGTCGGTATGATCTGGCAGTGTATACTGTCTGTTATTATCTTAAGAAGAGAACTTGGAAAATGGAGCTGGGAGAAGTTGAAAACAAGACTTTGGCTAAATCATCCAGTACATCCGAAAACGTTCAAAGTTTACAAAATCGCTTATGCGTTCACGTTTCCGATCATTATGTACACTTTTTTGTTTGAAAGTTCTGGTTTGTTCGGGTTTATTGAAGAAGCGATCAATCGGCTTTTTCCATTTTTGGCACCTCATGATTACACTAGAATAGAAAATCTGGCCACTCCTGAATTTATCGGTGCATGGTATTTGCTCGGTATTGCACTTATTAGTTGTTTATTTAATTATCTACTAGGAGAAGAGTTGTTTTTCCGAGGCGTTCTTCTGCCGAAGATGAAGGGAGCTTTTGGCAAGTGGGATTGGGTCATGAACGGTGTTTTGTTTGCGATGTACCACCTTCATAAAATATCGGAGATTCCTTTATTTATCGTCGGATCGATTTTTTACGGTTTCTTAAATGCGAAATACAGAAGCTTTTGGCCTGCTATTATCATTCATGGAGTGGAAGCCATTCCACTGCTGTTAGGTGTTACTGCTGTTATTTTAGGATTTATATAGTGATTCATTTCTAAGAGATGAGTGATCTTTTGAAAATTTCTACGGTTCATACACTAAGTAATACGAAAATATCTTCAATATTTTTCTATGGGTTGGCTTGCGCTTATGTGGTACTGCTATTGCTTTATGTTGTTTTATCTCAATATAAGGGTTTTATCGTAGTTACGATCTTGATCGGACTATATTTCATAAGACACTCAAAGTATGTGTTGAACCATCCCAAGTTACATCCCATTGCAGCTATCTCCCCGCTCGTCGAAATTGTTCTGCTATTTCTAATATTTTTGCGAAATGGAACGGAAATTGAAAGTATCGTATTTGTCCTCTTTGTTGCTGATCTTCTATTACACTATAAGTCGTGGTACGCTATAACATTTGCCTATGCAGGCTTTGTAACTTACCTTTTTTTATGGCCAGCAGATGGAAAAGATATTTGGAGGAATGTTTTCTATATTTTGAGCTATACATGTCTAGTTATTCCAATCTGGAGCACCAAGCTACTGCTCAATCAACGGGATATGAACATTCGCTTAAACGAAGCTTTAATTAAAGAAGCTACAACGAGGGAAGAGTTGGCGGTATTTAAGGAGAGAACCCGTATTGCAGAAGAAGTTCATGATACGGTGGGACATTCGTTAACGACTGCAATCGTTGCTCTTGAGGGAGCTCAACTGTTATTCAATGTAAAACCTGAAGATGCAAAGCAGAAGATTATTGTTGCGCGAGAGCAATTGAAGCAGGGATTAGGTAATATCCGTCAAGTCGTTCGAGTATTGAAAGTACAAGATGGAGCCGTGGAGGGATTGGGACTTGAGGAAGGGATATACAAGATTATGAATGATACGACGATGCAGACAGGCGTTCAATTTATGATGCATTTCAAGGTAATCAATTCTCTCATCTCACTTCAAGAGTACGTCATAATCAACTCCATCAAGGAATCCATTACCAATGCGCTAAAACATGGCAAAGCGAGCATCATTGAGATTAGTATCGTAGAGCAACAAGACACGATTCATATTACGATTAAGGACAATGGAATAGGTAGCAATTCTATCATATATGGATTTGGTCTGAAATCTATGGAAGAAAGAATTGAGGCAATTGGAGGGCAATTAAACGTATTAAGTGAAACAGTCAATGGATTCGCTCTCCAAATCCGAATGCCTGTTGCAAAGGGGCGGGATTCATGAATATAAAACGCAAAGTCAGCATCATGCTTGTAGATGATCAGAAACTTATGTTGGAAGGTTTGGAAACATTGCTTACGATACGATCATCGGATCTAGAAATCGTCGGGAGAGCTCATAGTGGAGAAGAAGCACTTGAACAACTTCATTCGGTAGTTCCAGACATTATTCTGATGGACATCCGCATGCCGGGCATGGGAGGTGTACAGGCGACAGGAGTCATTAAAGAACTTTACCCACAAGTGGTCATCCTTATCTTAACGACTTTTGATGATGATGCTTATATTATAGAAGCATTAAGCCATGGGGCTGCAGGTTATTTGCTTAAAGACATCGACGGAGAAAAGCTTGTTCAATCTATCTATGAAGCACTCTCCGGAAATTTACTACTGACCGGAAAAGTGGCTAATAAGTTAGCACTTAATATCCGCAATAAGAACAGTCACTTTGAAAAAGCTGGCGAGCAACTTGAGTTGACGCAAAGAGAGCTTGAGCTAGCAAGATTGCTTGTGGAAGGTTATAGTTCAAAGGAAATTGCCGAAAGATTATTTTTATCACAAGGTACGGTTAAAAACTATATAAGCGAAATGTACACCAAGATCGGTACGAATGACCGGACTAAAGCGGTTTTGTTATTAAGTAGGTTTTTATTATAAAAAGAACTATTATCAAACAATTTATAAGAGAAATCCGATATATTATATAAAAGATAAGCAATTAAGGAGCCTTCAATTGAAAAGAAAAAGTATAAAGATAGCAAAAATTAGTACAATAATTATTATTTTCATTGTAATAATTGGTTTGTTTTTTCCTACTTGGACACCTCGCATTGCGGGAGATAACAGTATAAGTACTTTAGAACAGGTCGAGATTAATGGTACGAATCATGAAGTCATGATTAGGGGAGTGGACCGCCGTAATCCGGTAGTCATATTTGTGCATGGAGGTCCGGGTTGTTCCGAAATTCCTTATGTACGGAAGTATCAAGATATACTTGAAAAAAATTATACTATCGTACACTATGATCAGCGTGGAAGCGGGAAATCATATCATTTTTTTGAAGACTACTCCGATTTATCCACAGATTTACTTGTCGATGATTTGTTGGCTTTAACAGATTATGTACAAAAAGAGCTTGACCAAGAGAAGGTATTGTTAATAGGCCATTCTTTCGGTACGTACATTGGGATGAAATCTGTTGCCAAAGCACCTGACAAATTTGTTGCATATATTGGTATCGGGCAAGTTGCAGATCATGTAAAAAGTGAATTGGATAGCTTAAATTACTCCGTTGAACAAGCAAAATTATCAGGAAATTTAAAGGATGTAGCACAATTAGAACAACTTCGAAGTTCAATAGAACAAGGGGATAAATTAACTCCAAGAAACATAGTTAGAAAATATGGTGGTGCAGCAAGATTAATTGATGATAATAGGGATTATTATACTGGTTTTATATTTAATCCAGAATATAATTTGCTAGATGTCATTCGATATTTAAGAGGGGTTTCATTGTCGCAAGAAATCTTAATAAAGGAAGAATCCCAAAATAATATTACAACTATAGTTGATAGCGTAGAAATTCCTATTTATTTTGTGATGGGACAATATGATTATATGACTTCTGTAAATGCGGCAAGGGAATATTATGATATGCTGGAGGCTCCGAAAAAGGAATTTATTATTTTTAAAAAATCTGCTCATTATCCGCAGTTTGAAGAAGAAGAGTTATTTGCTGAATGGTTGAATACAACTATAGTTAAAAAGCAGCTTTCAGGACATTAGACATGTCTCTGTAAGCTGCCTTTTTAGGTTGTTCCTTAGATTATTTCCCCAAGTAATTAACTAATTGCTTTTCTTTCCACATCATAGTAATAACAATACCTATAAACATAATGACAGCAGAGAAAAGATACGGATAATTGATGTTTACATCAAATAATATACCACTTAACGCTGGCCCGACGATTGTGCCTAGGCTTGTATATGTTGAGTTCATACCAGCGATAAATCCTTGTTCTTTTTCTGCAGATTTTGATAAATAGGTCGTTAACGCTGGGCGTAGCAAATCAAATGCGAGAAAGATGAAGCATGTAATTACCAAAACGGCTATATAGCTAGAGACCATCGTTGATGCCACCGCTAAAATTACTCCAGCAATTAAGCATATTTGGATGAGTTTCTTTTCACCGAGTATATCGACCATTTTACCAAACATAAACACTTGAACGACAACCCCGAAGATTGCGCTTATAGTAATAATGGTAGCAATATCTTGCGGAGTGAAACCAAATTTATGATCAGAATACAGACTGAAAACCGTCTCATATGCAGATAAGCCAAATGCCAGTACAAATACAATAATAAAAGCAATAATGAAAAGTGGTTGAAGCGAACGCTTCAAATCAGTTACTAAGTTGGTATCTTTTTTTAGTTTACTAATTTCTAAAAGCTGCTGTTTAGTAAGTGGCTCTTTTAGAATAAATAGCGATGAAATACATGTTAATAATGCGAAACCAGCAGCGAAATAGAAGGGCGCACGTACGCCTAGCTCAGCAATAAAGCCTCCGATACCTGGGCCAATAATAAAACCGGTACTAATAGCGGCAGAAACATAGCCCATCGCTTTCGGTCTTTCCTCTACTGAAGTAATATCCGCAATAAAGGCAGTTACGGCAGGCATAATAAATGCACCACTAATACCACCTAAAATTCTCGAAAAATAAAGAACAGATACATGTGTACCGACACCAAAGATTACCTCCGAGATAGCGAAGAGGAATAAGCCGATGATGATCATTTTCTTTCTACCATAAGTGTCAATCCAGCGTCCTGCGAGAGGAGACATAAGTAATTGGGCGAACGCGAAAGCCGCCATAAGATATCCCATCGATTGACCGGATAAATTCATCATATTCATAAAGGATGGCATAACAGGAACGATAAGTCCGACTCCTAGAAAAACAATGAATATATTACTTAATAGGATGAGTAGAACTGTTTTTTGTTGTTTTAATGGTTTGGTCATGATGTGAAACCTCTCTTTTGTAAAATCATAGCTGTGATATACCTCTCCAAAATACGGTCCATGAGGCATTTAGTTTGTCGTGTAAACGTTGTTCATTGTCGCCATATGCAAGCTCTAGCATGATCGAATCAACGATACCTAAGAAGGCAAGTGTAGGTACTAATGCTCTGTCTTCCAAAATGACCTTGGCATCGATCCAATCTTGAAATTTGCTTTCAAGTACGGTTTGAATCTTTTCTTCCGAATCATATACTTCCTCATTAATCTCTTCTGCAAGATGGAGAGGTGGAAAAAAAGACATACGTAGCCAAAACTTTAACTGTTCGCTCTGTTGAAACAAATCAATGACCAATTGCAAATATCCTAATAAATCTGCTTTGGGATTCTGAGTATCCACTTTACTCAAATAATTTATTTTCGATGAGATTTCAGTCTCTTTGGCATCATGTAAAACTTGAAGAAATAGATCATCTTTTCCTTTGAAATGTGCATAGAGAGATTGTTTTTTCATACCGACATGCTCGGCAATTTGAGACAGCGATGCTCCCTCGTACCCATGAATGGTGAATAACTTCAATGCAACGTCTTTAATCTCTTGACTCTTCAATATAATCACCTCAATCTTAACGAACGTTCGTCAGTCATTCTATCAAATTATATTTTTTATTGCAATAGAAATATTAATAACGTTCGGTTTCACACAAGGAAATATGAGGTAGCTAACGAATGTGAGAGAGGATATAATATAAATGTTATATTATGTAAGTTATATTTTCATAAGGTCCATATCTTATCTGAGCGGAGGATTATGATGGATTATGTACGTGATTATACGATGTATGCGGCGATTTTTGGGATGTTCAGCTTTAGTTGGTTCGGCTGGGCGCAGGAGAGGCCAAAGGCAAACTGGCGCATATATATCGGCATTGCCTCAGTACTATCACTTCTGGTCTGTTTACTCGGTGTTTATTTAAGTATTAAAAATTGGAATGAACCGTCGGTCTTATCAGATGATACTTCATTTACGATATATTTGATTACGGTATATATCGAATTTATTGTGGCTGGAGTAGGAGCTTTCTTACTTATTAGGAAAAAGGCAAAAGAGTATATCGCACCTTGGATTGCTTTTATTGTAGGGATTCATTTTATAGGTTTAGTGAGCGTATACAAAGATCCGAGCTTGTATGTGTTGGCTGGGCTTCTCATCGCAGTATCTGTTCTGGCGGTTTTCGTCGCACCCAAATTTCAGGTTGCAAGTAGTGCAATTACAGGAATTGGGTCAGGTACGGTTCTGTTCGCTTTCGCAATTCTAGGCTTGATTAGGTATCTGACCGTTTCGTAAAGAGGGGCTATGTGCCTCTCTTTTTATTGTATAGCATAATTTTATCGTAAATTTTATTTTAGTGATTCACATTGTTAGTAAATCTATTAAAATATCATCGCACAGCTTTACTCTCCAAACTCCAGAATGATATGATTGATAACGGGTGATGTATAGGATGAGTAACGAAACGAAAAATAACGAACTCACAAATGATAGTAATCAGGGAACAATTTCACTAGAGAAATGGAATGAGCTAATTAACGCTGTTCAGCATAATGGGTTCGTTTCGTTGAGAACATACTTCGATGAAGTAACAGGGCGAATTTGGAATCATGAAGCATATGGTCCCATCCTTATTTATTCAGTGAAAGATGATATTAATAACGAGTATGAATGTGGTTTTTTTCTTCGCGAATTAATTGGAAAGTTTCAATCCAGCAAAGATCCAGCAGAATGGATGGCTTCATTTTTTGTTGAATTGATGAAAACGTCAGGTGGGAAGAAACTTCCGCATCCTCCAGCAAGTGAGGACGAGACCAAATCGATAATCAATCATCAAATTCTCGGACCTTGTTTAGAAGCTGTAAAAGAAGAGTTTCCTTCGGAACAGGTTCATGCGGGCTTAGACTGGAATCAGGAGCATGGTGCTGTGTTTAAAGCAGGATTTCCGTCTGTAACAAAAGGAAACAACGTATGTGCATTTAAAATTGATTTGTTGATCATGCATGTCCTGCTTAATCGCGATCCTTCCGAATTGGTACTTCAAGGCTTATACAAAATTCGTGAGGAGCAAGGTGAGAAATAAACAAGAGAATTACAATAGGGATGATTTAACGTTGGATTTTTCCTATTACCACCATAATTTAAATGAGAAACGGCAGAGATGCCGTTTTTTTATTTTGCTGTAATTACGCTGTAGTGAATCAATGATGTGAAGTGCAGAAACATGAAGATTATTTTAGGGGGATGAGTTGGAGACGAAAACAGTCTTCAAGCCTCATGATAAAAGCGATTAGTGGTAGTAATCCTTTCCATCCTACTTGATGTAGACAGTAGAAATGATAATAAGGCATAATAGAAAATACAAAATGACTCTAACAGATATTGTGCTAAAAATGATACATATACTCTCACTCAACTTAAAGTGCGAGAGGAGGCAATTGATGAAGAGAAGAATTGGAATTCGTTTCAAGCTGATGGTAATGATGATTTGTTTAACTACGTTGCCTGTTGTCACCGTCACTTGGCTTGCCGCGAGCAATACACGTCATTCAGTGGAGCAGGAAATTATTAATGCTAATGTCTCGCGAATGGAATGGGCGAATCAATATCTCAATGAGTTGATTCAACAAGTAGATACTCTATTTTATACGGTCCAGATTAATACTGAACTCATGAGCAGCCTCTCTGCTGTCGACAACCCTAATATTAGCGTTCAATATATTACCCAAAAATATATAAGCGATACCCTCAAACAAGTCTTCTATGCTAACTCCAACAAGATTGATGATTTTAATCTTTATATTCACGAAAATAAAAAAGCGATATCTGTAAATTTTATAAGCAGCGGTTCCATATCGTATATGGATATTCAAAATGGTTCCTGGAGTCGGATGCTGGATACCCCAATCAATATGTATTTTAAACAGGAAACAAATGGGATATATGCTTTTCATAGTATGAATCGGTTTGAAGATCGACAGTTTCTCGGAGGTCTCTCAGTACGAATTAATCGCAAAGTATGGGATGAGATAGGTACTATTCTTAAATCAGAGCAAGATAGCTCTGTTTTCCTACTAAATGATGAAGGTGAACTGTTGTCGGGATCAACCAATGGAAAATCATCTGAGGAAACGTTCGCACTCATCAATAGTCTTCATGTACCAGATACGGGAATGAGTTTCCAGAAAACAAATAAATATCATTTTTATATGCAAAAGGTTAGTAAAGGGAAAATTACGATCATTAAGGCTATTCCAATTGAAACGATCAATCAGAGTGCTCGCTCAACGATTCAAGCAGGATTATTAATTGGAAGTATTTTTGTAATAGCATCTATTATTCTCTCTATATTATTTTCATTAAAAATTAGTAAACCTATTGTAAGTCTAGCAAGAACAATGAGGACGGCAAAGATTCAAAACTTTGAGTTAAAGTCTGTAAAAAATACCGATGAACTTGGCCTTCTTGAGCATGGTTATAATTCTATGATGCATCGAATAAAGGAACTCATAGAAGTCGAATACCAGAGAGAGATCGATATGAAAACCTCGCAGCTACGAACGCTGCAAGCGCAAATTAATCCCCATTTTCTGAACAATACGCTCCATCTAATCGGGGGAATGGCTCTGGAGAAGGATGCCCCAGAAATCTATCAAGTGACACGTGTTATCGGTGAATTATTAAGATATTCAATAAGTACGGGAAGTGATTTGGTAACCTTCGGAGATGAACTTAAACATATGAAAAACTATGTGTTTATCCAAGAGCAACGATTTGCAGGTCGGTGTCAGATTTTAGTTCAGAATGATGAATCTATGAAGGACTGCCTTCTTCCAAAGTTCACTTTACAACCGATAGTGGAAAATGCCTTTGAACATGGATTGCAAAGTAAATCTGGCAGTTGGTGTGTTGAGATAAGAATCAAGCAAGTTCGTCAATTTATTCTAATTGCTGTATTAGATCATGGTGTTGGTATTAGCAAGGAGAAGCTTAAGGAGCTTCGTAATCATATTCGTTCGGGGAATGAAAGTAGCAGCATAGATAAAGATCAGCATAAACAGAGAAAAGGAATCGGATTAAAAAATGTAGATTCTCGATTAAAGCTTCATTTTGGAGATGCAAGCAGAATTCGAATCTATAGTGAGATTGGTAATGGAACAATTGTATTATTTAAGCTGCCAATGCCAGAAAGGACTGAGCTGGAACATGTATAAAGTGATGCTTATTGATGACGAGCCTTGGTCACGAAAAGTAATAAAGCAACTAGGTGAGTGGGAAAAACATGGGTTAACCGTCGTAGGAGAGGCTGATGATGGATCGGAAGGACTACGTTTAATTGAGGAGCTGTTGCCGGATATCGTCGTAACAGATATGAGAATGCCTGGTGTAGATGGCGTGGAGCTTCTACTGGCATTGAATAAGAACTACCCTGCGCTCAAGATTATTGTAATGAGTGGGTATGACGACTTTGTTTACTTAAAGCAAGCGATTAAATCACAAGCTAGAGACTATTTACTTAAGCCTGTCGATCCAATAGAACTTAATCATACGCTTGCTAAATGTGTAAGTGAGTTAAATCAGACACCAAGAAGCTCGACTTTGTCTAGTATTAGATCATTTCTATTGTCAGATTCGAAATTCTTAGACCAGTATTTGGAATATCGGAATTTGCTCCATGGGTATTTATTAGATTTGAACGCTTCGGGTGTTAAACAGAGCATTAATAACTTGAAGCAACTCCTTGAGAGAGAACAACTAGAGGATAGTAAAGTGAAAGAAATTGAGCGTGATCTTACACAGCTTCTGGAAAATATTACGGGGAATTATGAAATTGATGTGAGCCAATGGGACTTTCCAGAACCTTCGAAAAAATCAGTTCGAGATCCATTTCATACTTTGAACGAAACAATTGGAGCAGCTGAACAACGGTATATGCGATTGATTAACGAGCTCGAGGAATTGCGAAGTAAAAAACATAAAATAGATATGTCAGAAGTTCAAAACTACATTCATCGGAACTATAAAGAAGGCATTACACTGGAATCGATTGCAGACTATTTTTATATTAGTAAAGAGCATCTAAGCCGGTCCTTCAAAACGTTCAGCGGAGATACGGTTACCGACTATATTAATCGCAAGAGAATGGAAAAGGCCAAGCAATTAATTGTTGAGCACAAGCTATCCATAAAACATGCAGCTGAAATGACAGGGTATACAGATCTGGCTTACTTTTACCGGGTGTTCAAAAAACATAACGGCTTCACACCGGGGGAATTACGGAAACCAAAGGATTAGCTGTACGTTGGTACATCAATATTGTACAAAATAAGATGCTAATATCCTTTAATGATTAAAGTAAACGCTTCCATCATACTGAGAGAGTAACGAAATATGAGGGGGTAATTACATGAGAAAAAAGCTTGAATTAAGTTTCATCGTTGTTTTATTGTTCTTAGTTGTTGTTGGCTGCAGTGCGAATAATAACAATGTAACGCCAGTGCAGAGCGATAATGCAGGAACGGTTACAACGAGTAAACCAGAGGAATCGCCGGCAGAACCTGTGAAGGTAGAGCTAAATGTATTTATGAGCTATCCGCAGTATAAGGAGCAATTTGAAGCTTACTTTGATCAATTCATAGCGAAGGAATTAGCAGAAAAAAATATTTCTGTAACGATAAACACAGAAATGCCGAACTCAGATCAAGCGAAACAAATTTTACAAACTCGACTTGCTTCAAACGATGCACCAGACTTGTTTACCATTCACGCGAATGATATCCCAACTTATTATAACGCAGGCTACCTAAGTGATTTGGCTGATCAACCTTCTATTAACAGTCTCTACGAGCCAATAAAGAAAACAGTTACGTATGATAGTAAAGTTGTCGTACTTCCGTTAGAAAGCTCCACATGGGGATATTTGTACAATAAAAAAATGTTTGAGGAATACGGCTTAACTCCACCTAACACCTTGGATGAAATGAAAGTGGTTATTGAGAAATTAAATGCAGCGAGCATTCCTCCGTTCCAGCTGGCATTTCAAGAGTCGTGGGTTCCTCAGTTGATGACTGCACAATCGCTTGGCGGAGTAGTATCCTCGAAGCATCCAGATTGGATTGCGAAGATGAATGCAGGTGAAGCTTCCTATAAAGATGTAGAAGCGATCTTTGATATTATTGATTTGATAAATGCAAATGGTACTGCAAAACCGTTCGAAGTAGGAAATGAAGCTGGTGCAGCAGATTTTGCAAATGGAAAATCTGCGATGTGGGTGCAAGGGCCTTGGAATGCAGATGCGATTCTAAAGGTAAATTCAGATTTTGAAATCGGTGTTGCAGCTCTTCCAGTAAGCAATGATCCGAATGATACGATGATTAACCTTTCTACATCTACCTCGTTAGCACTATCCTCAGCGAGTAAGAACAAAGAAGTAGCTCTTGATTTGCTCAATTATATTCTCGATGAGAAGGATTCTTCTGCTTTATTCGAGCAGCTAAAATTTAATCCAATCTCAACTGTTCATCAATTCAAAGTAAATCCATGGGTAGAGGAATCCTCTGCGTATGTAGCAAAAGGGCAAGCCTATCAGGATCTAACACTTCCAAATGGTGTTACTGATGAGCAAGCAAAATTACTTCAAAGCTACTATGCTAAGTCTGTTACGAAAGAAGAATTTATATCAACGATGGACAAAACATGGGCATCGGCAGTTAAAGCAGCAGCAAAATAATAGCAGGATGATTGCAACAGATAGGAGTGTTAGGATATGACCTCTAAAACAAAATGGAAACCAACTCTCATCCTACTAGCCTTCGTTTTTCCTGCCTTATTATTCTATTCCATATTTGTACTCGCCCCCTCTTTCGGGGGGGTGTGGTACAGCTTAACGGATTGGAATGGTCTAAATCCCAACTATGATATGGTAGGTCTAGGTAACTATGTCGAAGCGCTTACGGAAGATCGTTTTTTTCTTGATTCCATCTGGTTTACGCTTAAATATGTAGTTTTTATGGTCGTTTTATCTAACTTTTTCGCAATACTATTGGCGGTATTCATAGAATCTCAAAAACAAAGCAAAGTTTGGTTTCGAACGATATTTTTTATGCCTAATATGCTTAGTCTAATTATAGGCGGCTTTATGTGGATGTTCATATTTACGAAGGTGTTACCTTTTATTGCGGAGCACACAATCTTTAAATTTTTGGACCAGTCGTGGATTGGAGATCCGAAGCTTTCCTTCTATGCTTTGCTTATTCTGTCACTTTGGAGTGGGGTAGGCTACTTAATGGTCATCTACATTGCAGCCTTACAAGGTGTACCTCAGCAATTGAAAGAAGCAGCGGCGATTGATGGAGCAAACAGCTTGCAGACATTTCGGAATATTACGATGCCGATGATCTATCCTGCTTTAACAATTGGACTATTTGTAACTTTAAACAGTTCCTTCAAAGTATTCGAAGCTGTATTCGCCCTTACAGGTGGTGGACCCGGCAGAGCCACACAGGTTATAGCACTTAATATTTATGAGGAAGCGTTTAGTCAGAGCAGCCGTTACGGCTATGCGAGTGCCAAAGCAATGATCTTGTTTTTGATTGTATTTATGATCACCATTGTCCAACTATGGATCATGAAGAAAAGAGAGGTGGAGGCATGATGAACAAACTCGAAAATGCTGGCAATATGCAGCTAGGTCGTCGTGTCGGTTCCGCTCTCATCTTTCTATTTCTGCTACTAGGGGCTGTCGTGATGCTATTTCCTATCTATATGGGTTTATTAAACTCGGTGAAGACACAAAGCGAGATGCTGACGAATATTCTGTCATTTCCGAAGGAACTTCAGTGGGGTAATTATCCAAATGCTTTTAAGAAAATTCATTTTTTTCGCAGTTTAGGTAACACGATTCAAATTGCTGGAGTAGGGTTAATCGGCATTATTGTCTGTGCATCATTAGCAGGATATAAGCTTTCTCGAACGAAAGGGAAGCTGAGCGCGTCAATATTTGCTCTCTTTATTTTATCGATGCTAATTCCATTCCACTCGATTATGATAACACTTGTGAAAATTACGAAACAATTGTCCATCCAAGGTTCAATCTATGGATTAGGAATGATTTATATCGGACTTGGAGTCTCGATGGCTATCTTCTTATATCATGGGTTTGTAAAATCGATACCTCGGGACCTAGATGAAGCAGCTATAATTGATGGTTGCAGTGAATTCAAGTTGTTCTATGCAGTCATATTTCCTTTGCTACTCCCAGTTACGGCAACTATAGCAATCTTAAACTTATTGTGGATATGGAATGATTTCTTGCTACCGTTATTAATGATAACAAATTCTGATCACTATACATTGCTCTTATCAACAAATATGCTTTTTGGCGAGTATAGCAATGACTGGTCTAATATATTAGCTTCATTAATACTAGCTATGCTGCCAGTTGTTCTGTTTTATTTATTTTTGCAAAAGTATATTTTAAATGGGATTGCGGAAGGTGCGATCAAAGGTTAAACAGCGTACTTAATAGAAACGAAAGGAAGTGTATTGTGTCAAACACACAAGAGCATGAGGTTACTGGGTTTCTTAGAGCCGTTGGTCAAAAACTGATAAATGGTGATGGACGAGAAATTTTACTCCGCGGAGTAGGATTTGGTAGTTGGATGCTTCCAGAGGGGTATATGTGGCAGTTCCCAGAACAGGGAGATCGTCCGCGTCGAATCGAACGAATGATTACGGAACTCGTGGGAGAGAAGCAGGCTGAACAATTTTGGGATATCTACTATGATCGTTATACATCTGAAGCTGATATTCAGCAAATCGCAGCAGACGGATTTAACTCTGTACGTGTCCCTATTAATGCTAGATTCCTTATTATAGATTGTGAAGCAGATACCATTGTCTATAAAGAGAATCACTTACGATTACTTGATCGGCTTATTGACTGGTGTCGTGAGCATCGACTTTATGTCATTCTTGATCTGCATGGCGCTCCTGGTGGGCAAACGGGTACTAATATTGACGACTCGGAGCATGATCAACCCGAATTGTTTATGAATGAGCGAAATAAACAGAACACCATTCAGTTGTGGAGGATGCTCGCGGAGCGCTACAAAGAGGAATGGATCGTTGCGGGTTACGATCTATTGAACGAGCCGCTGCCTAATTGGTTTTCGTCGTATAACGACCAAATTATGCCTTTATATCGCGATATTATACAGACGATTCGTGAAGTGGATGATAATCACTTGATTATACTCGAAGGTGCTCATTGGGCTACAGATTGGTCTATTTTTAATGAGAAAATAGATGATCATATTATGCTGCAATTTCATAAGTATTGGAACAACCCTGATACGGAGAGCATTCAGAATTACTTGGACAAAAGAGAACAATGGAACGTCCCGATATTTATGGGCGAAGGTGGGGAGAACAACAAGGAATGGTACGCAGGTGCATTTCGTTTGTTCGAGGATCATAACATCTCTTGGAATTTCTGGACTTGGAAGAAGATGGGCAAGAACAATTCTCCTTGCGAAGTCATTACACCCTCAGGTTGGCATAAGCTAGTTTCTTATTTAGAAGGCGGCGAGAAGCCAGATGCAAAAGAAGCGGAGCAAATCCTATGGGACTATTTGCACAACATATCGTTCGAACATTGTATCTATCATTCAGCGGTTACATCGTCTCTATTCCGTAGGCCTAATACTCGAATACCAGCAATCTTTTACGGTTATTACGGAGAAGGAGTCAGTTATGGACTTAAGGGGCGGAGTAACAATCCAATAGGATTCCGGATCAATGATGGTACGGACATTCGGTTCGTAGAAAGTGACAGGCTAATCGCAAACTTTGAGCATAGCAAGGGGGATAGCTGGCATCAGGACGAGCTTATGTATGTACAATTAGCTGATGGGGACTGGGTTGCTTTCGAATTCACCATTGCAGATACGACTGAGGATATACTTTATCGCGTAGATTTGTATGCAGCGGCAGCTAATGAAAACGCGATAATAGAAATTTCAATAGATGATAAATGGGTCGAACGAAGTGGGATTATTAGCGATTTATGGGAGATGCAGAGGTTAGGCAATGGCTGGACGTTGTCCCCAGGATTGCATCGAATCGTCTGTAAAGCTGTTGACAGCTCAGTTCGAATGCAGTGGCTTGAGGTAATTCCTTACGAATAAGTAGTGTTTTGAAGTTAAATTGCATGTAAAAATGAAATACGAGAAACCCCATGTCCTGTGAGAGACATGGGGTTTCTTTACGTTCAGAGTGTCACTATAACGATCACCTATTATTAAAATAATTTCCATTATTTAATAATAAGGTGTTTACAATAGTGTGTGTCGTACAGTATAATAATATTAGGAGTTGATGGCATGGCTAATATTCAAGAAACAATAAATGGTTTAACACATGAACTAAGACGGGGTACGCTTATTATTGGTGTACTAAGTCAATTATCCGAGCCACAGTATGGTTACTCGCTCGTTTCTGTATTGGAAGAAAAGGGCATTAGCATTGATCCCGGAACATTGTATCCGCTCCTGCGCAGATTAGAAAAGCAAGAACTACTTGAAAGTCAGTGGGATACGAACGAATCTCGTCCCCGGAAGTATTATCTTCTTAGTCAGACTGGTAAGGAAGTTTACGAGCAGCTATGTGTGGAGTGGAAGAACTTGGCGCAAAGTATGAATAGTTTAATTGAGCCGTAAGGGAGAGATGGAAGTTGGAAATCATTGATCGATATGTTTACGCGGTAATTCAGCGGGTGCCGCAACAACAAAGGGATGAAATTGAGAAAGAACTACGGGGATTAATAGAGGATATGCGAGAGGACCATTCGTCTGAGGGTCGAACGGAAGAAGAGATTATAGAGGTTGTTCTTAATGAGCTTGGTTCGCCATATGAACTCGCATCAGGGTATCGAGGCTACAAGAGATATTTAATTGGCCCGGAATGGATTGAATCATATCTTATTGTTCTTAAAGTAGTATTGATCTCAATAACGATAGGTTTGTCGGTAGTGCTCGCAATAGATCTTTTTGTAGATCCATTCGAAGGTTTGGATGCATTTATTGGCTATTTTGCTTCTTTGATCTCGGCATATGCTCAAGGTTTTGCTTGGGTAACATTAATCTTTCTATTTATTGAACATAAAGGTAACAAATCTGGTCGTAAGGAACTTGCTGGAATTAAGAAGGAGTGGAAGCTAGCTGATTTACCACCACTTCCTACGGAGAAAACCCGTATTAAACGCAGTCAGCCGATAGCGTCAATTATTTTTACGATACTATTTGTGATGTTGTTTACTTTTTCGGCTCAATATATTGGTATTATCCGGTTGAACGACGAGACGACGAAAGTAATTTCTTTCTTCAATGTGGAGAATCTTCAAAGTTACTTATCTTTTATCTGGATTCTTACAGTGATTAGTATATTGAAAGAAGGTATCAAACTCGTGACGGGCAGATGGACAAAGACTATTATATTAATGCAGATTCTATTCAATCTGTTGTGGTTCGTTTTAGCTTTGATTATGTTGATGGACCAATCGTTATGGAATATGGCATTCCTTGATGAATTGATACAAGCTGGGCTTACGTTCGCGGGAAGTGAGATGTTCCAGACGAGTAGTGAACTTTGGCAGTATTGGACAGAGATTCTTATTTATATTGTTGCGATCATCGTTATCATTGAAACAGTAGTCCTTGGTGTGAAGGCGTACGGAATGAGAAATAAAAAGTCATAACAAATATGCTAGGTAAGCGTGGCCTCAGGTTATCCATAAGCAAATATAGTTATAAATATATCCCCTTTAAGAAGTCACTTGCACGAATTCGCATGTTCAGTTGCGAAAATGAGTGGACTTAAAGGGGATTTTTGTAGTTGAGAGTGAACCGAGAAGATAAGGCGCTACTTGTGGAAGGAGGAAACGCAAATGTATGTAGTTGTTACATGCGTACCGGACTTCTCAAGTTCGCTTCATATTCGATGTCGAATACACTTCGAAGTCAATCATCGATATCGAAGCCTGCTTTTTGAACTACCTCATCAAATGAAAGTTCAAAAAGCAGGCTTTCAGATCCGAGAAGATGAAGCGCTACTTGAGGAAGGAGGACGCTCCAGTGTACGTAATTGGTACACGAGTCCCGGACTTCCCAAGTTCGTTTCATATTCGATGTCGAATACACATCGAAGTCAATCATCGATATCGAAGCCTGCTTTTTGAACTACCTCATCAAATGAAAGTTCAAAAAGCAGGCTTTCAGATCCGAGAAGATGAAGCGCTACTTGAGGAAGGAGGACGCTCCAGTGTACGTAATTGGTACACGAGTCCCGGACTTCCCAAGTTCGCTTCATATTCGATGTCGAATATACTCCGAAGCCAATCATCGATATCAAAGTCTGCTTTTTGAACTACCTTAAAAGAGTGAAAGATAAAAGATTGATCGATCCATTAAAGCATTAATATAGTTATTATCTCGTCTGAAAGTTGCACGATGTGGTGATGTTTCGTTAGGAATGCTGTGTATATGTTGAACAGCACTAAGAAATAATTGATGAATTGGAGATTGTTTGGCGATAGAGTTTGTCTCATCCTGCATAGTTTCAGACAGCCCCCCAACACCTATATAGTGTGGTAAAGAAGTGCTCCAACTGTTCCAGCTAGCTGGTTTTTGATCTTCACTGATAAACAGTTCACTCCATCCATATCCTTGATTTGTCGTTAGACACATACAAACACGAAATCCATATTCATCGATTTCAATCAATGGAATAACAAAAAGTTCAATTCTTTTCACTTTTAATAATAAAAGTTGCTGTAGATCGGGTAAAGATTCAATCGTTTGACAAGTTAACATATCTTTCTCTCCTCATGTTCGCTTACGGAGTTAGCTGACGGATTCGGGACAGAGAGCTTCCCTACAGTCGCTTATTTAGCGACCGATTCACCCCATGCTCTTGATGAATGTAGATCATACTCTCATCAATTGCTTTGGTTCCCCCGCTTCTAGTACATAGAACTCAGCGATTATATTTGGCTGTATACAGCTTCGCGTCTATATTAACGGTATGTTGGTCTTTTGTAAAATCTAATGTAGTCATTGTTAGACGACATAAAGCCATAAATGATAAATTACAGTTGTTTTGGCGACTTAATCATGATAATTCTCTCGAATACTCGTGAATACTCTGTAGATTATGCCACGTTAATAAGTCAGATAATTCAACTTTTCAGTACATAACAAAACTAAACCCTAATTTTTGAGATATAGAGAGAAACAGAGATAATCGTAGTATACTAAAGTTAAATATATATGTAAGCGATGCCATTTGTTTCAAAATGTCTATTTTTAAGCTTAAATGGCTTCTGCGTTAGCTTTACACGGACATTGGCAAGGAGTAAGATTCGTTTCATGGTATAACAGTTTTTACCATAAATTGAATCGCTGAGTTTTCGTCAAAAGACGGAAGCGGGGGAACCAAGCAAACAAAAAACTCTAGATAGAGAAAATGTTTTGCTGAGCGTGTCATAATCCGATGTGAGAGTCGGAGAGTGATAACGCAGGGGTGAATCTTAAACCGGGTACCATGGAACCGGTAATAGTAGGGCGACTCTCACCGTCCGAATCCGTCAGCTAACCTCGTAAGCGTTGAATGAGAGAGGATTGATAAAGTTAGTGCTTTAATAAACGGAACAGTACCATAAAGGTGTATGTTTCTGAGCGGATATTCAAACCGTGTGACTGTGATCACGATGTAACGCGTTGTAGCATAATCGGCGGCGAATATGCCCTCCATCGAAAGCCAGCGTATGCTCACGTACCCGAAACGTACGCTGTGCTACTCGTTTCCGCTGGAGTGCATCTTCTTGGTGCTGACAGCCGAACATTGTGAATTCTTATTGGAAATTGATATAACTGGCAGAAAAGATGTCATATTGTAAAATGTTTTAACGCTGAGTCCTGTGAATAACGGGAGCGGGGGAACCAACAGAGTAGATAGATGTTAATTACGTCTATGAAGCTCCTGGGGTGAATCGCTTGGCTTGTAGCCAAGTGTAGGGCGACTCTCAAGCCCGAATCCGACAGCTAACCTCGTAAGCGTACTTGAGAGAGGCGACAATCATCGTGTGCTGACTTGTCATGGTTTGTTTTTCCATGATTAAAGAAGCCTCGGGAGAATTTCCTCTGCTCCCGAGGCTTCTTTTTTGTTGCCTTTTTTCTTAAATTAAGCATCACCAGGAGGAAAATATTATGGAACGAGAATATATCGTAGTGGCTGGAATGAATGAAGCAGCGCTATCTTTTATTAGATTACTACAACATAAAGAACTTCCTTTCGCTGTTATTACAAATAACAAACAAGAAGAGAAGGAACTAAGAAATATTGGGATTTCAAAAGTTATACGGATTAATACAAATAATCGGTTTAGTTGGGAAGTACCGAATATGGCAATAGGGAAGGTATTCGTATTTGAAAGTAGTTTGGCATTAAGTTGTCGCTATCTGCAATGCTGTAGTCTTTGGACAACAAAACCTATCTATGTCATTACACCATATTTGAATCCTAGAGCAATTTATAAAGGGCTCGGTGCCAAATACGTTATATATTCGCAATCAGGGGAACACGGATTTCTATTGAGTACACAAGATACTGGCATTTGAAAGATTTCATAAGGAGGTTAAACGATGGTGGACGTATATATGATTATAACTTTAATCGTTTGTTTCGGATTATTTTATGGTTTTCTTACGTGGTGCAGCACTAATATCGACCAATCAGGAGGAGATGCGGAGTGATCATAGTATTAGCTGCAACAGTCTGTCTGTTCATATATCTAGTTTATGCCTTAATCCATCCAGATAAATTCTAGCTAGTATATGGAATTTACATTGTAAATCCGAGAGAATGCTAACGAAGATAGATTATACTAGCAAAATTCGAGCAAATGCTTACGAAGTAGATTTTGCTTCGCATAATCTTTTAGGAGGTTAAGAAATGGAAATTTTGCAAATGGTGGTTGTTATAGCCGTTCTTGTTATGTTGGTTAAGCCACTTGGCAATTATGTGTATCATGTATTCTCGAATGAAGAGAATCGATTAAATAAAATATTTGGACTATTCGAACGGTTAATCTACAAGCTGATTGGCTTGAAACAGCGTGCTGGTATGAGTTGGAAGAAATATGCGCTCAGTTTTATCATAACCAATATCGTATTGGTAGCTGTTAGTTACTTCATATTACGAATACAAAAGGTATTACCATTTAATCCGAGTGGCATTGATAATATGGAGTCTACACTCAGTTTTAACACGGTCATCAGTTTTATGACCAATACGAACTTACAGCATTATTCAGGGGAAACAGGTTTAACCTACTTCACTCAGATGGCTGTTATTACGATGATGATGTTTACTTCTGCGGCAACGGGCTTCTCGGTTGCCATCGCATTTATCCGAGGCATTACGAGCAAGGGAACTACGATTGGGAACTTCTTTGAAGATTTCGTCAAAGCACATACTCGTATCTTCTTACCGATTTCCTTTATCATTACGTTGGTATTGGTCGCACTTCAAGTACCACAAACGCTTGATCCGACGCTGACACTGAAAACGTTAGAAGGTGCAATGCAACAGGTAGCGATCGGACCAGTAGCTTCGCTAGAGTCGATCAAACATTTGGGGACTAACGGTGGAGGATTCTTCGGAGTCAATTCAGCCCATCCGTTTGAAAATCCGAATCCAATGACGAATGTGATTGAAATATTATCAATGTGGGCACTTCCAGCTGCATTAACATATACGTTCGGATTGTTTGCAAAGAACAAGAAACAAGGCTGGGTTATTTTCACGGCAATGCTATGTTTGTTTCTAGTTTTCCTTACTACTGTATATGTGTCTGAGAAAGCTGGTAACCCAGTAATGAATAACCTTGGTATTGATGCTTCACAAGGAAGTATGGAGGGCAAGGAAGTAAGATTCGGTATCGCTCAATCCGTATTGTTCACTGCAGTGACAACCGCAGCGACAACTGGAACGGTTAACAATATGCATGATACGCTCACACCGATTGGCGGCTTAGTACCGCTAGCAGAAATGATGCTTAACGTCGTATTCGGAGGTAAAGGTGTCGGCTTAATTAATATGCTGATGTATGCGATATTGGCGGTGTTTATATGTGGGTTAATGGTTGGTCGAACACCAGAGTTTCTAGGTAGAAAAATTGAACCAAGGGAAATGAAGTTAATTGCGATTGCTATTTTAGCGCATCCACTTATTATACTCGGACCAACTGCTTTGGCGCTTATGATGGATATAGGGAAGGTCGCCATTTCTAACCCAGGTTACCACGGTATTACACAAGTGTTATATGAATATACGTCTTCGGCAGCTAACAACGGATCGGGCTTTGAGGGACTTGGTGATAATACGCCGTTTTGGAATATTAGTACCGGTATCGTCATGCTATTAGGTCGATATGTTTCGATTATCGCGATGCTTGGTGTAGCTGGGTCACTGGTTCAGAAACAAAGAGTACCTGAGACGATCGGAACTTTCCGCACAGATAATGTATTATTTGTTGGTCTACTAATCGGTACAGTTTTATTAATTGGTGCACTAACCTTTTTACCGGCAATCGTACTTGGTCCAATTGCCGAACATTTGACACTCCGTTAACTATTGAGGTGAAGGAATATGAATGGTAATCGTAGAAAAAGCATGTTGAACAAAGAGGTAGTTCAACGTGCGGTTAAAGATAGTTTCATCAAGTTAAACCCAGCAATCATGATAAAAAATCCAGTTATGTTCGTCGTAGAGGTTGGCACGGCAATCGTACTTCTTATGACGTTATTTCCAAGTTATTTCGGATCAGTAGATAGAATTGGTTTCAATCTGTCGGTATTTTTAATTCTTTTGTTTACGCTACTGTTCGCCAATTTCGCTGAAGCGTTGGCGGAAGGACGTGGTAAAGCTCAGGCTGATTCATTGAAAAAGACAAAGCAAGAGGTTATGGCCAATACATTGATCGGGAGCGTGATCTCAACTGTTCCCTCTTCAGAACTTCGTAAGGGAGATATTGTGGTCATAAATCAAGGTGAGATGATTCCTGGCGATGGGGAGATTATTGAAGGTCTTGCATCCGTAGATGAATCTGCAATTACAGGGGAATCGGCTCCAGTTATTAAAGAAGCGGGTGGAGACTTCAGTTCCGTCACTGGTGGCACACGTGTTGTAAGTGACTCGATCAAAGTTCGAATTACAAGTGACCCTGGAGAATCATTCATCGATCGAATGATCTCACTCGTTGAAGGAGCAAAGCGTCAAAAAACGCCTAATGAAATCGCACTAAATACGTTATTAACGAGCTTGACACTTATATTTCTAATCGTTGTCGTAACGCTTTCACCGATAGCAAACTTTGTGGATATTAAGCTTGAAATTCCGGTGTTAATTGCCCTGTTAGTTTGTCTCATTCCGACAACAATCGGTGGCTTGTTATCAGCAATCGGAGTAGCGGGAATGGACCGAGTAACGCAGTACAATGTGCTTGCTATGTCGGGTAAAGCAGTCGAGGCAGCAGGTGACATTAATACAATGATCCTTGATAAAACAGGTACCATCACATTCGGTAACCGAATGGCGAGCGAGCTTGTTGCTGTTGGACATCATCAGAGGGAAAGCTTAGCCTCATGGGCAGCAATCAGTTCACTTAAAGATGAGACTCCTGAAGGTAGATCTGTATTGGAGTGGATGAAAAAGCATGAGTTGAGTTATGACGCTACGCTTGCTGATAAAGGAGAATTCATCACATTTAAAGCAGAGACAAGAATGAGCGGTATTAATCTAGAAGACGGTCGACAAGTGCGTAAAGGTGCTGTAGATGCGGTTCGTAAATGGGTAGTAGCTCAGGGTGGTACAATTCCTAACGATTTGGAAGAGAGTGCTAATCGAATTTCTTCTGTCGGAGGAACACCACTCGCGGTTGCAGTAGATACACAAATATTCGGTCTTATCTATTTGAAAGATACCGTTAAACCTGGTATGAAGGAACGTTTTGATCAACTTCGTCAGATGGGTATACGGACGATTATGTGTACTGGTGATAATCCGCTAACTGCAGCAACGATAGCACGTGAAGCCGGCGTTGACGATTATATTGCAGAAAGCACACCTGAGGATAAGATTACTGTAATCCGTCGCGAGCAAGCAGAAGGAAAGCTTGTTGCGATGACAGGTGACGGGACTAATGATGCACCAGCATTGGCACAAGCAGATGTTGGTATCGCGATGAACAGTGGTACGATCGCAGCGAAGGAAGCTGCGAATATGGTTGATTTGGATTCAGATCCATCGAAAATTATTGAAGTTGTAGCGATCGGCAAACAGCTACTTATGACTCGTGGAGCATTGACGACCTTTAGCATTGCCAATGATATCGCCAAATATTTTGCGATTATTCCCGCAATGTTTATGGTTGCCATTCCAGAGATGAATGTGCTTAACATTATGAAGCTAGGATCACCGTATTCTGCGATATTGTCTGCACTACTATTCAATGCAATCATAATCCCGCTTCTAATCCCACTGGCAATGAAGGGTGTTGCTTACAAGCAGATGAGTGGAGCAAGATTGTTACGCCGCAACCTATTGATCTTTGGTGTTGGTGGTGTTATTGTCCCATTTATCGGAATTAAGATCATTGATCTTGTTGTTCATTTATGGGTTTAATGCGGATTTTTATTAAGGGAGAGAAAAGATTATGAGTACAGAAGTAATGAAGAAAGAGACGCAATCAAACGGTTCTATTCTATGGATTGCAATGCGAGCAAGTTTAGTTTTCATCATCATTTGCGGGATTATCTATCCGCTTGTAAGTACGGGGGCAGCTCAGCTGCTCTTTCCCCATAATGCGAATGGTAGCTTATTGAAAGATAGTAAAGGAAATGTAGTAGGATCAGAATTAATAGGTCAAAACTTTACAGATCTTAAATACTTCCAAGGACGTGTCTCTAGTATAGAATACAGGGCAGAAGCTTCAGGTTCCAATAACTTTGGTCCCTCTAATCCTGCGTTACTAGAAAGAACAAAAGCATCTATTGAACAATGGAAGATAGATAATCCAGATGTACCAATCAGTCAACTACCTATCGCATTAATTACAAACTCAGGATCAGGTCTTGATCCTCATATTACGCCGCAATCAGCTAAGGTTCAAATTCCACGTATTAGCAAATTAACAGGCATTTCAGCAGATGAGCTTGCTGCGATGCTAGAAGCTAATACGGAAGGTCGTGATCTTGGACTGATCGGTGAAAAACGCGTTAACGTGTTGAAGCTGAATATAGAGCTAGCCGCAAGACTTGCTAATCAATAAAGCAATATTTTAATCCGCCCGGGTAGCTGTTCATCTGCAGCCCTCTAGTGAAAAAGGAGACGAACAATGGTTCAGTTCAAAAGGAAAACACCAGAGGAGATACTCGCATCTATTTCAAAACTCCATAGAGGGAAATTAAAAATAATTATAGGAGCTGTTAGCGGCTCGGGCAAAACTTATCATATGCTTCAAGAAGGGACTCAATTGAAGAAGCAAGGCATTGATGTCGTTATCTGTGCTGTCTCGACTATGCAAAGACTAGAGACACAGAAGCAACTCGGTCAACTAGAAAGGGTTCCAAGCATTCATTGGTGGAAAGAGGGGGTAGAGCAAAAGGATCTTAACCTTGATGCTCTACTTCAGCGTAATCCTGAGGTTGTGCTAGTAGATGGTCTCGCTCATTGTAATCAGCTAGGCTCTCGTCACCGAACAAGGCTCGAAGATATCATCTATTTGATGGACCATGGCATTAGTGTCATCACAACTATTAATGTGTATGAGCTTGATGGTGTCGATGATATTGCGATGCGCTTAACGGGCATTCAAGCAGAAGAAACAGTAACTTCGAATACTTTAGCAATTGCCAATGAAGTTAGGTTAATCGATGTTTCCACGGAAACGATGCTTAAGAGAATCGAAGAAGGTGAACTTGGTGAGCTGCGTCACCGGGCAATATGTGAGCGTAGCAATCTAGCGATATTACGGGAGTTATCGCTTCGGCTAGTAGCGGAAGGGGTCAATGAATCTCTGGAAAAACATCGGGAGGAACTTGGTCTAGTTGGAGCATCCGGAGCAACGGAGAGAATTCTAGTGTCGGCTCAGTATCATTGGAATGGTTCACTTTACGTGAGAAGGGGACAGCAAGTAGCAAAGCGATTAAATGGTGAATTAGTTGTACTTGTATTTGTAAATGGTAAGAAACAGCTAACCCAAGATCAGATGACGTTCAAGAGATCAATAATTCAATTAGTTGAAAAAGTTGAGGGGCGATTCCATGAGTTACCTTTAGCAAACCGGCGTGAACTTCCAGCTAATTTGATAAAGTATGCCTCTGAACAGAACGTAACCCGGATTGTAATGGGTCATTCCAAGCAAAATCGATGGCAGCAGTTTTGGCAAGGTTCACTCGCTGATAACATCCTTAGTAAAATGAGAGGCATCGATTTATTTCTAATGGCTGATCGAGCGGAACATGATGGACAGCGAATTTTGCCGGTTAAGCAGCGCCATATCGAGGAGCAGGATCTTTTTCGACGACTGAGCAAGGAAGAGATGAATAGTAAGATCAAGACAATGAAAAGGGGGAGCTTCAAAGTATATATAGGTGCTTCCCCTGGAGTTGGAAAGACATTTACGATGCTACGAGAAGGTAATGTTCTGCTTAGAAAAGGAATAGACGTTGTTATTGGTCTGTTAGAGACGCATGGACGCAAAGAGACCGCGGAACAAATTGGAGATCTCCCGCTACTTCCTAGACTTATCATTAATTATAAAGGAAAACAATTGGAAGATATGGATACTGAGGCAATTATTAAGCGGGGTCCAGATGTAGTGCTCGTTGATGAACTTGCTCATTCAAACGTGCCTGGAAGTGTTCGCAAAAAACGTTATGAAGATATTGTTCGTATCTTGGAACATGGAATCTCAGTTATTACGACCGTTAATGTTCAACATTTAGAAAGTTTGAACGATGCGGTTGAAGGTCTTACTGGTGTAAGAGTTAGAGAAACTGTGCCGGATGCGATGCTGAGGCTTGCGGATGAAGTAGAATTAATTGATGTCACACCTCAAATGCTGCAGAAGCGGATGCTTGACGGTAAAATCTATGCGATGGATAAAATCCAGCAAGCATTAAAAGCTTTTTTCACGACGGGCAACTTAATCTCTCTGCGTGAGCTAGCTCTACGTGAAATCGCTGATGATGTAGATGAACGACTTGAAGCGTTAGATCTTAGTTACTCATTGCGGGGTGAGCTTCGTAGAAAAGAAGTGATATTCGTAGCGGTTACGATTAATTCAAAGTCATCAGAACGTCTTATTCGCCGTGGCTTCCGGATAGCTTATCGATTAAAGGCTAATTGGTATGTTCATTATGTAGATGATAGTATTCAATTAAGTAACGTTATGCTCAAAAGACGCCAAGAATTGATTGAGCTTACTCATCGAATGGGTGGACTATTCCAATCTACTAAGTGTAACGGTAGAAAAGAAATAGCTGAAATGTTAATTATTGAAGCGAACAAAGTAAAAGCGACTCAGCTTATTATTGGGTATTCTAAACGATCTAAGTGGTATTCCCTATGGAATGACAATATCGTACGTCGCATAATGCGATTAGGGCGCCATATGGATGTATTAATCGAGACGGAAAGGTGAAGTCCTATAGATTTTGCAATTGATTTCAAACTTCCCGATTCCTCTTTGAAACGTAAAACTGCTTGTGATTTTTCATCTGTACTAACCTTAGTCATAGAAAAACTGCACCTCCAAAGGTTAGATGGTTGAAACTAACTTTTGGGATGCAGTTCATTCTGAAGTGGTCTTTAATAAAATAAACAATTCTGAATAGACATACTGATTTTAGTGTGATTACTGTTAGGCAATTAATTTAATAAAACAATCTCAGTTGCATCGAATTGTGTATTACTTTCACTTATATCTTGAGGTTTAGAGAGAGTGATTCTAATTGAATCTCCCATTGAAAAATCTTCGAATTGCAAAGAATTCCCTTTTCTATCTATAAATTTTGTTGTGTTAATAAAAGTTATACCACAATAATAACCGATAGAATTTATATTGCCTTTTTTACCTCTGTTCACTTCATCAGAACAGTTCACTAAAAATTTCCCCCCATCTATAATGTCAATAGTTTTCTGAAATGTTGTGATTGAGTTATTTGAATTACATGCTGTCAGTATTAAGCAAATCATAATTAGAAATACAGATATCTTTTTCATAAATTTTCCTCCTCACAACATGTGTCACCTCTCAAGTGCGTGTTAAATCACATATTTATCAAATCGTACAACCGATAGACCAACGCAATGAGAGCGTCCATTATTATACTTATATTTCCCTTGTAATTTTCAATTATCAACATTGAAATCTAACATAGCTTTAGTTTAAGTAACTTTGATACTAAGTGGGTCCGATTCTATCTCGAACTCATTACTTGTACCAAACCTTCAAACATGATTGGTTCAATACCTTGTGACACTCGATCACCATTACTATCAAAGACATCATAAGTAAACATATCTGCTCCATGCAGGACGTCCCAAGAATTATCGGAATGATTAACCAACGTACCCTTTACAATGAAGAGTTCATCTGCTTTTAATTCTTTAGGTGCAGCAACAGTGACGCTGAAATTTTTAGCCGTTGGATTACTTTGACATCCAACGAGTACAATCATAATGACGATTAAGCATATCGATAATCGACTTTTCAATGTAAACCCTCCTATTAATAATCTTTCATTCTAAGTGACGCGAACGTATTACATTATGTTTCAATAATGCTAGTTAATTCTTTTAGATGTCACTAAACAATTTACCCCATTACATTGTAGTCAAGTATATATAGTTTGTAGCTTGTAACCCGATTTCCCTAGAAATTTATGAAACATTTCGTTATTCTAGTACGTCTAGTAATATGGATATATAGAACTAGAAATGAAGTTTATTGGAAAATGGGAAGGTAGTGTGAAAAAATTATTATGAAAAAACGAGTTAGCTTATTAGTCATAATTTTATCAATGTTATTTGCAAGCAGTGCTTTTGCGTACGATGTTCAGCTACAACCTTTTAAGGATGAAGAGAACGATTATTCACGTGAACCAATTTATTCGCTATCTGCACTAGGCATTATTAATGGATACGAGGATAAGACATACCGTCCGAATAATGATTTGTCGAGAGAGGCTTTTATAAAGTTACTTGTCATGGCAAATCAGTTAGAAACAGAAACTGTTGGAAAAGTTCCTGCAGGAGTAAGTAAAGATCGCTGGTCTGCGCCGTTTATTTCTATAGCTTATGAACATAAATGGATTGATAGTTTGCTAGATAAGAATGAATCGTTCAACCCATCGCAAACGATTACTAGACAAGAAGTTGCGATGTTAGTAGGGAAAGCATTACTAGATTCAGAGAAGGAAGAAGTACGTCAGCAATGGCTGGCTACAGATTGGAAAAAGGAACGGGATGTTCGAGCTTTCAAGGATCAATCCGCAATAGATGTAGATATGCAGCCTTATGTTTACTACGCAGCTAATCGTGGCATTATGGAAGGCGACAAAACAGGATTTAAGCCGAAAGAGTCTCTAATTCGTAAGCAAGCAGCTGCAGTTATTTATCGATTAATTGATATGCGAGTTGCTGAAGAAAAAGTTGATTTTACAGGTTTTTATGCAATTTCATCTTATAGTGCAATCAATCAAATGAATAAACTTTCAGATGTTATTTTTGGTTGGTCTCACTTGGAATATAGTGGCGCTGGAGTTGCTACGTTGAAAACTAGCTCTAAAACTAGTAAAACTGTTAATGTCATTCCAAGTGGTTCTGCAGAGGCTATTACTGCTGCTGACTCTGCACAATTAACGAAGGAACTGATGGTGTTTTATGATAATAGCAATCTGAAAGATTTTCTCAAAGATAAGACAGCTCAGAAGGCATTTATCGAATCGCTATTATTGACTTTAAATGATCCAGACTACTCGTTTACAGGGGTAAGTATTGACTTTGAAGGGTTAATGAAAGAGGAGAGCGCTGCTGATTATGTTGCATTTCTGCAAGATTTGAAGAAGCAGTTGGGTTCGTATACATTATCTGTTGCTGTACCGCCTATTTATTATTACAAAGGTTATAATTTGGTAGAAATTGGTAAAATTGCGGATGCAGTTGTACTTATGGCTCATGATTTTACGGATAGTCAACTTCCGTCTGCCCCATTGCCACTTGTAAATGATACGGTAGTAACTGCACTTCAATCGATTCCGAAAGAAAAGCTTGTGTTAGGTATTTCGAAACAAGCTAATCAATGGATTACTACCAATGGTATAACTGCTGCTCCAGTGATACCAGCAGTTGCAGATGTAGAGAAAAGATTAGCGATGCCAAGCGTCGTTAAGACATGGTCAATGCCTTATTTTCTAACGAAAGCAGAATTTACAGATGAAAGAGGCAGTCACGTTCTATACTACGAGGATGCGCAAAGTATAGCCAAAAAAATATGGCTAGCTAAGTTTTATGAACTGAAAGGCGTATCCTTATGGCAGATGGGGAATTATACTGCTGCGGATTGGGAGATAATTGGAAAGCAATCAAGTAGATGAAGTCCGTTTGGTAAGTGACTTAATAGAGGGAGAGGTGTGCATAATAAATATGCGCCTCTCTCTTTTTCATGCCGCGGGCTCAGAGTTAGAGAACAGTTGTTAGTACTATTTCATAAGTTTTTTTGATATGCTTAAAAGAAAAACGGCAGATTGAGTAATATGACAAGAACGGATCTTGTACAGCTCCTGCTGACTACATATTAGAAGGAGTACGATCATGACACAATCATTTAATGCACTAGTAGTGAATAAGCAAGAAGATCAATTTACTGTAAATATTAATTCGCTAACATTTGATGATTTGCCTCAAGGAGAGGTTTTGATTCGGGTTCATTATTCTGGCGTCAATTATAAAGATAGTTTGGCTACTATTCCTAACGGGAATATTGTTCATACTTATCCATTTGTTCCAGGTATTGATCTAGCAGGGGTCGTTGTTTCATCTGAAGATGATAGATTTCAAGCTGGGGATGAAGTAATCGCAACGAGCTATGAAATCGGTGTATCTCATTTTGGAGGTTACAGTGAATATGCTCGTATTTCTGCAGATTGGATAGTTCCTCTTCCAAACGGTATCTCGCTGAAAGAAGCAATGATTATTGGAACTGCTGGTTTTACTGCTGCGTTATCCATTCAACGACTAGAAGAAAATAAAGTGTCGCCCGATAAAGGTAAAGTTCTTGTCACTGGTGCGACTGGTGGTGTTGGAAGTTTTGCGGTCGCTATTCTCTCTAAACTTGGTTATGAGGTTGAAGCTAGTACTGGTAAAGAATCGGAACATGAGTACTTGAAAAAAATCGGAGCAACTACAATCGTATCACGTACAGATGTCTATGATGGCGAAATTAAATCATTAGATAAACAGAAGTGGGCTGCAGCTATTGATCCAGTTGGTGGCGAGCAACTTGCAGCTCTTCTAAGTCAACTTCAGTATGGAGGAGCAGTAGCTGTAAGTGGATTAACTGGTGGAGTTAAAATACCAACTACCGTAATTCCATTCATACTAAGAGGAATTAATTTGCTTGGTATCGATTCTGTATATTGCCCGATGGACACTCGACTTACTGTCTGGAATCGCCTAGCAACTGATTTCAAATTAGCAAATTTAACAGAATTAATTCAACAAGAAGTTACACTAGAGCAACTTCCCGGTATGCTGCCTACTTTACTTAAAGGGCAAGCACGAGGCAGAATTATTGTGAAACTAGTTACTGAAGATTAGATGGTTCAACGCAGTAATCAGTGCCTGCGGAATAAAAGCTTCACCCGAACGGACTTAGAAGCCGTTATATGTGAGTATTCGGATCGAATTTTATTTTAAAGGACACACCAGCCGTTAAATGTCCTAAATGGAGCCCACATGCATCAAATGGTGTGGGATAAGTACATCTATGTCCGTGAGGATCGAAAATATAGACATATATAGCAGCTAAGGTATCTGAGGTCCGTTATAAGTAGAATACTGTAAATAGCCTGTAGCCCTAACACCGTTTGTGTTACGAGCCGACAGGCTATTATTTATGAGTAATTACAATAAGCCGATGCTTTTATAGTAGTTTTCGTTATACTTCATACTTGGATGATTCGGGTTAATAGCCATCGCAAATCGATGATGTTCAACTGCTTTTTGTAGATTTCCTAGACGATCATAGCATAACGTTAATTGGAGATGAGGCAACCATGTTGCAGTAGCTGGATTATGGAAACTCATATCAGATGTGTACTGGCTCGTTAAGAGAGCTTGCTCATACCAGTAGATCGCTTGATGAAACTTGTTATCATTCACAAATAACGCACCGAGCTGACAACAGAAGTCTGGACGTGGTGGAATATATTGCAATGTGCGGAGTAGATGAATAATAGCTAGATCACGTTTGCCAAGTGCTTCATAACAATGAGCTTTTCGTGAACAAGCAGCGACATTATCTTCAACCCAGCCACCATTACCATCGAGAAAAGTATCATACCACTTAATTGACTCTTCATATCTATGATGATCTCGCAATTCATTAGCGAAATAGAATTGATCACGTGGAGAGAAATCTTCCCCAGCTTCATGACGCTCCAAGTAGATATTTAAATTTCGATCACTAGCATGACGTTCTTTGCGATGTGTAACCGCAATTTCGGAGCTGAAACTTGCACCTCCTACTGCTAAATATTCATGAACAGCCCCGATCCAGCGGAAGTTATTACTGCGTTTTACTAGGCGATTGCGCCGGTAACTATATGTAGGGTTACCGTTATCGTCAAAAGAGAGATGGTATTTCATCGTTACAGTATCATAATTGAAATCTGGCATTTCCTTTAGCTGTAGTAGTCGTTCTAGGTCGGCTGGTTGAATAACATCATCGGCATCCAGCCACATAATATATGATGAGGTAGCTTGATCAAAACTGTAATTACGTGCATCGCCAAAATGATTAATCCATGCGAAATCATATACTTTCGCATTGAAGCTAGCAGCAATTTCCTTTGTACGATCTGTTGATCCAGTATCAACAATAATGATCTCATCTACCGCTTTTTGAACGCTAGAAAGACAACGAGCAAGCACACTTTCCTCATTTTTCACAATCATACATAAGCTTATCGTAAACACATGCATCCATCCTTTTTTATAATTTTACTGCTAATCATATCTTTCTGAACTGACGAAAATGCATAGAAATATAGGGTGGTAAACCGAATAGTATAAGTATATTAATGAGTAATAAGAAAAGTGCTTAACAGGCCTCATTTTTTTGAATTGGTTAAAAAGGGTAGTCAAAGGGAGATGACTTTGCTATAATGACCAATAGATTGACCAAGTGAATACGCTTTGGGGAGCTAGTGAGCTGGCTGAGAGGGAATGAACCAATTCCGACCCGTTAACCTGATCCGGATAATGCCGGCGTAGGAATGTGAGCATACTTTTGCATGAGATAAGAACTATAGTGGAAAACTATAGGTAATCTATCATAAGCGAAGTAACAGCCGAAATTGACGGCGCCCTTCCTAATTTAGAGAAGGGCGCTTTTTTATTTGCCTATGTTAAATCAGCGTGTCCTCTTGGAAGATCACAATTAGAGAGAAGAATGGGAGAGGAAGACATGAAAGTAAAAGGATTGAAATGGCTAGTAGTTATTGCTTTACTTACCGTTATAACAGCTTGTGGAAATGCGAATGTTCAGCAAGACAAGGAAACGGGTACGACTGGTGAAGGTGGAAAAGAAAAGGAGCTTCGCAAAGTGCAACTTGTGCTTGATTATACACCGAACACGAACCATACAGGATTGTATGTCGCGCGTGACAAAGGATATTTTGCTGAGCAAGGACTTGAAGTTGAAATTATTTCTCCAGTTCAAGGTGGAGCAGATGCAGCAGTTGGTTCTAACAATGTTGAATTTGGTATTAGTTATCAAGAAAATTTAACAGTTGCTAGAGTAGCTGGTGTACCTGTCGTTTCATTGGCGGCGATTATTCAACATAATACATCCGGATTTGCATCTAAAAAGGACAAAGGTATTGATTCACCAAGTAAATTCGAGGGTATGCGTTATGGCGGATGGGGGTCTCCTATTGAAACGTCAATCATCGATTCATTGATGAGAACAGACAATGCTGATTTTTCTAAATTAGAAATTGTAAATATGGGTGATAGCGACTTCTTCACAGCAGTGGAACGTGATGTTGATTTCGCATGGATCTTCTATGCTTGGACAGGAATTGAAGCAGAATTACGTGGCGTCGATTTGAATATGGTATATATGAACGAATACAATGAGAATTTAGATTACTATACGCCAGTTGTTGTGACAGGTGAAAAGTTAATAAAAGAAGAACCGGAACTCGTTCGTTCATTCCTTGCAGCAGTTGTGAAAGGTTATCAATATAGTATTGATAATCCAGCAGATGCAGCAGAAGTATTAATTGCAGCAGAGCCGGATTTGAATGCTGACCTTGTAAGAGCGAGTCAACAATGGTTAAGCCCGAAATATCAAGACGATGCGCCCCGCTTTGGTGAACAGAAGTTATCGGTATGGGAAGGTTATGCAGATTGGATGTATAGCAATGAATTACTAAATGGCGAACTTGATGCTGAAGCAGCATTTACAAATGAGTTTTTACCACAATAAGTTATAATCTGTAGGGTATAAGTTATTAATGAATAGTAAAAACATATTTAAATACTAAGGGGATATTACAAATGGCTAATGCATTATTAAGTATTCAAATGATTCCGAAAACAAATAATGGTGAAAGTGTCATTCCATATGTAGATCAAGCGATTGCAATTATTAAACAATCGGGACTACCTTACCGCGTGGCACCACTTGAAACGACAATGGAAGGTGATCTTCCAGAACTACTGCAAGTTGTACAACGTATGCATGAAGCAATGATTGAAGTTGGTTGTCCAGGTGCTTTATCACAAATTAAAATTTCATATAATCCAATTGCCGGAGCATCAATGGATAAATTGTTGGAGAAATATCCGGATGGCAAATAAGCAATCTCGTTGGAGTAATATTTGGCCCCCAGTAGTAACGCTATTATTTATCGGCATCGTCTGGGAGCTAATTGTAAGGATGAAGCTTGTCTATAGTTGGCTGATTCCTTCTCCAATTGGTGTATTTAAAGGGATGATCGCAGATTGGCCACGCTTAATGGAACATCTTGCAGCTACAACTAAGTTATCACTTATTGGCTTTGCGGGAGGGGCTATAGCAGGATTCGTCCTAGCAGCGGTGCTACATTTTCTCCCTGTTGTAAGAAAAGGATTGTATCCGGTGTTAATCTTATCACAAACGATTCCAGTCATTGTTATTGCTCCTATCCTTACAATGTTACTTGGATACGGAATGATGCCGAAAATATTTCTCATTATATTAGTATGTTTCTTCCCAATATGCATCGCTACACTTGGTGGACTTGCACAAGCAGATCATCAACTTAAAAATTATTTGGGGATGATCGGCGCTTCGAAATGGCATCTGTTTATCCATTTGGAACTACCAAGTGCACTAACCAATTTATTTGGTGGTTTGAGAATTGCTGTTTCGTATAGTGTACTGAGTGCAGTCGTTGCGGAATGGTTATCACCAAAGGTTGGTTTGGGTAGCTACTTGATCTTATCTTCCAGAGGATATATGCCGGACAGGGTGTTTGCGTCAGTGCTTTTAATTGTACTAATGAGCCTTCTACTATTTTGGATTGTGTCCTTTGTTGAGTCACGCTTTGTACATTGGCGTCCTAAGAAAGGAAGTCAAGGCTAATGCTTGAATTGAAAAACATATCAAAATCATTTACACATAAGAAACAAGAAAAACAAATTCTACAACAAATAAGCCTTCGAGTAGAAGAAGGAGAGTTTGTATCGGTAATTGGACCCTCAGGTAGCGGGAAAACGACGTTATTTCAAATTATTGGTGGATTAGAACCTGTAAATAGCGGTGAAGTTTGGATCAATGGGAAGCAGACAACTGGGCAGCGCGGTCATGTTGCTTATATGCCACAACAAGCTTCCTTAATGCCTTGGTATAGTGTAAAACGTAATATTGCACTAGCGTTACAAGTTGCTGGTATTAGTAAGCAACAAGCAGAGCAGCAAGCTAACGAATGGTTGCAAAAAGTTGGGCTCGGGGAGTATGCGGATGCCTATCCACATATGCTTTCAGGTGGGATGAGTCAACGTGTGTCGTTTCTACGAGCATTGTTATCACCTCAGACATTAATGCTACTTGATGAACCGTTTGGTGCTTTAGATGCATTAACTAGGCTACATATGCAGCAATGGTTACTATCGATCTGGGAAGAGAATCGTCGTTCAGTATTACTCGTAACGCATAGTATTGAGGAAGCGTTGTTGTTATCTGATCGAATAATTGTATTGTCTTCGTCCCCTGCTACAATTGTGGATGAGATCATAGTTCCATTCGCAAGACCTAGAGCAAGCGACTTATGGAGTACGCCGACTTTTAATGAATTGAAGCAGCGTATTTATGAGCAACTTCACACGAACAACTAATTAATTTATTGAATAAACAGAGCGTTGATGAAAACCAGCTTGTAATCTCGTAATGGGGAAGGTAGTTTATGATCCCATTTAGGATTAGCTGGTTTTTGTTGTATCTAGTAGGTTACTCTTCGTAGAAATTAAAGTTGTAGGCTGGGCTACCTAATTCTTCAAGCAAAGGGCAAGTTGAAGATCAACCGTGGAGAACAGTACTATAATTAGGGTGAGAAAGTTTGTTATGTAAAGTTGGACAGGTGTTATAGGGATTTGGATTAGTTTTATATTGGGTGTCCCAAAAGTCATAAAATAATGGAGGGACATCCTCTTTTATTTTAATGAGGGAGCGGTGCTTGTAGGGAAGGGCCAATAGATTATGCCGGACAATGCTATATTTTCACAAATTTTATTTCCAAAATTAGGTGGAAAGTAGGTAGACCCAGGACAAGCGATTAGATTACTATAATGTAAATAAGAGATATACATAGAACCATTCTATAGAATATAAACAAGAATCAGGCTGAGTAAGAAAGAGGATAAGAGGAGGCCATCTCATGGGAAGATCATTTGCAAATTTGCACATCAAGTCGAAAAACCTTGAGAAGACTGTCGAAGCATTAAGAGAGCTAAGCGAAGGGCATGTTAAAGTATTAGGCAAGCCAGATGATGAGGTTCAAGAGATCAAAGTTTTCATGTATGTAAGCAAAAGCAACGAGAACTGGATCAGCGTGCTCCACGATTATTTTGTATGGGGTACAGTGAAGCAGATAGGCAAAACGTTGTCCCAGCTTATCGAGGAACCAGTGATGACTGCCGGATATATGAATGAGGAATTATTCGAGTTGTCAATTTTCGAGAAGGGAGACATTCAAGCCGAAAGAATCTTTTGTGAACAGTGGACGAGGGATGAATATGAAGAACTCAAAGAAGAGCGTATTAATGATGATTACTTGCGGAAAGTGTTGGATATCGATAATGAGGATTTTGAACACTTCAGTAGCATTACGAGTCCGGAAAAAGCTGTAGATAGGCTGACAGAACTAGTTAGCATGTCTGTATGGAGTGATTGGGAGTGGATACCGCACGAAGAAAATCTTAGAAAACGATTTGGGAAATATGAATTTTGAAATTACATAAGTTGTATAGCGACGCTTCCTTGCTGTGGTGAACCAAAAATGGCTAAAGACGTCTGAGATGACATTTTATAACATGGCGGTGAGAGAAAAGAAATGGATAAATTAAAGAACAGCGGATTTTATAAAATTAAGTTCTTCATAAGGCCGGAAGAGTTTAAAAATGTTTTGAAGCTATTGGAATATAAGCAAGCACAATTTCATCTAACCAATTATGCCCAGACTGAGCATAATCTGAATCAGGTGTATGAGGCGTATCGTACATTTTATCATTATTATGCGGCAGAAGAAAAAAGGAATGATGGTCCTCCTTTCTTTGTTTATTCCATTTCTGTTGCGTCTGATAATGAAAGCTCCGGTTTTTTTGCGAGAAATGAAGGTATCCATTTTCCCTATTGCGGACAATGGGCAGAGGATGAACTGCCGTGTATCTTGCTTTCATTTCCTAAAGGCTTTCAAATAGATTTGGTAGATGACAAAGGGAAGTATTATATCTATGAGAATATCCGAGATCATAAGCCGTTAACCTATACGTTTTTGAATGAAATAACGGGCTTTATTAAAAAAATGACAAAACCACTTCGCTTCTCGGCGCATGACGCAGAAGCTATGAAGGAGCAAAAGCCCTCTGTGCGTATAAGCCCTGATGCGATTCACGATTTGAGAAAATCGTGGATTTTCAGTAAATATGGGCTTGTGATCAATGGCAAATAGGAGGAATATTCATGTACATCGTATCTCGGCCAAAACCGCTGTCTGATGGCCAAAACCAAGCACTTGCGAAGGAAGACGTCACTGTTTATCCACCGGGCTATCTCCGTTTTTTGCGACGATTCGGTGAAGGGACTTACAGAGGGTGGTTGAATGTCCAGTATCCCGATGCGGAGGTGCTTAAACCTTTTGCGGAGTACGGGTTATGGGAGCATGACGAAGACAGCCCCATTTCTGAGCAACAGATCGACGAGTGTATCGTTATAGGTACAACGGTGGACGGTGATTTTCTGGCAGTGCATCCCCAGACGGCAGGGTTGCTCTGGCTACCTCGGCATGCGGAGCACATAAAGGTGATTTCCCTGCAGGCACGGGAGCAGGAAGACGAAGGGATGTACGCCTTGTTGCTGGACGAAATATATCGTCAGGTGTATGGAAGGAACCAAGAGGAAGCCGTCTATTATGAACCGTGGACGGGCGCTCGGAGGCATCTCTTTTTGCATTTGCCACAAAGGCAGGGACAGCTTACGCTGCCCGAACTAGCCGACATATGCCAAACTGAATTTCCGCCGGATTTGATTATTGATAATGCCTATGCATGTTACCTGTTCTACCGGCAACTGGATGGCTATGTAAGATTGAATTATGCCTACCAGCAAGAGATCGCCGTCTTCTATGAGCAGGAAGCCGAGCAGTCGTTTGCCGATATGAAGCAGTGGCTCTTGTCGAAAGGTTGCGAAGCGATTTCAGAAAATAATAGATGATATGGTTGCTCCTTAAGTGTGGGAGAGGGGGGTATGCATGAAACTAGTTTTTACTCTGGATACACATGGATAATACCCTCGAATTAGATATCAGCATAAGTTATGAGCAGTACCAAAGGATGTCCAAACATGAGCAACGTGAGGTATTAGCTATTCATCTTGGTACCTACCTGTCAGATTCAGTTGCTAAATATAATAAGCATGCAGATAAGGAAACTCAAAATAAACTACTGGAATTGGTGAAAAAATGGATGCATGAAAACAATTGGTTAAATGGAAAAATAAACCAAGCTCGGAAACTGCTTTTACAAGACATGGGACTTCATGAAGTCAGTCAAAAATTGCAAATGCATTAGAAGAAATTGAGTATATCATTCTTCGCATGAATAACTATGAGCCAGCTGACGTTCATCCTGACAACATAATAGTAGGAAAAGCGCCGCCATATCAACTGTAGAAGGTTAGCGAGTAGCGAGACATCTAAAACTTACAATAAACCACCAATGTATTGGGAGAGAGGGTCGAACTCATGTATGAGCGTTTGGCAGAAAAACTGAAAACGACTTCCGCTTTAAAATGGTTTCCTGGTCATGGTGCGGAAGAAAGTTGGATAGCAGAAGTAGAAGAGGAATTGGGCTTTCGTCTACCACCATCTTATCGCTGGTGGTTGGTTCATTATGGTAATGCACGGTTGGGAGACGGCAATTTACTAGCAATCGCTGCTCCGGAACACAGAGAGTATTACGACGGCGACCTCCTTTACATACACAGACTGAATATAGCTGAGGAATGGTGGGTAGACAGGTTTCCTCACAGACTGGACTTGTTCGTACCGGATAGTGACGAACTTTATTTCTTTGATACGTCTACTAGGGATCAACAGGGAGAGTTTTCGATTATGTGTTATGATCTTATGAATGATTTGATCGACAAGTATGCTTCAACGTTTGCCGAGTTTCTAGAACGGCTGATTGACCAGCGTTCATAAATAAGCTGAGCTGATCGACTAACTACTACTGGTGAGGGACATGCGCCAACCATCTCCGCTTGGTCGTGGGAAGCTTTGGAGATGGAATCGGCCAGAAAAGGAGACGAAATTGACACACCGGGTTCGACGATTGCGGAACTCATCAAATGAACCTATGCCGATTCGCCCTATTGTGTAGCCGGGCATTTCTTATAAGAAAAAAACTAAGTCATAAAAACATAGAGTAACATAACAATTGAAAGTAGAATAAAAGAGATGGGGTTACGAGTGGCAGTCTAAGACTTTATTCCTCGTTGTTGGCAGCTGCTTGTTATGTTATTAGGGCTAGCTAAATAATTTTACTTAACAATATATTATCATCATAGATTAGGAGAATGATAGAAATGACTAACTTAGCGAATACATATGAACATCCATATTATGCGGTAATTTTTTCTTCTGAACGAACAAGTGGAGATAACGGTTATAACATAATGGCTGAAAAAATGGTTGAACTTGCTAGCTCCCAAAAGGGTTATTTAGGTGTCGAGAGTGCAAGAGATGCTAATTTGGGTATTACCGTTTCTTATTGGGAAACTCTTGAAGACATTACAGCATGGAAAGCTAATGCAGCTCATCAAGTAGCACAAAGACGTGGTAAAGAAGAGTGGTATAGTCGATTTGCGTTGCGAGTATGTAAAGTAGAACGAAATTATTTATTTGAAATGTAGGAGATAATGTAATGGCTACAGATAACTTGAAGTATATCGATGCGCATATTCATTTGGAACAATATAGTGAGCAAGATTGCAAAACTATTATGGAACATGCGCTACATCAATCCGTTGAACATGTTGTAGCAGTATCGATGGATCTAGCTTCCTCAAAACGCACTTATGAGCTATCGCAAAAGTATGGAGATGTTATTATTGCTGCATACGGACATCATCCTGAACAGTCATTGCCTAGCGACCTAGAAGAACAGCAATTAATACAGTGGATAATGGAATGTCATGTCGCCAACAAGTCATTTGCGATTGGTGAAATTGGTTTGCCTTATTATAGTGCACTTGAAGCGAGGGAGCGGGGAAGGGAATTTGCAATAGAACCTTATATTGCTTTTCTTGATAGAATACTTGCCTTTGCCAAAACGATCAATCGTCCGGTAGTATTACATGCTGTATATGAAGATGCGACGATTGCATGTGATTTGCTTGAAAAACATCATATCGAGAAGGCTCATTTTCATTGGTTCAAAGGGCCGACTGAGACGGTTCAAAGAATGATTGAGAATGGCTATTATATATCCATTACACCTGATGTGTTTGTAGAAGAAGAAATCCGAGAACTGGTTCGCATGTATCCTTTAAGTCAGATGATGGTGGAGACGGATGGACCGTGGCCGTTTGAAGGTCCATTTGTTGGAAAGATAACTGAACCAACGATGGTTATAGAAGTGGTTAAAGAGATTGCCAAGTTGAAAGGCATATCTACGAGTGAAGTAGCGGAGACGTTATACAATAATACATTAAAGTTATATCGATAATATTCAATGAGAAGGAAATGATTATTTGTCCATCGGATAAATAGCCGTTTCCTTCTACTAATTTAAAGCATAAATAATAGAGTCACTAGAATTCATACTACGAATAAAAAAGGAGTGAGCTAGAACTTGAGCGAGTTAACAAGACAACAGTTTTTTGCAGCAATAGCTCCTACAATAATATTGATTCGACAACAAGGTTCTCCAATTTTACCTTCGGTTAGATTAGCACAAAGCTTACTAGAAACAGGTGGAGTTATTCATGCATGGAATAATCTTGGCGGAATTAAAGTAGGCGGTGGAAAGCTAACGCCATATTGGAGAGGGGATGCTGTAACTAAAGGGACATGGGAATTCGTTGGTGGGCAAGAAGTGAAGGAGAAAGCTGCATTTCGTGCTTATCGCACACTATATCACTATTACAAAGATCAAGATGAATTATTCAAAAACACTAGATACGCTAAAGTACAAGAGGCAAAGACTGCAATAGAACAAGCAGAACAAATCCGTTTGGCAGGATATGCTACAGACCCTAACTACTCATCGAAAATTATGTCTCTAATAACAAAATATAACCTTGAAGCATATGACGCGGCTACTATTAAATTCAAGCCAGAGATTGGCTTTGAAGGTGCTAGTATAGTACCTGTAATGGTTGATCAAACATTATATTGCACAGCATATTTAGAAAAAGGAATTACGTATATACCTGTTCGCAAAATAGCTGAATTATTTGGAGCTAAAGTAGATTGGAAAAGCAAAAAAGTTTATGTCAATGGAGTACTCGTAGATACGAGGCTAGGTGGCTCAACTAGCTTTGTAAAGCCGAGGGATATTATGAATCTACTAAAAATTAAATTAGAGTGGGATACCTATGCAAAGGTTCTATTTATCAATTAATTATGTGGATTTCAAAATTTGTGATGAGGAAAGTGATTTTTTAATGAAATACGAGTACAGACAAGATCATATTCCGCAAACTACTCCGCATAACCGAAGACCATCACTAGCATTAGAACCGACTACCATTACGATTCACAACACTTCGAATCCTTCAAGTACGGCAAAAAATGAACGAGCATGGCTTACGAACACTTCAAATAATCGTGTTGCATCTTTTCATATTGTTATTGATGAGAAGGAAGCAATCGAAGTATTGCCTCTAAATGAGGTTGCATGGCATGCTGGAGATGGAAGTGGAATGAATAGTGGAAATCGATCATCTATTGGGATCGAGATTTGTGAAAGTGGTAATTATAGTATCACTCTCAATCATGCAGTGGATTTAGTTGCAAAAATGTTACATGAGCGTAGTTGGGGAATAGATCGTCTGCGTCGTCATTATGATTGGAGCGGGAAAAATTGTCCAAGACTTATGAATGCTGATGGTAAATGGTCTGGTTGGACTGTGTTTGTTAATAAAGTTAATGAAAAGCTACAGTCGTTGAATCCAGAGAGTAGTGGTGAACCGTCTAAAGATAATAATTCAGCTAACGAAGTTGATGGATCAGGATCGACAGAGGGTGAGGCTAATAGAATGAGTGTAGAGGATGCGAATAAAATAATAAAATTTTTAAGTGCTGCTTATTCAGCAACAGATAGCAAAGAGGCACGTATAGAGTTTAATAGATTGGCAAATGAGCTCCGTAAAGCAAGTGGTCAAAAACCTTCTAGTAGTTAAGTTTGAAATTTCAAGAGAATAGTAGCAATATGAGAGAGTAGAAATCGGGCTGTTATCCAATCATGAGTAAATGACTGGATAACAGCCGTTTCTATTAAGCCCGACTCCATTTCTAGGACATTACATAATGCTTATTATAAATTCAGATTAAGCAATATCGTTTTTATCTCGATTAAGTTTTCAATTACGAAATCGGCCAGAGTCATCTCATCTACTTGTGCATTGCCCATTTAACGTTATACTAGCAGTATTGTTTGATGAATTGCTCATATGACAGATGCTTTGGACATGCTGTTAACTGCTGAAGATACTTCCTGCATTTCTAATAAGTTATCATGAGCGGATATATAGTGGAATGAACTAATAAAATTCGACAAATTCCTTTGAATTCCTGCATCTTACATTTTTGCAATAAATAAAAAGTATCTATCTAATGATTTATCGTTTTTCCAAGAGCTATAAATCATATCAGATAATATTTGGGTAAATATATGTTGGTAAGTCTCATTGATGATCATAGAGTTGAGTTGAGAAGGATAGAGCTAGCTTACATAAAGCATAAGAGGTAACTTTTTATTCACAAGTAGTATCTGTAATCAGAACATAAAAAGTTCGGCATATGCTTACGAGGTAACTTTTTATTCACAAGTAGTATCTGTAATCAGAACATAAAAAGTTTTTAAAACGCAAAAAAATAGCGAGGCCCTATAAAATAGGGCCTCTATCCAAAAAAATGGGAGAGGAGAAACCGGATGAAGAACTTATGGGGAAACGTAAGTCTTCTCCGCGGTTGTCTACGACATCTAGGACGCCGATGAATATATTGTGGACTAGAACTTACTTAAATATACTTGTGCTCAAAAAAAATGTTGAACATAGCGATAGTGCCCTCTCTTTCATCAACAATCGTTGTATGGTAGGATTAATACGATTAGCATTAGGGAGGAACATAAGGTGAGAGTAATTGCTGGCAAAGCAAAAGGTAGAGCTTTGAAGGCCGTACCAGGTCAAGGTACTAGACCTACAACCGATAAAGTAAAAGAAGCAATATTTAGTATGATCGGACCATACTTTGATGGAGGTAAAGCGCTAGATTTATTCGCTGGAACAGGTGGACTTGGGATAGAAGCGTGGAGTCGAGGTATAGAAGAGGTTGTATGTATTGATAAAGAGAAAACAAGTATTGATATTATTCGCAGCAATGTTGAATTAGTTGGAGCTAGTAATTGTATTGAGATCTATCGTAATGATTCAGCTAGAGCTTTGAAGGCACTAGCGAAGCGTGACATACAGTTTGATCTAATATTCCTTGATCCACCATATCGTATCGTCGATATGGATGCGTGGATGTTGCAAATGGCGGAGTTAGGTTTAGTTGCAGATGATGCAACAATCGTAGTGGAACATGATGCCAAAATACAGTACCCACAAGAACTGAACGGCTTTGAACTGCTACGTACGAATCAGTATGGTGATATCGCTGTAACCATCTATCGATATAGTTCCGGAACTGATTCGCAAGAGTAATTTAACCCTTATATTGCTTTCGAAGTACTTTTTGTAACGAAGTAGTGCTTCATGAAGTAACAAAAAGTTTTAGTAGGAGTGAACTTGATGAACTATAACCCACAGCGTCCAGAAAGAGTTGCCGTATATCCAGGAACTTTTGACCCTGTTACATATGGTCACTTAGACATCATTCAGCGATCAGCTCGTCAATATGATCGTCTAATCGTGGCAGTACTTAATAATACCAGTAAAAATCCTTTGTTTACCGTTGATGAAAGAAAAGAGCTACTGACTGAAGTGACGAAGGATTTCCCTAATGTCGAAGTAGATAGTTTCCGTGATCTACTCGTAAGATTTATGCGTCTAAAAAATGCGAGTGTCATCGTACGTGGTATTCGCTCTGTTACGGATTTTGAATATGAATTACAGCTTGCATCGACAAACTATATGCTTGATGATGGAATTGATACCGTATTTATGATGACAAATCCTAAGTATTCATATCTAAGTTCAAGCATTGTTAAAGAAATTGCCAATTTCCAAGGTGATGTTTCACAGCTAGTACCACCAGAAGTAGAACTAAGATTACGTGAAAAATGTGGACCACAGCGCCCGTAACTACATCCTAGAACAATTGATCTTTCATACGTAGTTTCTGCCAAACCGTAATAAGAGTAATGAAACTGATGAATACAAGGCATATTACGAGACTTTCCTTCCATACAAATGGGAGCTGTTGTGCCTGATAGGATGTTGGGGAGAAACTACCAGCAGAAGTAGAAAAAACAGTTTGATATTCGATATGAAGCCACTTGCTAAATACCCAGCTAAGTGGCTTCCATAATATATAGGTCATGAAAAATCCGCAGATCGCATGAAAGATCCGATATTTAATAAATTGGGCCAAACGTATTGGTTGCCCAGTAGTATAGAAACTTACTTGTAAAATACCGCTAATACCACTGAATGATAGACACGCAACAAGTAATGCACAACCGAGAATGATTGAGTTGTTGCCCATTGTCCATACACTAATAGCGTAACTACCAATATGTAATTCAAGTAAGGCGTGTGCTAAGAACGGCAATTGTAGCGTAAGGTTATTCATTATGGACGTAGCAAAAGCAGCGAGGACTGAAGAGAATATGATGAAGCCTCCGATAATAAACAGCTTTTGTACACTTGCAGCTACACTATCACCGAGCACTTTGCCTAATCCGCGACCATCAAGTTTTCGACCAAGTTCCATACTTGCTGCAAAATTAATATGATCATGCTCTTTAGAGACGACATGATTAGTGGACTTTCGAGTTGTAAGATAACTATGTAGCGTCATAAGTATGATTGCAGAAATCCATATTGTGCTAATGATGATGAGACCGAGAATTGGTGTGTGGAAAAATCCTGCACCGATAATAACGGTGACGAAAATTGGATTAGGAAAATGCATATATCCGAGCAGGCGTTGTGCTTGTTGCTTAGATAATTGGTTCTCTTGTAATAGTCTCAATGTTGGTTCAACACCCGCTGGGAAGCCACTTAGAAGGCTCATGATGAACGGAAGACTAGCAGCTCTTGGCAATTTCAATAGTCGAGTAGTAAATGGTGATAGTAAAGCTTGAATACCGTGAACTAATCCAAATGCTAATATTAATTCATATAATATTAAAAAGGGCAGTAAGCCTGGGAATACTAATTTCCACCAAATCGTTAATCCACTAAGCGATGCTTGTAGCGCAACATCTGGAGACAACACGACAGAGAGCACAATACTTAACAATAATCCAGCTATAATGAATGTTTTATACAAGGGTATCTCTCCTTTAGCATTCGTGTGAATGGCTTATTCATCATTTATTTTTACGCAATAGCTTGTCAGAATAGACCTTGATATGTAAGGAGATCATTATTTTGAAGATGGAAAAAGATGAAATACAATATAAAACGATATTGAAAACAGCACTTATTACAATAGTAGCAATGGGCATACTGTTGTATGCACCATCACCTTTTGTAGTTATTAGACCAGGTATTGCCGTTTCATCACATTCATTTGTAACCGTTGTAGATAAAGACAATAATATAGATTCAAGTCAGACTGATCAGTCGACAGGGTCAGATGTGGAGGGGCAAGGTACATTTCTACTTACTGCTGTATTAATGGATGCACCTAATATATGGAATTCATTACGATCTATTTTTCAACCTAATAGAACAATCATGTGGAAGCATGAAATATTAGGTGGAGATACAGTTGAGCAATATGCTAAGCGCGCGACAATGATGATGCAAGGATCTTATGATCAAGCTTTGGTAGCGGCCTATCGTTACTTGAATATTCCTTATCACAATGAACCTCAACAACTTTATATCAATACAGAAACAGCATCAGTAGCATCCCAATCAGGTGATAAGCTCTTACATGGTGATCGTATCGATGGTATATATAGCGAAGAGCGAATTTTGCCAGTTAAGTCGGTAGAAAATATAGCGATATGGATGAAGGAACATGAAGAAGCTACAGTTATTGAACTTCAAGTTGAGCGTGATTCAGAGTTACTACGATTGACAATAGATTTAGCGGGAAATAATGGACAAGATCTTAATGATACCATTATAGCTAAACAACTTGGTGTAGATGGATTTAAACAATTGCATAACATTATTCCCGAAGAAGAAAAATATAAAGTAGCGTTCGATGATAGTTCAATCGGAGGGCCGTCAGCTGGGCTTGTCTTAACTTTGACAATTATTGATCGTCTAACAGGTGGGGATCTAACAAAAGGGCATAAAATTGCCGTTACAGGGACGATAGATGCACAAGGTAATGTTGGAGCAATTGGTGGTATTAAGCAAAAGGTGTTCTCAACAAATGAGGAAGAAGCCGAAATTTTCATAGTGCCACAAGGTAACAAAGCAGATGCTACTAAGAAAGTAAGTAAACTAGGTAGTGATATGGAAATTATCGCGGTCTCAACATTAGAAGAAGCGATGAAGGTCATCGCTTCTATTGATTAAGCTAAATCCGAATAGGGGACTGGGTATAATCTAGTAAACTAAGTTCTGGATGTTCTGGTGATCGTGCAAGCATGTAAGCAGCGGTAGCAGCGATATCTAGTTCAAGATAAGTAGATGGCTTAGCAATCGCAGCGGGGGTGTGAATGATAGGAAGTGTTGCTGTTTTCTTCATTTGCTTGAGCAACGCTTGACCACGTTCTGTAAAACCTAACACCCGTATATATTGAATGCCGTTAGCAAGTTGCTCACGTTGAAAATGATGTTTTTGATGCTGAAGTAAAATGGCAAGTAAAGCTCTTTGTAACTTCGTTTTTGTATAACGCTTTGTTTTTAACTGCAGGAGTAGTTGGTCCAGTGTATATTGTGGCAATGAACGTAAACAATATTTAATGCGATGTTGCAATCCTTCTTCAATTTCACGGTAAGTAGCTAAGTTTTCGCTAGAGCTTACAGCAAGTGTATGAAATAATGGAGTAGCGAAATTTTCCCAATGCATAGGTGTAATCCCTTGTTGTTGCTGTGCTATTAATAGCTGGTATGTACTACTTGGTACATAGGATTTAATGACATCTAGTGATGAATGTTCCAATAATAGTTTACGAATAGCTGTGGCACTAGCGATTGCTAGATCAGTTGGTAATTCATCATTATATTGTGCTTTTTCACGAGTAATTGTATATGGTGTCATCGCACTTCCGATTCGTTGCCTTGCAATTAGATAATGAAGTCCAAGCGTATGATTTGGTAAGTCGAAGCGAAAGCGTTCTTCTTTATTTAAATGATCTTCAGCTGAACTTTGATCGTATAATTGAGTTAATGCAGAACTATACGCTTGCGGATAACTTAATCCAAGGTTAAGATAGGACTCAAGCTGTTGTTTGAATTGTGGTGATTCTTCTGAGACAAGCTTAGCTGCTTGTAAAAGAGGAGTCAGTTGTCCACTTTCCGTGCCGAAGCAGAAGCTATCAACTACACCTGTAGCTTGTAGCAAGGCGATAGAGCCATGTGCAAACCATTCTGCGGATGATGTGGCATAAGCAACGGGTAACTCGATTACGAGGTCACAGCCGCCTTGTAGCGCCATTTTGGTGCGAGTCCACTTATCTAGTAATGCAGGTTCACCGCGCTGTAAGAAATTTCCGCTCATTACAGCTACCACAGCGTCTCGCTGTGCAATTTGCTTTGATTGTTGTAAGTGATGAAGATGTCCATTATGAAAAGGATTGTATTCAACGATTAGGCCGACTGCATTCATGACTTAATTTTCCTTTCTGAATAAGTCTTTACACAACAATATAGCATAATGGTGATCATGTGGACAAAGTTGACATTCGACAGAAGAAATAGATCGTGATATTCTTGACAAAACATGAGCTAGATGGATATAATAAACTTTGTCTGTTTGGGGTGATACTATGCAGTTTCGTATGAAAGAATTGTTAGCTAAAGATCAAACTGAGATCGTGAATACACAACTAGATGTAACAGAGCTATTTCGTAATCATCAGGATGTAATTTCTACTGGACCTTTACATATCCAATTAACAGTTAAACCAGAAGGTGAAATTGTTATGGTAGAGGGAAATCTTGAAATAGATATGGAATTAGCTTGCTCTCGTTGCCTTGAGTCGACTCATACTCACTTAAGTATTCCATTCGCTGAGCAGTTCAAGCCCGTTTCATCTGAAAGCGCGGAAAGTGCTGATGAGGACGAAGAAAGTGATCTCATTGAGATTGCCACTGAGAGATTAGATTTGCAGCCATTTGTGGAGGAGTATTTACAGGTATTTATGCCTTTTGCTCCGCTATGTAAAACTGATTGTGAAGGTTTATGTGCGCAATGTGGTAGTAATCTTAATGAAAATCAATGTAAATGTATTAAAGAGAGAATCGATCCTCGACTAGAGTCGTTGAAAGATTTCTTTAAGGAATAATATTCCTTAAACTTGTGAAGGAGGTGTTAAATATGGCAGTACCTCAACGTAGAACATCCAAGACTCGCCGTGACAAACGTCGTACTCATTTTAAACTAGCTGTTCCAGGCATGGTGAAATGTGAGCAATGTGGAGAGCTAAAACTAGGTCACCACGTTTGTAAAGTTTGTGGATATTACAAAACAAAAGAGATCATTTCTCAATAATCGATTTCTTAATAGCATCTTATCTTAGGATAAGATGCTATTTTATTTTTAAAGGTTATTCAAAATATAGGCCGTGCTCTCGATGAGCTAACTACGAACTTATGAATAAATAGATTGCACTTCGCATAAATCTCAATTATACTATTTTAGTACCAGGTATTAAAAATTGATACTAAAAGTGCAAGTTTAAACGTCTAATTTTTTACATCTTCTAAGATGATGAGAATTTTTACATAATGAATTAAACTAACAGGAGAGTGATGCCGACATGGCGAAATTAACAAAGCGTGAGCGGCATCGACTGCTGACTCAATATATAGAAGATAATCCCTTCGTAACAGATCGTGAATTAACAAGGGTATTGAAAGTTAGCATTCAGACGATTCGACTTGATCGTATGGAATTAGGTATACCAGAATTACGTGAGCGCATGAAAGAAATGGCAGAACGTTCTTATGACTCTGTGCGATCCTTGCCTCTTGATGAAGTTATTGGTGATATTGTTGATTTGCAACTTGATCAAAGTGGCATATCCATTTTTGAAATTCGAGATGAACATGTATTTTCTCGTACAGGAATTGCTAGAGGACATCATTTATTCGCTCAAGCTAATTCATTAGCTGTAGCTGTTATAGATTGTCCAATCGCACTTACTGCAACAGCGGATATTCGTTTTGTTAGACCAGTAAAACTTGGGGAAAAATGTATAGCGAAAGCTTATGTTCGCTTAAATAATGAAGAACGAAGTAAGTCAAAAGTAGAACTTAACACCTATGTGAGTGATGAATTGGTGTTTCAAGGAACCTTCGTGATCTATCGTTCAGATGTGACAAGCACCTGAGGAGGAGAATAAGTATGAAAATCGCAATTGATGCTATGGGTGGCGATAACGCTCCTAAAGAAATAGTAGAAGGCGCTATTGCAGCGGCAAATGATAATCAAGATATTGAAATTGTTCTTGTAGGTAATAAGCAAGCAATTCAAGCTATAATCGGCGAACAAAAACCAAGCAATCTTTCAATTATTCATGCTGATGAAGTAATTGAATCTGATGATGAGCCTGTGAAGGCTGTCCGTCGTAAAAAGAATTCTTCCATGGTAGTGGCAGGGAAACTAGTAAAAGACGGTGACGCAGATGCGATGTTATCTGCTGGTAATACAGGTGCGTTAATGACGACAGGACTATTAATCGTAGGTAGAATTGCTGGTATCGAACGTCCGGCATTAGCACCGTTATTACCATCTCTTGATAAAGTAGGGATGCTTGCTCTAGATTTGGGTGCGAATATGGACGCTACTGCAGAACAACTAATGCAATATGCTGTTATGGGGAGTATTTATCGTGAGAAAGTAGAAGGTCTTAAAAACCCTCGAATAGGCTTGCTGAACGTAGGTTCAGAAGAAATGAAGGGGAATGAAGTAACAAAGGCTGCTTACTCATTACTTAAAGAAAGCAATCTTAATTTTATCGGTAGTGTGGAGTCGAAGACAATACTGAACCGTGAATGTGATGTGCTTGTATGTGACGGTTTCTCAGGAAATATTATGTTGAAATCGTATGAAGGTGCAGCATCTGTTATTTTTAATGAATTGAAAAAGGCATTTAAACTTAATTTCTTAACAAAATTAGCAGCAGCAGTTATGTTGCCGAAACTTAAAGGTTTGAAAAAGACGCTTGATCCGAATGAATTTGGCGGCGCACCATTACTAGGACTTAATGGATTAGTCTTGAAAATTCATGGTTCTTCAGATTCAAGAGCGGTTCAAGCAGCAGTGAAGCAAGCCAAAACAGCAGTAAGTAGTGGGCTTATTGCATCGATAAAAGAAGAAATCAATAAGGAGCGATCTTAGTTATGAATGCTATTCCAGTAGGTATCCTTGGTACAGGTAAGTATGTACCTGAACAAGTTTTAACAAATAAAGATCTTGAAAAAATGGTTGAAACTAACGATGAGTGGATCGTGACTCGTACCGGCATTAAAGAACGTCGTATTGCTGCAAGCGATGAAGCAACTTCTGACCTAGCTTTCAAAGCAGCAGAACAAGCAATTGCCAATGCAGGACTTACAGTAGATGATATCGATCTTATTATCGTAGCTACAGTTACTCCTGATATGTCATTTCCATCAACGGCTTGTCTTGTGCAAGCTAGACTTGGTGCGAAATGCCCAGCATTTGATCTATCGGCTGCTTGCTCAGGATTCATTTATAGCTTAGTAACAGGTAATGGATTAATTCAAAGTGGTCTATACAAACGTGTCCTTGTTATCGGAGCTGAAACACTATCACGTATTACTGACTACACAGATCGAAACACTTGTATTCTTTTCGGAGACGGTGCAGGTGCGGTTGTAATCGGAGAAGTTCCAGCAGGTCGTGGTTTCCAATCCTTTGAGATTGGTGCAGATGGCACTGGTGGCGAATTGTTGAAAGTAAGTGGTGGTGGTTCTCGTAAACCAGCATCAGCTGAGACTATTGCGAATAAAGAGCATTCAATCTATATGGCTGGAAATGAAGTGTTCAAATTTGCAGTTCGTATTATGGGTAATGCAGCAGAAGAAGCAATTGCGAAAGCTGGATTAACAAAAGCTGATATTGATCTATTAGTACCGCATCAAGCGAACATTCGTATTATTCAATCATCCCTTAATCGTTTGGAACTGTCTGAAGATAAAGCAATGATCAATCTAGATAAATACGGCAATATGTCTGCAGCATCAATTCCTGTTGCATTAGCAGAAGCAGTTGAGCAAGGTAAAGTAAAAGAAGGCGACAAACTTTGTTTGGTTGGGTTTGGTGGGGGGCTTACATGGGGCTCCACTGTAATCGTCTGGTAATAGATGATATTAAAATGAAAGACTGTGATCACGATGTATCGCTAACGTAGCGTAGTCGGCGGCGAAAATGACATTCATCGGTTGCTGTGGTGCTCGTGTACCAAAGACGTACACTCCGCTCCTCACTTCCCTAGCTTCATGTCATTTTCTTGATGCTGACAGCCTTCCATTTTAATTCCCATTGGAATGGTTATTAAAATGATGGAGTAGGGCTTCGAAGTGTTCTGTTTATAATCACGATGTAGATCAAACTCTAAAGTAGCTTAGTCGAGGACGTAAAATACAGAGCGAATGCTGTCGTGCTTACGTACATTTCATATTACGTTGTGCTACTCGCTGGATGTCTTAGCGATATCCTCGGAGTGAATAAGTAGTGAACACGTGGCTTGGAGCTAAGTGGATAAGTATGAAATAGACTGTATATGCTTTCGAAGCGACTTTTTGTTGCTAAGAGGCTGATTGAGAAGTTAACAAAAAGTTTTAGGAGGTTGTTACGTGGGTAAAATAGCTTTCGTATTTCCTGGGCAAGGTGCTCAAGTTGTTGGAATGGGAAAAGATATTTATGAGCATGATGCAGAAGCACGCTTAATTTTTGAGCAAGCTGATGCGGCTCTTGGTTTTTCATTGAGTAACTTAATTTTTGAAGGTCCGGATAGTGACTTGAAACAAACGGTAAATACGCAACCAGCGTTGCTAACAGTTAGTACAGCTTTCTTAAAATTAGTTGAGAAAGCAGGATTGAAAGCTGATTATGTTGCAGGTCATAGCCTTGGTGAATATAGCGCACTTGTTGCTGCTGGTGCAATTAGCTTTGAAGATGCAGTACGTACAGTTCGCGCACGCGGTCAATATATGGAACAAGCTGTACCAAGTGGTCAAGGAGCTATGGCGGCGGTGCTAGGCGCAGAGCGAGTGGCACTTCAACAGCTATGTGCAACTATTACTGCTGAAGGTCATGTCGTAGAGCTTGCTAATGTTAACTGCCCAGGACAAATTGTTGTTTCTGGATCTGTTGCGGGAGTCAATGAAGTCGTTGCTCGCGGTAAAGAAATTGGTGCAAAACGTGTTATTCCTCTTGAAGTTAGTGGACCATTCCATTCTTCATTAATGGGTAATGCAGCAACGATGCTCGCAACTGAACTTGCCAATGTACTTATGCAAGATGCAACAATTCCTGTCATTGCTAACGTAACTGCAGAACCTGTTGTTGATGCAACTGAGATTAAATCTCTACTTGAGCGTCAAGTATGCGCTCCTGTACTTTGGGAAGATAGCGTTATGAAACTGATTGACCTTGGTGTAGATACATTTGTTGAAATCGGTTCTGGCTCTGTACTAACTGGTTTAATCAAGAAGATTGATCGTAATGTTCAAGTTATTACGATTAACAAGTTAGAAGCATTAGAGTCATTAACGGTTTCTCAGTAAATGGTTATGCTTCCGATGTACTTTTCATTTGCAAGGAAGTATATCCAAGAAGCTGAAATGAAAAGTTAGGTTTATGCTTTCGACGTACTTTTCAATTTCTGAGAAGTATATCCAAGAAGCTGAAATGAAAAGTTTAAGGAGGTTTACTATGTTTGCTAGCTTAGAAGGTAAAAAAGCATTAGTTACTGGTGCATCTCGTGGTATTGGCCGCGCAATTGCTATTTCATTAGCGGAGGCAGGTGCCGATGTAGCGATTAACTACTCAGGTAGTGAAGAGGCTGCAGCCCAAACAGCAGAGGCAGTTCGTGCACTTGGGCGCGAAGCAATTTTAATTAAAGCGAATGTCGGTATTGTTGCTGAATTTGACGACATGGTTAAGCAAGTTGTTGAACAATTTGGTACAGTGGATATTCTTGTTAATAATGCAGGAATTACTCGTGACAACCTTATTATGCGCATGAAAGAAGAGGAATTCGATCAAGTTATCGAAACGAATCTGAAAGGCGTATTTAACGGTATTAAAGCAGTAACTCGTCCAATGATGAAACAACGTTTTGGTCGTATTATTAATATTTCATCTGTAGTTGGCGTGTTGGGCAATCCAGGTCAGGCCAACTATGTTGCTGCTAAAGCTGGCGTTATCGGCTTAACTAAGGCAAGTGCGAAAGAACTAGCTTCTCGTAACATTACAGTTAACTGTATCGCACCAGGATTTATCCAAACAGAAATGACAGATAAGTTGCCAGAAGAAATGAAGCAAGCATTGGAAGTTCAAATACCACTTGCTAAACTTGGTAACGTCGAAGATATTGCAAATGCAGTTCGCTTCTTGGCTTCTAACGAGGCTGCGTATATGACTGGGCAGACGATCCACGTAGACGGTGGCATGTACATGTAAGGCAGTTCAAACAGCGGACTTTGATAACGATGAGTATGCTTCGTAGCTTATTCGACATCGAATATGAAGCGAACTTGGGAAGTCCGGTACGCATGTACCAAACACGTACATTTACGTTTCCTCCTTCCGCAAGTAACGCTCCATCTTCTCGGTTCTGAAAGCCCGCTTATTGAACCTTCATTGTAAACCTCGAGCGAAAGAATGGTCGCTGGTGTACTGGTACCGTACACGACGCTGGGTTTTGCTTTGGAGCGCTGGGTTTCGTTTCATTGTTTCGAACTTTCATTTAAGAACTTTTGCGGAAAGATAGCATTTTACTATCGGTTTTCGTATAATACGATAAGGAGGTGAATCGGATGTCCGATGTACTAGAACGCGTAACCAACATTATTGTTGATCGCTTAGGTGTAGAACAAGATAAAGTAGTAGCTGAAGCTTCTTTCAAAGAAGATTTGAATGCTGACTCACTAGATGTAGTTGAACTTATTATGGAACTTGAAGACGAGTTCAACATTGAAATTTCTGATGAAGATGCTGAAAAAATTTCTACGGTTGGAGATGTATTAAGTTACATACAATCTCATACCTAGGTTTGGACGAGTCCCGTTACTATTAACGGGACTTAACTCCATCTTCTTCACACATGTGATCTTAACTGACAGAATGAGAACTGATGACAATCAATTCTTTTTGATATAGATAACGCAATTCAATCGTAGTAGGGGTGAACAATATGAAACGCAGAGTTGTAGTAACTGGAATGGGTATCTTAACTTCATTAGGTTCTGAATTAGATCAGTTCTGGGGCAACCTGATGGAAGGTAAGTCGGGCGTGTCGTTAGTTGAGCAATTTGATTGCTCGGAGTATCCAACGCGTATTGCTGCTGAGATCAAAGACTTTGATCTGGAAACCTATGGTATAGAAAAGAAAGAAGCTCGTCGTATGGATCGTTTCGTACAATTCGCTGTTGCGGCAAGCTTAAAAGCAATTGAAGATTCCGGCTTGAAAATCGGAGAAAACGTAGATGCTGAACGTATGGGTGTAATCGTAGGTTCTGGTATTGGTGGACTTGGAACTTTTGAAGATCAACATAAGATTCTTCTAGAGAAAGGACCAAAACGTGTTAATCCATTCTTTATTCCAATGATGATTGCAAACATGGCCTCTGGTCAAGTTTCAATGATTGCAGGAGCAAAGGGACCTAACTCTACATCAGTTTCAGCTTGTGCTTCCGGTACGCATTCCATTGGTGACTCGTTCCGACTAATTCAACAAGGCGATGCAGAAGTTATGATCGCTGGTGGAGCAGAAGCAACGATTCGTCCTACTGGTATGGCAGGATTCTGCTCCATGAGAGCAATGTCTACTCGTAATGATGAGCCTGAGAAAGCAAGTCGTCCGTTCGATGTTGATCGTGATGGATTTGTAATGGGAGAAGGTTCAGGTATTCTAATTCTTGAATCACTTGAACACGCTCAAGCACGTGGGGCGAAAATCTATGCTGAAGTTATCGGATATGGTATGAGCGGTGATGCTCATCATATGACTGAACCAGATCCATCTGGTGCTTCTCGTTGTATGATCAATGCAGTTAAAGATGCTGGTATCGATCTTTCTGAAGTAGATTATATTAATGCACATGGTACGTCTACTCCAGTTGGTGATGTTTCTGAATCAACAGCTGTGAAAATGACATTTGGCGATCACGCATATAAATTAGCAGTAAGCTCAACGAAGTCAATGACTGGTCATTTACTTGGTGCAGCTGGCGGTGTAGAAGCCGTAATTTTAGCCCTAACCTTGCAAAATGGAATCATTATTCCAACAATTAACCTTGACAATTTAGATCCAGAACTTGATCTGGATTATGTGCCAAATACGCCTCGTAAAGCGGATGTAAAAGTAGCATTGTCTAACTCATTCGGCTTTGGTGGACATAATGCATCCATCATGATGAGAAAATATGAAGCATGATTTATTTGATGAGCTGCAGCTTAAGCTGCAGCTCAATTTTACAAGGGTGAAACTTCTACGCCAAGCATTTACACATACCTCTTATGTGAATGAACACAAGCGAGGCTCAGTCCAGGATAATGAGCGACTTGAATTTTTAGGAGATGCAGTATTACAATTACTCGTATCTGAATATTTGTACAAAACGTACACGAAGCGACCTGAAGGTGAATTAACGCGTATGCGTGCTTCTGTAGTCTGTGAACCTTCACTAGCTCACTTTGCAGAACGTTTGGATTTTGGTAGATATGTACTGTTAGGCCGAGGTGAAGAACAACTTGGTGGTCGTAATCGTCAAGCGTTGTTAGCCGATTTATTCGAATCATTTGTTGGTGCATTGTATTTGGATGCAGGAATTGATGTAACCAAGCAATTTCTAGAACAATATATGTTCCCTTATATAGATTCCAATAACTATGGCTTACTTATGAAAGATGCAAAATCGAAACTACAAGAGCGTGCTCAACATATTGGTCTTGGTGCAATCGAATATCGCATTATCGAAGAACGTGGGCCAGCACATGACCGTGAATTTGTCATTGAAGTAGTACTAGATAGTATATGCTATGGAATAGGCGTTGGACGTTCTAAGAAGGAAGCTGAACAACGTGCTGCCGCTGAAGCATGGAGTAAGCTAGCCGAACAAGAAATGAGAAACGCGTGAGGCCGGTAACAACTTAGATCTCGTACATACAAAAAGCATTCCGGTGGACCCAAGTTGTCCAAAGGGATGCTTTTTGTATGTAGTTATAGACTTTGATAACGAAGAGTGGGCTACCGAAACTTATTCGGCGGCGAATATGAAGCGAACTTGGGAAGTATAGCTTGAGCTTCCGAGGTATGTTTCTTGAAGAAACATTGTAGGTACGCATGTACGAAAAACGTACATTTACGTTTCCTCCTCCCACAAGTAGCACTTCATCTTCTTGGCTTGCGAAAGCCTACATTTTTGAACATGCATTTCTAGTAATATCATATCGAGACCAGATAAAATGTGGTACAATGTTCGGGAGGTGAAAGCCAAACTATGTTCTTGAAAAGAATTGAATTAGCGGGATTTAAATCATTCGCTGATAAAACTGAATTGGAATTTGTGAACGGTATTACAGCCGTTGTAGGGCCTAATGGATCTGGTAAAAGTAATATATCAGACGGAATCCGTTGGGTTCTTGGTGAGCAGAGCGCAAAGAGTCTACGTGGTGGCAAGATGGAAGATATCATCTTTGCAGGTAGCGATGCTAGGCGGGCAGTGAACTATGGAGAAGTGAGCTTAACGCTGGACAACTCTGATGGTGCCTTGCCGCTGGAATATAACGAAGTAACGGTTACAAGACGTGTTCATCGTAGTGGTGATAGCGAGTATATGATCAACAAGCAAGCTTGTCGCTTAAAGGATATTACGGAGTTATTCATGGATACAGGAATCGGTAAGGAAGCTTATTCGATTATTGGACAAGGTCGTATTGAGGAAATATTAAGTACTCGCTCGGAAGATCGTCGAGGGATCTTTGAAGAAGCATCAGGTATTGTTAAGTATAAGTCTCGTAAAAAAGAAGCAAAACGTAAGTTGGACGATACAGAACAAAATTTGTTGCGTATTCATGACCTAGTAACAGAACTTGAGGATCAGGTTGAACCTTTGCGCAAGCAATCCGAAGTAGCTATTCATTTTAAGCAACTTAAGGAACAATTGAAATCGAAAGAAATTTCATTATATGTTCATCAGATTGAAACACTACATAGTGCATGGTCTGAGTCAACCAATAAGTTAGAAAAGTTACAAGAAGAACAACTTAAACTATCATCTGTCGTAAGCAAGCATGATGCTGTATTAGAAAGTGATCGCTTGCAATTACGTGAAATAGAAGCTCAACTCGATGAATTACATCAAGCAATGCTTCAAATCAGTGAAGATGTTGAAAAATGCGAAGGATATGGCGAAATCATTAAAGAACGTATTCGTCATAATGAGGCTACAAAGCTAACTGTAACTCAATCTATTGAGGTAACGGACGCTAAAATTATGTCTTTATCACAAGAAGAAGTATCCATTCGCAGTAAGGCAGCAGAGATAGAAGAGCAGTTGACTGAGCACCGTATTAAGCTAGCTGCTGAAGAAATTCGGATGCAAGGTGTTACGACTGGTAGTGCACAAGATGAAGAGGAACGTCTGAAAGGTGAATTATTAGACGTTTTCAGCTCTATGGCACAACTTCGTAATGAAGTACGATATACAGAGCAGCAACAAGAAGCACTGCTTCGTCGTATGGAACGTATACAAGAAGACGAAGTGAAATGGACTGGACAACAACGTGCATTGGAAGCAAAGGCATATGAACTGAATCAATCGTTAGAAGCGGTTGTAGCTGACATTAATAAGCTTCGCACGAAGATGCTTACTGAAGCTGATGAAGCTCGTAAGTTGAATGTTTCACTTGAACAAGAAAGTGCTAATTTACGAAAATTAGAACAGAAAATAGATAGTGACTTATCTCGTAGAGATACGATGAAAGAAATGCAAGATGCGATGGATGGTTTCATGCATGGTGTCAAAGAAATTTTGAAAGCATCTCGCAGTCAGCAATCAGGTATTCAAGGGGTTCATGGTGCTGTTGCAGAGCTGATCAATGTACCACAGCGTATTGAAACAGCGGTGGAAACGGCATTAGGTGGGGCACTACAACATATCGTTATGCAAGATGAGCGTAGTGCGCGAACGGCGATTTCGTATTTGAAGCAGCGTCAATTAGGTCGTGCGACGTTTTTACCTCTTGATGTTATTCGTGGTCGTCGCTTGAATGAATCTGATAAGCGTATGATTAGTGAATTAGAAGGTTTTGTTGGTATTGCAGCTGATCTAGTGAAAAGTGATGAGAAGTATGAAGAAATTGTCTATAACTTATTAGGTAATGTTCTTCTAGCAGAGAATTTGGAACAAGCTAACCGTATTGCTTCTCGTTGCCAGTATCGATATCGTGTCGTAACACTAGAAGGTGATGTCGTTAATGCTGGTGGTTCGATGACTGGTGGTAGTCAGCAGAAGAAAGGCGCAAGTCTACTTGGCAGACATCGTCAGATTGAACAGTTGGATGAAGTCATTGCACTAACCAAACAACAAATTGAGCAAATGCGTGCGAAAATCGTAGATAATCGCAAAGAAATATCGATTCGCAATCAAAATGCTGAACAGGCGCGTGAGAAGCTTGAGCAGAAGCGAGTCGAAGAACAACAGCTAAAGGGCGAACTTCAACAGCTACAGCAAGAGATGAAGTTTTTGAATGAACAACAAGCGTTATCTTCTTCAGATAAAAGTACTCAGACTACAGAGAGTGTGGCTGCTGAGCAATCCATTGAGATCGCAAAACAACAGTTGGAGCAATTATCTCTGAGAGAGAAAATATTACAAGAAGCAATAAAACTTGCTGAGCAGACACGTAAAGTGAACGAGAGTCAGAAAGAAGAGTTACAAGTTCAACTTACTGATCTAAAAATTGCTGTTGCTAAACTTGATCAAGAATACAGTAATTATGAGGATCAAGCGGGTCGTTTGAGAGATGAGATCGCACGGACTAAGCATGAATTGCGCCAACAGCAACAACAAGAGGCACAATTAAGTCAAAATGGATCTAATCTTGAAAAAGAAGCAATTGAGCAAGCAGAGCAACTTGTTAATCTGAAAGATGCTAAGTTACAATGTAGCGATAAGACAGACCATTATCGTATGCAACGATCTCAGAAATCAAGTGGCTTGGAACAAGGGGAAAGTGAGACGAAGGAACAACGTATAAGTCTTCGTAATATTGAAGAGCAAATGCGTCAAACAGAAATCGTACTTAACCGCCAAGATGTTGAATTAGATCATACGATTCGCAAACTTAGTGAAGAGTATAGTTATAGCTATGAGATGGCTAAAGAGCAATACCCTCCACCAGAAGAAATTGCTCCGATACAGCTTGATGTGAAAGATTTGAAACGTCAAATAAGCTCACTTGGTGATATTAATCTAGGAGCAATTGAAGAGTATGAGCGAGTGAAAGAGCGTTTTGACTTCCTATCTGAACAGAAGAACGATCTAATGGAAGCAAAAACTACTTTGTATGAAGTGATTAAAGAGATGGACGACGAAATGTCGAAGCGTTTCAAAACGACATTTGATGAAATACGCAAACACTTTATCGTTGTATTTAGTAAATTATTCGGCGGTGGTCGCGCGGATCTCATACTGGTGGACACTAGCAATATATTGGAGACCGGTATTGATATTGTTGCACAACCACCAGGGAAGAAGCTGCAAAATCTACAGTTACTTTCAGGCGGTGAGCGTGCTTTAACTGCTATTGCACTTTTATTTGCAATTTTACAAGTGAAGCCTGTTCCGTTCTGTGTGCTTGATGAAGTCGAAGCAGCACTTGATGAAGCTAACGTTGCTCGTTTTGCACAATATTTACGTGAATTCTCTGAGTTAACGCAATTCATCGTCGTAACGCATCGTAAAGGTACAATGGAAGAAGCTGATGTATTATATGGTGTGACGATGGAAGAGGGCGGCGTATCTAAGTTAGTATCTGTTCGACTTGAAGAAGGCCAAGAGCTAGAAGGTGTAACTGCTTAATTCGTGAAAATTTTAAACTAATGCTTCCGATGTACTTTTCATCAGCAAGGAAGTAACTATACCAGTCATGAAAAGTTTGAGAGGATGTTATCCAATTATGGGGTTTTTCAAAAAGTTGAAAGAAACGATTGCTTCGAAGACTGAAGCAGTAACTAATGTATTTAAGGAAGGGCTAGCTAAGACTAGAACAGCTCTTGTTGAAAAAGTTGAAGAACTAATTACGCGTCGCAAAAAAATCGATGAAGAGTTCTATGAAGAACTTGAAGAAATTCTAATTGGTGCTGACGTAGGTGTCACTACAGTTATGCAATTAATCGATGAGTTACGTGCGGAAGTGAAAAAACGTAAAATCGAAAGTGCTGCTGAGTTACAACCCGTACTATCTGAAAAACTTGTAGGGATGCTTAAAGGCGATGGAATTTCACATCTAAATGTTGCTCCAGCTGGAGAAATTACTGTGTATCTATTTGTAGGTGTTAATGGAGTAGGTAAAACAACTACGATCGGTAAACTAGCTCATAAGCTGAAAAGCGAAGGCAAAAACGTACTACTTGCAGCCGGTGATACTTTCCGTGCTGGTGCTATCGAACAGCTTGAAGTGTGGGGACAACGTGTAGGTGTAGATGTCATCAAGCAATCTTCTGGTTCTGACCCTGCTGCAGTCATCTATGATGCTGTTCAAGCTGCTAAGCAACGTCAAGTTGATGTGTTAATCTGTGATACAGCAGGTCGATTGCAGAATAAGACGAACCTCATGGAAGAATTGAATAAAATTTTCCGTGTTATTCAGCGTGAATTACCTACTGCACCTCATGAAGTTTTACTAGTGCTTGATGCTACGACTGGTCAAAATGCGCTTAGCCAAGCAAAACTGTTTGGTGAAAAAAGTGGCGTAACGGGACTTGTCCTAACGAAACTTGATGGTACAGCTAAAGGCGGTATTGTTATTGCGATTCGCAATGAATTGAATATCCCTGTGAAGCTTGTTGGTCTAGGTGAGAAAATGGGCGATCTTCAAGAATTTGATTCTGATCAGTTTGTTCATGCATTATTCGCTGGACTTATTCAGAAAGAAGCAGAGCAAGAAGAAGCAGAAAACTAATTGAATAACATAATAAATAGAATGAAAGCCACCTAGTAAAGATGTGTTAACTGGATTATTTCGGGTTACATGTTTGGATGGGTGGCTTTTATTCATACGAGAAATACTTAGCATATAAAAAGTTGATTATAAAGTTGCATATAGTAATGAACTAGAAGGTGATTGCATGGCAGATCAACAGTTAAGAGCGAAAGAGCTTTTTGAATCTCACTATGGGAATAAGCTTCAAATGTATCGTGAAGGTCAGCTTGATGAATATAAAGAATACAATATTACAATAGAGCAAGAAACGTTGTGGATGAAACAATTAATTCAGCACTATTCTGCACAATTATCGATTAGAAATTGGGATGCTGTGCATCATCTAGACATTGTCGCAAGTAATTATAAAGATAGTGAAATCGTTACAAATATATTGATGTTCTCAACAAGGCACCTGAAAAGTGCAGATAGTATCGTTAAACTTAAATTTGCAGAATATATGATTCATATTATTGGCTTAACAAAAGATGTACTAACGAAGGATCAGCTTATTGATGCGATTAAGAAAACACTTTTAATATTTGATGATATTATGAAAGGGCAATTAGTCGTTGATCCTGGACATGAATTGAGTCTACATCAATTAACCGATAAGAGGTCACTTAATAGTCGGGCCAAGCGGGGGATTGAACAGCTAGAAAACATCCCAGTTTAAAGGTAGTTCAAAAAGCGGACTTTGATAACGATGTGTTGCTACGTAGTATATTCGACATCGAATATGAAGCGAACTTGGGAGGTCCGGTCCGCGTGTACTAACCACGTACACTTGCGTTTCCTCCTTCCACAAGTAGCGCTCCATCTTCTCGGTTCTGAATGCCCGCAAACGATGACTAAGTTAACGTACCTTAATCGACAATGGAATATCTCATCGTTGTAGCTATTAACTCAAAAGAGGATTAGTGACAAGTAAAAATACTTGACACATGAAACTGATTAAGTTATGATAATATTCGTTGCCAAGTGTAAAGGTAATCTACTTTACAGTGAAAGCCGATTGGTACACGCTTCAATGGATGTAATGGAGGGAAATGGAATGCAACATATAGAGCCAGATGCCCTAGCCAAGACAACACGCATTAATTTGCTGTTAGATTTCTATGAAGAGTTATTAACAGATAAGCAACGTACTATTTTAACATATTACTACCACGATGATTTTTCATTAGGTGAAATCGCTACTGAATTTGGCATTAGTCGCCAAGCAGTGTATGATAATATAAAGCGGGCCCAGCAAGCGCTGGAATCGTATGAACGAAAATTGGGACTGTTAACCAGGCATGGGCAAACAGTGCACCTGACGGAGCAATTAGAAGATCAACTTGATCAATTACAACTTCCGATGGAGCAACGACAACATTTACAAACTGTCGTTGAACAGTTACGTTCAATAGAAATTATGACACAAATGGAGGCGATAAAGGATGGCAGCATTTGAGAGTTTGTCGAGTCGGCTGCAGAATGTTTTCAGCAAGCTGAAGGGCAAAGGAAAAGTTTCTGAAAATGATGTCGCTGAAGCGATGCGCGAAGTACGACTTGCTCTACTTGAGGCGGACGTTAACTTCAAAGTCGTGAAAGACTTTATAGCCAAGGTGAAAGAGCAAGCTATTGGATTAGATGTATCAAAAAGCTTTACGCCAGGCATGGTCATTATTGATATTGTTAATAAAGAACTGACTGAGCTTATGGGTGGAACTCAAGCAAAACTTGCTAAAGCTAACAAACCTCCAACTGTCATTATGATGGTCGGTTTACAGGGTGCAGGTAAAACAACTTCCTCTGGTAAGTTAGCAAGATTATTGCAAAAAGGTAACCATAAACCACTATTAGTTGCTTGTGATATATACCGTCCTGCGGCAATCAAACAACTTCAGGTTCTAGGTGAGCAAATCAATGCACCAGTATTTGCAATGGGTGATCAAGTATCTCCTGTTGACATTGCTCGCAACGGTTTGCAACATGCCAAAGATAACGGTAATGATTATGTTATTTTCGATACAGCTGGTCGATTACATATCGATGAAGCTTTAATGGGTGAGTTGAAAGAGATTCATTCCATTGTTAAGCCAGATGAGGTGCTCTTAGTCGTTGATGCAATGACTGGTCAGGACGCCGTTAACGTCGCTCAAAGCTTCCATGAACAATTGGAACTTACAGGTGTCGTTCTAACGAAACTAGATGGGGATACTCGTGGTGGTGCAGCGCTTTCTGTAAAAGCTGTAACCGGACAACCTATCAAGTTCGCGGCAATGGGTGAGAAGATCGATTCTTTGGAGCCATTCCATCCTGAACGTATGGCATCTCGTATCCTTGGTATGGGTGATATGCTTTCTCTAATTGAGAAGGCGCAAGCGGGAATCGATGCAGATAAAGCTGCTGAGATGGAACGCAAAATGCGTAATGCGGAATTTACCTTCGATGATTTCCTAGAGCAAATGGAGCAAGTCAAGAAATTAGGTCCACTGGATCAAATTATGGATATGTTGCCAGGCATGGGTAAGATGAAAGGTAATATGAAAGATATGAAGGTCGATGAGAAGCAAATGGGTCGTGTCGAAGCCATTGTCAAATCAATGACAAAGGAAGAGAAGCAAAAGCCAGAATTGCTAAATCATAGCCGACGTAAGCGTATTGCTACGGGTAGTGGTGCTACCATTGTTGAAGTTAATCGACTGATCAAACAGTTTGATGATATGCGTAAAATGATGAAACAATTTAGTTCAATGATGGGCCCGAACGGACCAAAAGGTCTTAAAGGCGGTAAAAAAGGTATGAAGGGTATGAAAGGGCTTCTAGGCAAAAATATGAAGTTTCCCTTTTAGACTTTGATCACGATGTATTGCTGACGTAGCGTATTCGGCATCGAATATGGCATTCATCGCTTGCTCCGTTGCTCGTGTACCAATTACGTACACTATGCTACTCACTTCACTAACTTCATGCCATCTTCTTGGTGCTGAAAGTCTAAAATCGCTTCGAAGTTTTTGTGGGTGAATCGGTCGCCGTATGCTCGTGTACGTTGTGCACTTTGCTACTCGCTTGGTGTATACATTGATATTTAATTTTTCGAAGGAGGTGAATTTCTAATGGCAGTTCGTATTCGTTTGAAACGTATGGGTGCTCACAAAGCTCCATTCTATCGCGTAGTAGTATCTGATTCTCGTTCTCCACGTGATGGTCGTTTTATTGAAGAAATCGGTACTTATAATCCAGTTGCGCAACCTGCAGTAGTAACAATCAACGAAGAAAAAGCGTTGAAATGGCTACAAACAGGTGCACAAGCATCTGATACAGTTCGTGACTTGCTTTCTAAAGCGGGTGTAATGAAAAAATTCCATGAGCTTAAACAACAGAAGTAATAGCTAATCGTTATTATTGTTGAGAAGCGGAGGGCTTTGTTGATGAAAGAGTTAATTCTTGTCATAGCGAAGGCTTTAGTGGATCATCCGGAAGATGTGCGCGTTCATGTTAAAGATGAACGCAGTACGATTTACGAGCTTTCGGTTCATCCATCTGATGTCGGTAAAATTATCGGTAAGCAAGGTCGTATTGCGAAAGCGATACGAACTGTGGTGAACTCGGCTGCAACTAAGTCTAACGAGCGTGTGATCGTTAACATTCAATCATAAGTGAATGCGCCGTCAGGAGGGTTAGGATGAAAATCCTGGCCCTCTTTTGGCATGGAAATGCGAAAAAGTTTGTTAAGTAAGGGATGATGAAATGAGTGGAACTTGGTATAATGTTGGTCTGATTGTGAATACACACGGACTAAAAGGTGACCTGAAAGTAATGTCACGTACAGATTTCCCAGAAGAGCGCTTCGCTGTAGGCAGTAAGCTCGTTATGTTCAACGAAGAAACAGGACAATCTATAAAAATTGAGATTACTAACTCGCGTGAGCAAAAGGGAATGTACTTTATTAAGTTAAAAGGGTATAACGATATTAATGAAGTAGAGAAATTCAAAGGCTGGCTTATTAAAGTAGCTGCTGAGGATCAAGGCTCATTAGATGATGGCGAATATTTTTATCATCAAATTATCGGTTGTGAAGTTTACAGCGATGAAGATGTATTGCTTGGTGTAGTAACTGAAATTCTGTCTCCAGGTGCCAATGATGTATGGGTTGTAGAGCCTGGAAAAGGCAAAGGCAAACAGATTTTGTTACCAGTTATTGATCCTGTCGTGCTGAATGTTGATGTAGCAAATAAACGTATCACTGTTCATTTGCTAGAAGGATTGGTCTAACATGAAAATTGATGTGCTAACGTTATTTCCTGAAATGTTTACTGGTGTGTTCACGAGTAGCATTTTAGGAAAAGCTCACCAAAAAGGAATTGTTGAGCTTAACGCGATTAATTTCCGTAAATATGCCAATAATAAGCATAATACAGTAGACGATTATCCTTATGGCGGCGGCGGTGGTATGGTCTTGAAGGCTGAACCTGTATTTACTGCAGTTGAGGAGTTACAAGCTCAAGCTTCAGAGCCACCACGTGTAATTTTGATGTGCCCGCAAGGGGAAAGTTATACGCAACGCAAGGCAGAAGAATTAAGCGCGTCTAGTCATCTCGTATTCATTTGCGGTCATTATGAAGGTTATGATGAACGTATTCGTCAGCATCTAGTTACGGATGAAATATCTGTTGGCGATTATGTGCTCACCGGTGGAGAAATTCCGGCCATGACAGTAATCGATAGCGTAGTAAGATTATTACCTGGTGTGCTGGGTAATGAGACAAGTGCAATTACGGATTCGTTCAGTACTGGTCTACTGGAGTATCCTCACTATACAAGACCTGCTCAATTCCGTGACTGGTCAGTTCCAGAGGAATTATTATCTGGGCATCATGCTAATATTGAGAAGTGGAGACGTGAACAATCGTTATTACGTACATTGGCACGTCGACCAGATCTACTTGAGCATGTTGAACTGTCAAAGAAAGAGAAAAAATGGCTATCTGAGCAACGCAAATTGCTAGGCATCAATTCATAGTAGCATAGCAATCGATAAATTAGGACAAACCCATAAGTTATCATTGTATTGATGCAGTAAATATGATAAAATAGTTAATGTTGTTCGTATAACGGGTGGTCCGCTATAAACGATGATCTACTCAGAAGAATAGGGAGTTTATAAGAACATCTATGGTGAAAGGAGTTGAATGTATTGAATATCCTACAAGCAATTGCTCAGGAACAGCTTCGTCAAGACGTACCTAATTTCCGTCCTGGTGACACGCTAAAAGTATACGTAAAAGTAATCGAGGGAACTCGTGAACGTGTTCAGTTATTCGAAGGCGTAGTAATTAAACGTCGCGGTGGCGGAATTAGTGAAACTTTTACTGTACGTAAAATTTCATACGGTGTTGGTGTGGAAAGAACTTTCCCTCTTCATTCACCAAAGCTTGAAAAAATCGAAGTAGCACGTCGTGGTAAAGTTCGCCGCGCTAAATTGTACTACCTTCGTAACCTTCGTGGTAAAGCTGCAAGAATTAAAGAAATTCGTTAAAATGAATCATCAAGAGGAGCTTGTTCTATCAAGCTCCTTTTCGTTTTTTTTTGCATCGGTTAGAATCTAGAGGAGGGCTGTACAATGGAACCCAAAGATGAGTTACTCGATCAACAAAAAGCTACGAAAGAAGACGTAGCTGAGCAGTATGAAAGCTCTCAGGATGAAAATGATGATATGGCGTCTGTCTCTAGAGTTGCAAGGTCCAGTAAGAAAAATAAACAAGATAAAACGTATAAAGAGGTTGTAGATTGGATAAAATCCATCGTCATTGCTGTTGTACTTGTTGCGATAGTTCGTATTTTTCTGTTCTCACCGTTTATTGTTGATGGTGATTCGATGGAACCTAATTTTCACACCCATGAACGTGTCATCGTAAACTTACTTATTTACAATATTAGTAAGCCTGAGTTTGGTGATGTTGTCGTATTTGATGTCCCTGAAGAAGGTAGACGTTTCATTAAGCGTATTATTGGAGTACCAGGTGATACTATTCGAGTAGAAGGCGATCAATTGTATATTAATGATAAATTAATTACTGAGCCTTATCTTACAGAAGCTATCGCAGAGAGCATGGCTGAAGGATTAACATATAACTCAATTGGAGATTCATTCAATTTCCCTAATGCAAGTTACCCAGATAACGTTGTCCCTGAAGGAATGTATTTTGTAATGGGCGACAATCGAGGTTATAGTAAAGATAGTAGGGCTATAGGTTACGTATTAGAAGACGAAATTATCGGACGAGCTGATGTCGTAATGTGGCCATTAGATAAATTAGAGTTGGTTAAGCATTACAACTAGATGAGGTGACTTAAATGGCGATTCAATGGTTCCCGGGGCATATGACCCGTGCCAAGCGTCAAATACAGGATAAGCTAAAGTTAATCGATATTGCGATTGAACTACTAGATGCACGAGTGCCTATTTCTAGTCGTAATCCAATGATTGATGACATTTTGCAAGGAAAGCCAAGACTTATTATTTTGAATAAGTCTGATTTGGCAGATCCTGTAATGAATGAACAATGGAAACAATACTTCGAGAATGAAGGACATACGGTTGCTATTGTAGATTCTAATACAGGTACACGTGTCAATGAAATTCCGATTTTGACGAAGCAAATATTGAAAGCAAAGATAGATAGACAAATCGCTAAAGGGATGAATCCTCGTGCTAATCGTGGACTAATTGTAGGTATTCCGAACGTTGGGAAATCTACACTTATTAATCGTCTTGCAGGCCGTAATATTGCGATCACCGGTGATAAGCCAGGTGTTACGAAGGGTCAACAATGGATTAAAGCAGGCGGCGAATTAGAGTTGCTTGATACACCAGGTATTCTATGGCCGAGATTTGATGATCAAATCGTAGGATATCGCTTGGCGATGACAGGCGCTATTCGTGAGCAAATATTAAATATTGATGAGATCGGATACTACGCGATCAAAACACTTGCCGGAAGATATTGGAATACAATCTCTGAGCGCTATAACTTAACGATTGATCCTCCAAAGGATCTAGAAGATAACGAGGAAATTGTTCGAGTTATGGAAGAAATCGGCCGTAAACGTGGTTGCTTAATGAGCGGTAATCGAGTAGATCTTGATAAAACATCTGGAATCATTTTACGTGATCTACGTGCTGCCAAATTAGGACGTATTACGTTAGAAGCTCCATTTGATGATATGCCCATAAGAGAGGTTAAGAAATAGATGTCTGATGTCATCGATTTGTTGGACTTTGAGAAGGCGTTATGGTCACAAGGAATTGAACATATTGCTGGTGTGGACGAGGTAGGTAGAGGTTGTCTTTTCGGCGATGTAGTAGCCGCAGCGGTAATTCTACCACCTGGTTGCATCATTGATGGAATCAATGATTCCAAAAAGCTTACGGAAAAGAAACGCGAGCAACTATATGCTGAGATTACAGAACAAGCTGTAGCATATTGTGTTGCGCGTATTCCGGCGCCAATCATTGATGAACTTAATATTAAGCAAGCTTCACGTCTAGCGATGAAACAAGCCGTTGAAGGTCTACAAGTTACTCCGCAGTTTCTACTCGTTGATGCTGAGATCATTGACCTAGAAATTGCTCAAGAAGGTATCGTAAAAGGAGATGCTCGTAGTCAATCGATCGGAGCAGCGTCGATATTGGCTAAAGTTACTCGTGATCGTCTATGCGAACAAGAGTGGAACGACTTGTATCCCCAATATGAACTAGCGAAACATAAAGGTTATGGTACGAAAGTACATAATGCAGCAATTTTGGAATATGGACCTACGATCATGCATCGTAAAACATTTCTTAAGAAGCTTCTTGGTGAGCAATTAGAAAGTGTATGGCCGAAGCAATAATAGATTTTTTAATGTTATATTATGCTTTACAAGCAATAGGAGCGACTTGTAACCTAACTTAATGGATAGGATGCAAGTCGCTTTTTGTATCTTAATAGAAAATGAGAGGAGTGGGACAATGTTTCCTACATTAGAGACTGATAGATTGTTACTGAGAAAAATTTCAAAGAATGATGCTGAGGGTATATTCTCCTGCTTTTCTAATGAAAAAGTTACCCGATATTATGGACAAGAAACATTAGTAAATATAGAACAAGCGAAAGCATTTGTTGAATTTTTTGCAAATAGTTACGTAGAGAAGAAAGGATTGCGCTGGGGAATCGAAATTAAGGGGCATCAAGGGATTATTGGCACTATGGGGTTCAATGCATGGTCACCCAAACATAAAAGAGCAGAGATAGGCTATGAAATACATCCTGATCACTGGAGAAAGGGTTACACCTTTGAAGCTATATCAAAAGTAATTCAATATGGATTTGATGAATTAGCTCTTTCTCGTATTGGGGCAGTTGTATTTATAGATAATGAAGCATCAAATAACTTGCTAATTAAGACTGGATTTCAAAAAGAGGGCGTTCTGAGGAATTACATGTATCAAAATGGAGTGGCTTATGACACGAATGTGTATTCCATTCTTAATAACAATTGATATGCTTTTATTTAAATAAGGTCAGATTAGTTTTCTAGTTTTTTGTGTTGAATGATATGGTTCAACGCAGTAGTCAGTGCTTAATGTGATATAAGCCTCACGCGAACGGACACAGAAGCTGTTATTTGTGAATATTAAGGGCGAATGACATTCTAAAGGACATAAAAACCGTTATTAGTCTCTAATGGAGTCCGAATATATGAAATGTAGGGAAATAAGTACGTTTGTGTCCGTAAGGATCGATAATAGAGGAATACACAGCAAATAAGGTTTCTGATGTCCGTAATCAATCGTGTGAAGAAGTCAAAAACAGCATTGATTGATATTAAGCACTGATTTTTGTGTTGTAAGCTTTATAGTAAATCCAAGATCGATCTATATAATAAATTATTGTTTTAAAGGGATAAGATTAGTAGTCAAAAAAATGCGCTCAATAGCCGATAAATACTATATGTGAATGAAATGAGGTGGACAACGCGCATGAGTATCGGAAATATTAAAGGCATATTGGGCGATGCAGTAAGTAATGATGTTAGAACACTAGAATTAAAAATCGGTCAGGTTGTTCGTGGCGTTGTTTTACAACAATATGATAATAATGAAGCATTAGTTAATATAAATGGAGTACAAGTAAGGGCGAAGTTGGATATTCCGCTTATGGAAGGTCAAGCTTCATTACTGCAAGTTCAACCAGATTCAAAGGGCGCCTACATTTTACTAAAGCAGGTTGATCCGACGACACTTGGGATGAGCGATCCTATGAAAGACATATTGAAAGCACTCAATATGCCAGATAAAGCATGGGCAAATGATATTATTAAAGACTTACGTAAAGAAGGCTTTCCTTTGAATAAGGAAACTGCTGCAGCATTTCAGAAGGCGGCTCAGTTAATACCGCCAGGCGTTAACCAAGAGCAATGGATGCAGGCAGCAGCGAGCGCATTTAAGAGAGGACTACCGATGACTCAAGCAACGATAGCTGCCTTTCATCAGTTGCAATCAGGAACTCCTTTGCACGGTTTGATCGATCAGCTGAAAAGCCAACTATCCATACTATTACAAGCTAACAATAGTGGGATTACAACGACTAGTGCTCAGACAACGGCATTGCTTAATCAGCTTTCAACTTTACTTGATGAAGGCTCTGCATTATTACGTTCTTTGGCAACAAATGGTTCAGTAACGCAAAATGCTCCATCAATCGGAGCAGGTAATCAAGGAGCTATAGTATCTTCCGGTAGCGGAGAATTAGTAGGGAAAGATGCTTCATTAGCTTCACAACAAGGTCAAACACAATCTGCTACGCAATTACAAGGCGGAGCAAATCAAGCACCTTCACAAGGAAATCTTGGACTTCTCTTGAAGTGGCTAGGTGTCAATCATGAAACTACACTTGGCAAGCAGTTGCTTACAGGACAGCCTACCAATGCTCAGCCGCAGACTAAACCAGCGACTACTCAGTTAGCGCAAGCGCCTATAGTAAATGGAAATTTACAAAGTAGCAATATGAATGTAACACAAGGGAATACTGGGAACTCAGCTGGTATGCTAGGTAATACTACGGCACCAACTACAGGGCAACAACCAATTGTAGGTAGTCAAGGTCAGCCTGCAACAACGAATACAGTAGCAGCTACTAGTAATCAGAGCGCGAATGTCGTTCCAACACCGACTTCGCCAGCTGCTCAGACACCTGCAACAGTTTTACAACAATCTGTAGTAACTAGTCAAAGCGCTGAAGTGACAAGTAATCAGACAAGTGCACAACCAGCAAATGCTAGTCATTCACAAGCTGCTCAGCCTACAGCTCAACAGCAAGTTCCAATTCATCAAGCAGCTCATTTGCAAGGAACTATTCAAGCTAATCTGCAAAATGATGTTGTTCATAATCAAGCGACTGCATCTCATAATCCATTGACCGCAAATCAGCAAGCTGATCATTTGCAACCACAGGCCAATGCTACTGCAGCTCAAGCTGGTCAAGCAACAACGAATCATGACAGCTTAAAAGCTTCGATTATGCAATTAGTGCAAAGTGCGGATACACCAGCAGCAGTGAAGGAAACGGCACAACAGCTATTGAATGCGATCACTGGACAGCAATTAATGTTATCGACCGAGCGGAATCACTCCGTATTTTCACATGTGACGATGTTTATTCCATTGCAGGATAAAGAGGGTGGGCAAACTGCTGCCGTTCATATTCAAACACGTCGAGACCGTAAAGGCGAATTGGATTCGGAAAATTGCCGTATTGTATTTGATCTTAATATGAATGCGATAGGACCAACGATGGTTGATGTGAATATTACGAGCAAGATCGTTAGCTTGAATTTATGGAATGATCATCCTGCAATAGGAGCAGTGATCGAAGCACTTAAGCCAGAAATCAGTGAAGCATTATATTCTACAGGTTATATGCTTTCTGCCGTTAGAACAACTCCGATTCCAACACCAGAAGCAGAGAATGAACAATTAGAAGAACTTAAACAGAGAATGCTTCCGCCTGATGTCGAACAGATCAACTCGACGCGCTATAAAGGAGTCGACTTCAAAGTATGAATGAACAACCACCAGTTACAAAAATGCGTAAAGCAGTAGCGATGAAATATGATCCGATGAATACTACTGCACCTACACTTATCGCCAAAGGGCAAGGTGAACTTGCTGAACGGATACTAGCTAAAGCAAAAGAAAATGGAGTGCCGATCCAGGAAGATCAATCGCTAGTAGAAGTATTATCTAAATTAGATATCGATCAGGAAATCCCACCAGAATTGTTTGCTGTAGTTGCAGAAATATTGAGCTTTGTATACAGAGCGGATCGGAATGCGAGGGATTGGCCACTATGACCCTGAATCGAAAGCAGCTAGGTGCGGAAGGTGAAGAGCGAGCAAGTTTGTATTTGCAAGAGCAAGGCTACATCATCGTTCAGCGCAACTGGCGCTGTAGTTCAGGCGAGATAGATATTATAGCAAGTAAAGATAATCAGCTTGTGTTCGTTGAAGTGAGAACTAGAACCGTGTATGCTCAAGGGGCAGGAGTGAATCGTTATGGTTCAGTGCTAGAAGCGATCACTCCCCGTAAGCAGATGCAGTTGCGTCGTCTGGCTGAGATCTATCTCTATCAATCGAAGCTACGAAACATTTCGCTCAGCTTTGATGTTGTGTTAGTAGAGCGAAGCGGGGAACATTATACATTGAATCATATTAAACATGCGTTTTGAGTTAGATCATACTACGGAGGTAGTGGGGTCTAGCTTTTTTGTTGTAGTTAGTAGTGGTAGAGTGATGAAAGTGATGAAATCAATGTGTGGTATAATAGTGAATTATTGAGACTGAATAGTTAGTAGATAGCAATTATTAGGCGGAGGTTATGTCATGCGTACTGAGGATCAAATTAAAAGGAAAATTTATGAATTGCAGCAAGCTAAGAATGCATCTACCCATGAGGATAGAACAAAAGTGTTAGAATCGCAAATATTGATACTTGAATGGGTATTGAATAATCCAACAGAGAGTTATCATGCGTAAGTGAGAAGGATGTAGAAGATTATGAGCGTGCCGAGATAAGATCGGTGCGCTTTTTTTTATTATAATTAGTGGGTTAATATGTAATATTTGGTTGAACAAAATGGGATTGGTTGTTATATTTGAATTGGGTGGAGTAACATGCTTTTGAATATTTAATAATATTAAAGAGAGGTAGCGTAACTATGGATAGATATCATAACAAATATATTATAGTTTTCTTATTAATTTTGATAAATATGATATTAGCTATCTTTTCATCTCAAGTGTATATAATAATAATGTTATGTTTTACTGGCTTTTTTGAGCCTGCTACAGTCTCAAGTAAAATCTATGGAGTATTTATAGCGCTAGCTTACTTATCAAGCATCATAGTCATAAATTTACTTATATTGAGGTTTAGTTCATTTAATAAATTGAAAACAATTATTATTTGTATCCTATGTATTTGTGCTCTAGGGGTGCTTTCGTATAAATATGAATTTTTTTTATGGGAGTATATATTTTTTTTATTATAAAAAGATAATTCTAAGCAACTTATTAAAGTAGAAATGAGATCATATAAGGAACTGGTTTAAGAGCGAAGAAAATAAACGGAAAAGTATATAAAAACAAAGATTTCAAATTAGTAGATCATGAAAGACGAATAGATTACCTAACAATAGATTCAAACTGTACGTAGCCGCGCTTAGTTGGATGAAGATTTATTGAAATGATGTAAGTCACCAACACATTCATTTTCCTAAGATAAGAGATATCTTAGGGAGTACCTGAGTATTGTTTTCGATTGTAAGGTTATAGGTGGAGAATTGAAACCAGATAATGAAGAAATTAAGGATTTGAAATATTTTTCTGAGGTTGATATAGCTTCTATCGAAAACGATTATTCACATTATATTTTTAATTCACAACAACATAAAATAGCACACTTTGAAGTTTGATTCAGAGATGTCAGTTATGTCGAATAACACGGTATTCACGCGTCGGCGAAGCCGTGGTCACAATGAAATTATCGCAGTGATTTCTTGAGACAACCTTGCATGCACAAGTTCGTAAATACTTGAACGGTAGATGAAACCGATCATAAAAAGTGAGGTTAAACATGTATTATTATGATGAACGAATAAATGATTATTTCATTAAATTTTTGAGCAATTCTATTGAATTGGAAGGATTTAAAAAATGGTTTGAATCGAACAAGAGTCAGCTTGAATATTGCCTAGAATATGAAAATTTTATTGGTCTATGTAATATAGATTTCTCTTCAAAAGATGCTTTAAATTCTGTCAAAGAAGAGATACAACGAATATTAGATACACCTACATCTGAACACATTAGAATAAGTGAAGTACTTACAGAGTTAATCAATCAAGAAGAATCATGCGTTAAATGTTGTCGTCAAATTTATGAAGATTATTGTAATGGTTATCACTTTTTGAAAGAAATTGCACTAATATCTATATGTTATGATTTCGATCATCGATTAGATAAGCCAGTTAATTTTAATGGTTTATTAAATGCAAGACCGATTATTATACAAGAAGCAGCGAAATTACTAGAGTCTATGAAAATAGGTGAAATAATGATTGTTGAATGGAATTGGGTTATTGATAAGAGGAAATAAGGAGGAACGAAATGAAAAAGATACTAAATCTACGATTGTTGATTGAATCGATTATTGTATCTATATTAATATTTGGGTTATTTATTGGAATGAAAGTAATCCAAGGTGTAATAAATACATACAAATATGTTCCTGATGTAATTGATAGTTACACATCGGCAAATTACTCACAACATAAGGTTTCGTTCGGTATTGTTTCTGTGAATGAATTTAACGGGATAACATTAGTGCTAGGAGTAATCATTCTTATATTATTAATAATATTTTATTATGGGATTCGTATCATGTTGAATCGATGGATAAAGAAGGATAATTAGAGAAATATTCGATAAATGTGAAAGCTAATGATACTGCTAAAAGTCATCCTAAAACACTTTATATTGAGTATTACCAAACAACATAAGAAAGGATATCACTATGAAGGAATCATTAATTGAAGAGAATGGTTTATATACGTTGCCTTTATACCAAAAGGTGAAATTTAAGGGAGTATTTCATATTTTGTTTTTATTTATAATATTGCTTTTTATTGGATTTATTCTTATACCAGGTAATGAATTTACAAAGGTCATACTGAATATGGGTTCTTTAATATTTTTAGTAGTGTTCGGATATTTCTGGATTTCAACAGTTTTTATTAATAAGCCTTATTTAATTGTTACTGACAAGCATCTTGAATATAAGTGGTTATTTGGTCATAAAATTATTAAATTAGATAAAATATATCAAATTTCTTTTTTTGTAGAAAACGGTATTACTAAGATTGGAATATGGGCTAATGACCAAAGTAAACCGTCATTTTTGGAAAAAATAGATCGTGCATTTGGAAGGGATTATTCGGTCAGTATTGTTGTTTCATCATTTCAGAGTATAGACTTTAATAAATTGCGATTTACAATACTGTCAGAAATACAGAGTGAGAGTATAGGAGTATTATTGGACGAGCCAGACGTAATCTCTTAGGACTTTGAAGAAATGAATCAGCAATTATTATTGTTAAAATAACACGCAAAAAGGAGAGATTAACCATGAAAAGCTTAACTTTCTGGAGTAGTGATATTAATGATGAATCCCTAATCAATGAAGTGATGGAGGGTTTGAAAACAGCTACTTGCACACCAATGATATGGTACTATAACAATCCAGAAGAAGAGGCGACTGAGGTTGGTGACTATGTAGCCGTGTTAAATAATGATAGAATTCATAGATGTACAATACAGATAACTGAAAACTATGAAATTCCCTATGGAATGATCGATATAAGAGTTGCTAAGGGAGAGAACTATCGATCACTAGAAGAATTCATAGAGGATCATAATAAATGTTGGGAAAATGATTTATTAAATGAAGGAATAACATTAAGTGAGAATACGATAATTGTAGTAGAGCATTTTAAATTAATTGAAGTGTTATAGACGTTTAAAAAAATATCCTCATATAACACCTTATCAATGCATCGACATTAGACCGGGCAGCAAATGTTAATGATGATGGAGGTATCAGGAAATTCAAGGAAGGAACTAAATTTCTTGAACTATATGACACTCTTTCATATGTAGCATCTCTCTCCACATCTTGAATTAGATTGCTGTAATTGTTATGAACAACATATGAAGCACGTCACGAAGTAGGTGATGTGCTTTTTTGTGTCTTAAAAAGAAAAAAAGATTACTTTTTAAGTAAATTGAACAAGATAAAGTGAAAGAAAAAAGCAATTAATTAAATATTTATGATTTGGGTTGTAACTGATGTTAAGAAAAAGATTAAGCAGTTGGAAAGGTTGTTGATGATGGTAAAAATTTGTGTAATTGGAAGCTGTGCTATGGATTTAGTAGTAACGTCAACCAGAAGACCAAATGCAGGTGAAACCGTCCTTGGAGATAAATTTTCGACAGTTCCAGGGGGGAAAGGTGCAAATCAAGCTATAGCAGCGGCACGACTAGGTGCAGATGTCACGATGATTGGTTGCATTGGGGAAGATGTTTATGGCAAAGCAATCATTGATAATTTAATTAACAATAAAGTTAATGTTACCTATGTTGAATCATTGTCAGATATAGCTAGTGGAACAGCTCATATCATTTTAGCTGAAGGAGATAACAGTATCATCTTTGTCAAAGGAGCAAATGATAAAGTTAGTGCTGACCTAGTTGATAAAGCAAGTGAGACTATAAAATCTGTTGATATGGTTCTAGTTCAGCAAGAAATACCAGTAGAAACTGTAGCTTACGTAAGTGACATTTGCCATAGATTCAAAATACCGATGTTGCTTAATCCAGCACCAGCACGCTCAATTAGTGAAGCAATTATTGAAAATGCTACTTATTTAACACCGAATGAACATGAATGTTCAATTCTGTTTCCCCAATACACGACAACTGAAGCATTACAAAAATACCCTAACAAGTTATTTATCACAGAAGGTAGTAACGGTGTTAGATATTTCGATGATGAGCAGGAAGTACTCGTTCCAACTTACAAGGTAAATGCTATAGATACAACTGGAGCGGGAGACACATTCAATGCAGCACTTGCCGTTGCTCTAGCAGAAGGTAACTCGATACAAGTTAGTTTAGAGTTTGCTAATCGAGCAGCTTCTTTATCTGTCACTAAATTCGGAGCTCAAGGTGGAATGCCAATAAGAGCTGAAGTAGAGGAGAACTTATAATTATGAAAAAACATGGAATATTAAACAGCCATATTAGTAAAATCCTTTCTGACTTGGGGCATACGGACACGATTGTCATCGCAGACGTTGGACTTCCAATTCCAAAAGATGTTCCAAGGATTGATTTAGCTCTTAAACTTGGTGTCCCAAGCTTTGAAGATGTAGTGAACATCATTGCAGAAGATATTGTTATTGAAAAAATAATAGTAGCTGAAGAGCTTGAGGAAAATAATACAGAAACATCACAATTCATAAACGCTCAATTTAAGGAAATTGAAATCAAAAGGGTTTCACATGAACAATTTAAAAATCTAACCCAGCATGCAAAAGTCATTATTAGAACAGGTGAAGCCAAACCATATGCAAACTGCATACTTCAATCAGGAGTTAATTTTGGAAAATGAGGGGGCTCTAACGATATGAAAGTTGAAATGAGTGATATATATAAGTCATTTGGTGCTAACCGTGTTTTGACAGGTGTAGATTTTGAACTTCGTGAAGGTGAAGTTCATGCGCTTATGGGTGAGAATGGTGCAGGTAAATCTACTTTGATGAATATTTTAATTGGTTTACACAAGCGGGATCAAGGAACAATTATTATAGATGGTCAGGAAACGTATTTTGCAAATCCAAAAGAAGCTGAAAAAAGAGGAATTGCATTTATCCACCAAGAGTTGAATGTGTGGCGGGATATGACGGTATTAGACAATCTGTTCATTGGGAAAGAAATGTCTACAAGTATCGGTTTACTTAACATGAAAGAAATGAGTGATCTCGCGAATAAGCAATTTAAGAAGCTTTCTGTAACGATTCCATTGAATCAAGAAGCAGGAGAATGTTCTGTTGGTGAAAAGCAGATGATTGAGATTGCAAAGGCTCTAATGACTGATGCAAAGGTAATCGTAATGGATGAGCCAACTGCTGCACTAACAGAGCGTGAAATTCAGAAGTTGTTTGAAGTTATTGCATCCCTTAAGAAAGAAGGAGTATCAATCGTCTATATCTCGCATCGAATGGAGGAGATTTTTGCCATATGTGATCGAATAACCGTCATGCGAGATGGGAAGACAGTTGATACAAAACCAATTCCGGAAACGAATTTTGATGATGTGGTTAAAAAGATGGTTGGACGAGAACTAACCGATCGTTTCCCGGTTAGTCAATCAAAACCAGCGGAAGTTGTGCTTGAAGTGAAGAATGCTTCTAAGAAGGGGCAGTTTAAAGATGTGAACTTCTCCGTTAGATCAGGCGAAATTGTTGGGTTTTCAGGGTTAATGGGGTCTGGACGCACCGAAATGATGAGAACGATTTTCGGATTGGATTCCTTGGATCGAGGGGAGATTTGGGTAAAAGGTAAAAAAGTTTTAATTCGTAATCCGAATGATGCGATGAAGGTTGGCATTGGATTTGTTACAGAGGACCGCAAAGATGAAGGATTAGTCCTTGATTTCTCGGTACGAGATAATATGGTGCTGACAAATTTATATAGTTTCGCACCTAGAGGTGTAATTAATAATAAGAAAGAACAACAATTTGTAGATATCCTTATTAAACGTCTACATATTAAGACACAATCCTCATCAACTTTAGTTCGCAACTTATCTGGTGGTAATCAACAGAAGGTGGTAATTGCCAAATGGATCGGTATTGGATTAAGTGTCCTCATATTAGATGAGCCTACCCGTGGAGTTGATGTGGGCGCAAAAAGAGAAATATATCAACTTATGAACGAGTTAACGCAGCGTGGCGTAGCGATAATAATGGTGTCCTCAGAACTTCCCGAAGTATTAGGAATGAGTGATCGTATCTTTGTTGTTCATGAAGGAAAAATAAGTGGAGAACTCACAAAACAAGAAGCTACACAAGAGAACATCATGAGGTTAGCTACAGGGGGGCAATAGGAATGACAACAATCAAGGATGAGAAAGATCAAAAGGGTTTACAACTAGGACAGTTTACACAGAAACTTGGCCCATTACTAGGGTTGATTATCCTTATTGTTATTGTAACTGTACTTAACCCAAGTTTTCTGGAACCACTTAATATTCTCAATCTACTTAGACAAGTAGCGATTAATGCGCTTATTGCTTTCGGTATGACATTTGTTATTCTAACAGGTGGAATCGATTTATCGGTCGGATCTATTCTTGCACTCTCTAGTGCGATTATGGCAAATCTCATGCTCTCAGGGTGGGATCCGATATTAGCGATAATTGCTGGTTGTGTGTTAGGTGGCGTGATGGGTGTTGTTAATGGTGTTCTCATTACGAAAGGAAGAATGGCACCATTCATAGCAACATTAGCAACGATGACTATTTTTCGAGGGTTAACACTTGTATATACGAATGGTAATCCGATCACTGGTCTTGGCGATAGTTTGATGTTTCAATTATTTGGGCGAGGTTATTTTTTAGGTATTCCAGTCCCCGCTATTACAATGATCATCGTATTTGCTGTGCTATGGATTGTACTACACAAAACACCATTCGGTCGAAAAACTTATGCGATTGGTGGTAATGAAAAAGCATCAATTATTTCAGGTATTAAAGTGGATCGGGTCAAAATAATGATTTACTCTTTAGTCGGTATGTTATCGGCATTAGCAGGAACTATCTTAACCTCTAGGTTAAACTCTGCACAACCTACAGCGGGAACTTCTTATGAGTTAGATGCAATTGCTGCAGTTGTTCTTGGAGGTACGAGCTTAACTGGTGGTCGTGGACGAATTGTTGGTACATTAATTGGTGCGCTCATCATCGGAATATTGAATAATGGTCTAAACTTGCTCGGTGTATCTTCTTTTTATCAAATGGTAGTAAAAGGGATTGTTATTGCGATTGCTGTACTATTAGACCGTAGGAAAGCCTTATAGGGGGATACCAATATGAAAAAAATAACGTTAATTCTTATTTCAATTCTTTTAATTCTAATGACAGGTTGTTCATTAGAGCCTCCCGATTGGGCAAAGCCTAATAGCGGCGGGAAATTAAGTAATATTAAAATCGGATTATCAATATCTACTCTAAACAATCCTTTCTTTGTATCTGTCAAAGACGGTGTAGTAGCAGAGGCTAATAAGCTCGGAATAGAAGTAATCGTCATTGATGCGCAGAATGATTCAGCTAAACAAAGTAATGACGTGGAAGATTTAATGCAAAAAGGTGTCAACGCGTTATTAATTAATCCTGTAGATTCATCTGCGATTTCCACAGTTGTACAGACTGCAAACAGCTTAGCTATACCAGTTGTAACATTGGATCGTTCTTCAGATAAAGGCGAAGTGAAAGCGCTAGTCGCATCTGATAACGTAAAAGGTGGATCAATGGCAGCGGAATATATAGTTGAAAAGGTTGGAAAAGGTGCAAAAGTTATCGAATTAGAAGGTTCACCAGGAGCATCAGCCACTCGTGAACGAGGCAAGGGATTTCATGAAATTGCAGATGCTCAGCTTGATGTCATTGCTAAGCAAACGGCAGATTTCGACCGAACAAAAGGATTAACCGTCATGGAAAATCTACTGCAAGGAAATCCAAGTGTACAAGCAGTTTTTGCTCACAATGATGAAATGGCGCTTGGTGCTATTGAGGCAATTCAAAGTTCGGGGAAAAACATCCCGATTATCGGCTTTGATGGAAATGAAGATGCTCTTAATTCTATCCAAGCAGGAAAATTGACAGGTACCATTGCTCAACAACCTGAATTAATCGGCCAACTAGCAGTCCAAGCTGCAAAAGATATATTGGATGGGAAAACTGTGGAAAAGTTAATTGCAGCTCCACTTAAACTAGTTGTTAAAGAGTAAGAATAACGTATTGTGAAACATTAGATGTATATAAGATCAATGTGCAATGCACCTCCACAATGGTTAGAACGTAGTGAACCATAGGAGGTGCAATTGTAGTGATATAATGATTTAACTTAAGTTGCTATCCGAACTTCTGTTTGTAGTGTGCTAGCGTCACTAATGGCCAAATGTAGTTATAGCTATGGTACCGGTTATAAAAATTTCCCGGAAGTCCAGCACCTGTTGGATAAGTGGTTAACCAATTGTTCTCATGCAACGATATTAGAAGTCTATCAATTCCTCGGTTAATCTCGGGATTCGGTTGATCATGCACAGCAATAAGCGCATCTAATGCCCAAGCGGTTTGCGAAGGTGTACTTTCATGGAGCGGGACATAACGACGATTTATATCACTACTACAAGATTCCCCCCAGCCACCATCACTGTTTTGAATGCTCAATAGCCATTTAACTGCTTTTTGAATTGTTTTATGACTCGATGAAGTGCCAGTCGCAGTTAAGCCAGTTATCGCTGCCCAAGTACCATAAATATAACAAACGCCCCATCTACCAAACCATGATCCGTCACGTTCTTGATGAGATAATAACCAATCTACTCCTCTTTTGACACTCTTATTGTCATAATCAAGCCCCCTGAAATTACCGAGATACTCTAAGGTTCGACCTGTAAGATCCGCTTCGGAAGGATCTATTGCCGCAGATTTCGCCCCATCTAGTGCCAACCAAGTAAGCATTTGATTATTTGTATTTTTCTCAAAAGCTGGCCAGCCGCCATCATTATTTTGCATAGATAATGCCCAGTTAAGCCCTAGTGTAATAGATTCTAAATATCGAGGTTCATTATGACTTAAATTGTGAACGGCTCGTAGTGCCGCAGTAGTATCATCTATATCAGGGTTTAAAGTGTTGGTCTCTGAGAATCCCCAACCTCCAGGAGTTGCACTAGCATTATGTACACTCCAGTCAGCTTTGTTATGTTGCTGTCGAGATAACAAATATTGTCCGGCACTACGTATTGTTAGATGGTCACTCTTTACTCCTGCCTCTTGCAGGGCATATGAGATTAATGCCGTATCCCAAACTGTGGAAGGTGAATTTTGTATCGTTGTTTTTTGATTAATATTGTATCTCATATCGATTAAGCCTTGAATAGCATTCGTTATTGTCGGATGTTGTTTATCATATCCCAGGGCAAATAGTGAAAATACCATGAGAATGGTACAACTAGCGTAGCTATACAATGTTCCATCTGCCTCGATTCGATCTAGCATAAACTGCTCCGCTCTTGAGGTAGCTATATCATGCAGCGATCGAGAACTACCGATCAATCTATTTCGACCTAATTCAATTAACTCGATCATCTGTGAAAATTGCTCTGATTGCTGTTCATCATCATTTATTCTTCTAGTTTGAAGATTACTTAGATTAGGCGTGCTATCTGTTTGGACTGAGAAGCTTTGATTAGCCATAATGAGCATCGGGATAAGGTGAACTCTCGAATAACCTGAGAATTGAAATATGTTTATAGGTTGAAAAGTAGGAAGAAGAATGATCTCTAATGGAATTGCTTTGATGGGTGTCGGCCAATTGATCTGACCTGTCGCAGCAAGAATAGCATTACTCAATAAACCTTTTGAAGCGCCGATCCCTCCTTGTGAGACAATGTATTGTTTTGCTCTTTGCATAGAATCATCCGATGAATAACTGTAACCAGAATAGAGTAAAGCGTAGTACGCATCTATCGTTGCAGATAAATTCCCGTTAGCTTCATCTTGATATAAACTCCAATATCCATTCGGATGCTGCTGCTTTATTATACGATTATGTAATTGTTGTATCATTGACTCATCATTAGAATTTATAGATCTTAACAGTATAATCATGTAGGAATCAATGATTGTTCCATTTTCAAAGCAATAACGCCAAGAACCATCAGATTTTTGCTCATTAATCAGATGGTTTGTAAGATTAGATATTTCAGTTGTTACTTTATCATTACGTGATGGCATGTAACATCACCTCCAAAACCTTTTTATAAGTATATAGAAGTGAAAAAGTAATCATGTTCGTTTTTGCAATTTGACTCTTATTATAGTGTATCGAAATTCTAGAGAGTAGGTAGTAGGTATGATAAAAGAGCAATATCATACAAGAAAAGTTTGGGCGAAGATGTTATCTTTAAGAAGGTCATTTCAAACAGAGGAGGATAACAAGATGTTAAAAGAAATCCGCACGATTTACCTTGATCCTGAGTTAAAAATAGAGGCGTATCGATTTAAAGGTATCATGCAAAAGTTTCCTACTCATTTTCATGAATATTATGTTATCGGATATATTGAAGAGGGGCAACGAATACTGATTTGTAAAGGTGAAAAATATATTATTAATCCTGGAGATTTATTATTGTTTAATCCTTATGATACGCATAGTTGTGAGCAAATAGATGGGAAAACTTTAGATTATAGATGTATAAATGTGAGCTCGGAAGTTATGGAAAATATTATGTTGGAAATGAACGGGATTAAAAATCTTCCAACCTTCAAACAAAATGTTGTAATCCAAAGTGAGCTTGTCTCGACTTTAAAGGAACTACATAAAAAAATCTCACGTGATGTGAATGACTTTAAGAAAGAAGAACTATTTCTATATTTTATGGAAGTATTGATTCAGGCACAATCTAGTATTTCAACTAAGATACCCGTGTCAGAAGCTTTCGATGAAATAGAAAAGGTGTGTAACTATTTAGAGGAGAATTATACAAAAACGATCACTCTAAATCATCTAAGCGATCTAGCAGGTTGGAGTAAGTATCATTTACTAAGATCCTTCACGAAAAAAAAGGGGTTATCACCTTACAGTTACTTGGAAACGATTCGTGTCAATCATGCTAAGAAACTTTTGGAACAAGGGTTGAAACCTATCGAAGTATCGTTTGTAACAGGATTTAGCGATCAGAGCCATTTAACAAAATTGTTCAAAAGACAAATTGGATTAACTCCGAAACAGTATATGAGAATTTATTGTTAAGTTTAGTATCAACCCAGTAGCCATCTAGATAATACTTATATGGAGGTAGAGTAAGATAGATAATATAATTCCGTTTATTCTCATGGCACTTATGATGTCAATGTTGCCTGGCCCAGATACGTTACTTATTATGAAAAATACACTTATGCATGGAATAAAAGCTGGACGTTATACAATACTTGGGATGGCGACGGGGCTTTCTTTCTGGACAATTGTGGTCGTACTCGGATTGTCCGTTGTTATTGCTCAATCTGTTTTTCTATTCAATACCATTAAGTATGTGGGAGCTGCATATTTATTATATTTAGGAATAAGATTATTTTTTTCTCGCAATGCACTTCCAATTCATGCTGTTCAAGCGGATACTACTCATTCTAATCAGAAGTTCTTAACATACAAGTATAGAAACTCCTTTTTACAAGGAGCAGTGAGTAATATTTTCAACCCTAAAACCGTTTTGGTCTACATAACATTTATGCCGCAATTCATTGATCTTAATGGAGATACCAATAAACAACTATTTATATTAGGAATAATTCTAACGCTAATAGCAGTTGGTTGGTTTTTAACATTAGTTTACTTATTAGATTATATGAAAAAATGGCTTAAAAATCCTAAATCCCTCAATGTTTTTCAAAAAACTACTGGAGTAATGTTGCTTGGTTTTGGAGTTAAGACAGTCCTATGAATTTTTAATACCTGATTTACTATAACAAACGGAAGAGCAATTACGACATCCATCGTAATTGCTCTTTGTTCTTCTCTAGAAGTTATTCTTGTTTTAATCGCAGTTAGATATTTGTTAAAAGGAAAATAATGGTTGAATAGTATGCGGTTAGATAGTATGTTTATGGAAGAGAATTGACAGAAGTATGTTATTCCCTAATTAAGATGTTAGTAATCAATTTCCGAAATGATCATAAAATTTTCATAATTTCTGATGAAGGATAAATATCTATTAGGATAAGAAGGGACATGATATTAGATGGTGCTAGATGTATATCGAATCATTCCTCAGTTTATAGTTATTGGGTTGATCGTATTGTTTTTTGTGAGTTTTTGGTTATTTGTAACTCGAATAATAACTAGTAGAAAAAACACAGAGATATCAGTCAGAAGAATAGAAGAAAAGTTGGATATAATCATTGAAAAAATTAATAAGGATTCAACAGGTACATAAGATTCTCGCGACGGCTTCACGTTGATCAGCAGATTGAATTCAAAGATGTATTGTTGTCTGACAACTTGCTGCGCAAGTTATTGAATACTTGAACGTAATATGACATACCTCGAATAATTTAAAATAAGGAGTTCAATTTATATGGTAACTTTTCAAATAATGTCTCAAGACCAGGTCAACAGATTGCTTGATATCGATAGATCAGAATATATCGATATCATATATGAAATAAGAAACGGGGAAATGATTGCAATTCCATCAGAGCATGAATGCCCAACTTGGACTGAAGAAATGATGGAAGGATTACAAAAACGTTTTGAATTTGAAATAGCTAATGGTGGATTTGCTGTAGGTGCATTTGATGAAAATAAGTTAATTGGATTTGGAGTGCTAGCTTATAAATTCAGGGGAAGAGATTTGAATCAACTTCAAGTTGACTTAATGTACGTGACTAGAAATTATAGAAGGCAAGGAATTGGAACTAGAATCTTTAACCAACTAAGTGAAGAAGCAAAAAGAAGAGGCGCTAAATATCTTTATATATCTTCAACAGAAACAAGATCAGCAGTTTCGTTTTATCAAAGTAATGGGAGTTATTTAGCCACTGAAATAGATGAAGAACTGTATAATCTGGAACCTAAAGACATTCACTTGATTATTGAACTTGAATAGGAAAGTTAAGAGAGGATATTTTTAATTAGCATGCAGAACTTACAAGAATTAGATTTGAGGCTAAGCTCAATTGATAATGAATGAACTATTTATTTTTCCTTTCTAGAATATGTAACAGGAAGAAGTCCATCAATTTCATATTCGGTTTTGATTCAAAATCATTCATTTTCATATAAATATAAAGAATACGTTAATAGAATTATTGAGTTGTGAAATCAGTTGAAACCGGAGGGGACGAAGATCTTATTGAAAATATATAAAATCATATTATGGATTCTATTAATTGCATACGTCTTTGTATTGATAAAATATTTAATCTTAGATAGAATGATATACCAAAATCATGTAGGAAGAAATTTTAATTTATATCCTTTTAATTCCATTAGAGCATATTTACTTCATAAGGATAATTACAACTTTAATACTTGGGCTTTGAATTTGTTTGGAAACATGATCATGCTGGTACCCTTTAGTATACTAATGCCTTTGTTGTTTTCAATGCTTAGAAAGACAAATATTTTTATAGTGTGCTTATTCGTATTTAACATTGGAATTGAAGTGTTTCAATACTTCTCGGGTTTTGGCAGCTTTGATGTGGATGATCTAATCTTGAATAGTTCAGGTGCTCTGGTCGCATATATTATACTAAGAGTCCTATTATTATTTAAGTTCGCAAAGAAGTTTACAAAGTCAATGTGACTAATTTATAGAAGATGCAGTAATGATTTATGTTGTAGATATTGTATTTAATTGGAACGAAATAGTTATCTAGTAAGTGTAGTAAGAGAGGAGAATTCAATGAAAGTAAAGCTAAGTATGGAAGATCTTAAAAACATGCAATTGAGTTGGAAATGTATTGAACCGATGTTACTTGCTGTTCGTGGGAAAGACTACCCAACTAAAATAGAAATGTATCAAAAGCTAAATGAAGGTCAAAAAGGATTGTATTTATTTTACTCATTTCATAATCACGCCAAAACAATGGCAGAGTTCTACTGGTTTTCGAATTATTACATAACTGAGATTCAGTCATGGAGTGGAATTAAAAGTGGAGTTGAGTTTTATCAGGATAATGAAATGGTAGTCTTATTAGATCAAATTGAACTTTTCATTCAACAGCGTAATCAAAAGAATAACTTAGAGCGAAAAGTAAGTCCATCTGATTTAGAAATTGATGAGAAATTATATAATGAGGTAAAAGTGCTTTTTGATAGATATAGAGTATTATCCGAAAATACAATTAAACTGATGAATAAGTGGATTATTAATCATGAAGTAGATTTCATTGAGATTGATTTCAGTAAGTAACTCACAAAAAGCAGTAAAGTCATATTATAAAGTGCTAGTGCTTACGACATGACAAACAAAGGTGGGTTATTTTTTGGAAAATCAAATTACAGTATCTTATTGGTATGGAAAGTATGGGTTTGTACCTTTCCTATTCCTTATAATTAGCTTGCTGTTTTCAATTTTAGATTCAATATATGATTTTCCTACAATTAGCTACTTATTTATTGTATTATTATTTATTCCATTATTCATTTTATGTTTATTGCATTTAAACAAAAAGTATACCCTTATATTATTACAAGATGAGATTATGCTGTCTGGTGAGAGAATTCTTAAGGGAGAAGAAATAAAGAAGATAGAATTAAGATATGGTAATTCTATCTTCATTTATATGAGACACATGAATTTTTTAAAGAAAATCGTACATCTCCAAGTAAATGTTTCAGATTCAGAATTAGTTAACAAAATATTATTAGAATGGTCAAATCAAAATAACAAAAGTTACAAAAGAATATTATAACGGAGCTGAATATATTGAAGCAGCTTAAAAAAATTAGGATGAATGAAAAGGCTTATCATGATCGATGTTACAGCCAAAACAAACTATTTGTAGAAGGATCATGGTTAAGTAAACCGGCTAAAAGTGTGATTGATGTTATGAGTACCTTTGAAGGACAAGATAATTTGAAATTATTAGATTTGGGTAGTGGCGTAGGAAGAAATAGCATACCTATTGCACAACGATATGGTCATCAGATCGAGAAAATAATTGGTGTAGATTTAATAGAATCAGCAAAACACTATGCAGATCAATATGCAGCGCAATATGCTGTGGGAGATAAAATCGAAACGATTGTGTCAGATATGAGTGAATTTGTTATAGCAAAAGATGTTTATAATTATATTTTTGCAGTATCCAGTCTGGGCATATTGAAAGTATAGAAGTATTTGAAGAGGTTTTACATTGTATTATAGAGGGAACAACTACTAATGGAATAAATGCATTTATAATTAGTACCAATGTAACGGAGTATTCTTTAACAACCAATAGTTATCTAGAACCAAGCTATGAGATTTTATTTAAAACACAGCAACTACTAAACATATTAAATGCCAATTATGCTAGTTGGGATATCATAAAACATGATATTAAGCCTTACGAAGTTGAGATCAATCGAGACGAAGAACATGTTCTGTTAAAAGGAGATGTTGTAACTTGGATCGTCAACAAACGCTGATTAATTACTGTCGTATGGATTAAGCAAGTTATATCAACTAGAGATGGCGGGATGATATTATGAAGAAAAAGTGGATACTGAGTAGCATTATTGTAATTGCATTGATATACGGTTTATATGCTTATCATCGTCCGAACTACGTAGAGTTAAGCTTCAACAGTATGATCTTCTCAATGGATAGTGATTTTGAGCAATCAACAATAGTTTCTATGAAAGGTGATCACTATAGAAGTCTACTAGGTAATGGTATGTTTCTAGGTGAACTAAGCGTAGATGAAGATTTGAAGTATAATGTCAAACTGACAAAGGGAAGAAAAAGTTACGAAGATATTATTACTACTTGGGATTCTAATAAAAATACTATTATTATTGGTTACGTAGAAGTCTCTCATGAGTTAGATAAGGTATGGATCCAATTGGATGATATTAATGAGCGTTATTCTTTGTCTGAAGGGCATGTAGCAGGGCCAGCTAGTGCCTCTATAGAAGAAAAACAGATTTCTAGCAAGATCGTCGATGGAATAAAATGAAAAGAACTTATGGTTTCAACTACAAATGAAGCTGAATATCGAGTTTCCTATACTGAATCGCTTCAGCAACATGTTCTAATTGAACATCGATACAACCTGCAAGATCAGCAATTGTACGAGCAATTTTAATAATTCGATCATAACCGCGCATACTCATCCCCAATGTTTGAAACGCATTTTCAATTAATTCGTGTGCTTCTTTTGGTAATTTAACTAACTGCTTAATTCCTTGAGTCGTTAATTCACTATTATAATTGAATGCATATCGACGATATCGTTGCTGTTGCAATGTAACGGCTTGCTGAACTAGATTACGCATTTGCTCAGACGTCATAGCAAGATCATCTTTAGAATGAACAAGCGAAGTGGGTCGAGCAACATCAATTTGTAAGTCAATTCGATCCAATAGCGGTCCAGATAGTTTAGCTCGATAGCGATGAATCATCGCTTGTGTACAGGAGCAATTCTGACCTTCACGTTCAAAGCCGTAAAATCCACATGGGCAAGGATTGTACGATGCCGCTAGTAGAAATGAAGCGGGAAATGTAACATGACTTCTTGCTCTAGATATCGTTACTGTATGTTCTTCCATTGGTTGACGAAGTAACTCTAGCACTTGCCTTGAAAACTCTGGTAGTTCATCGAGGAACAGTACTCCATGATGCGAAAGAGTAACTTCACCGGGCTTAGGAATACTACCACCGCCGATGAGCCCACCGACTGAAATCGAATGATGGGGGGAACGGAAAGGTGGTGCAGTAAGAAATGCTGATGTTTGCGTAGGTAACTTACCTGCAACACTATAGATTTTGGTGACTTCCAGTGCTTCTGCTTCCTGAAGCGGTGGCATAATGCTCGGAAGTCGGCGCATTAGCATCGTTTTACCAACTCCTGGTGGACCCGCTACGATTATGTTATGACGACCAGCAGCTGCTATTAATAATGCTCGTTTTGCTTCTTGCTGACCAACGACATCACTAATATCAATGTCTTGCCGATGAACTCTAGTAGTTGAAGCTTGATTACGTCCTTTCTGATGCGAAGCTAGTAATTCCTCTGACGATACATAATTGATATTTTCTATTTCTCGTAAATTAGTAATAGGGCAAAGTAGTAATCCAGAAATGAGTGAAGCTTCGAAAGAATTCACATGTGGTAATATAATTTTGTTAATTCCAGCTGACTTAGCGTATTCTAGCATGGCAAGGATGCCATGAACTGGTCTAATATGACCGTCTAACGATAATTCACCTACAACTAACGATTGTGAAAGTTCACAGTTGATTTGCTTAGATGCCTTCAGTATTCCAGCAGCAATAGCAAGATCTAGTCCTGTTCCTTCTTTCTTCATGTCTGCAGGTGCGAGATTTATTGTAATTCGCTCCAAAGGAAATTGATAATTACTATTTCGAATAGCTGATCGTACGCGTTCAACGGATTCGCGGATAGCTGAGTCTGGCAATCCGACTACATTTATTAAAGGTATCCCGCTCGTTATATCGACCTCAACCGTTATTCCGCGTCCATTTACTCCAATAACAATTGCGCTAGCAAGTGATGTATACACAAAAAACACCCCCAATGGTTAGATTGGAGGTGCTTCCTCATGTTATCTATTCATTTAATCATAAGTAGCTAATGAAAATTTGTCAATTAAAGGTTAATAGCGTGTGCGGTAACTATTCATCACATGATAGATATGTAACTACTGAATTAAATGAATAACCAGAGCAAAAAGCCTCAAAAGTAATGTCTATATGAGCAAAATGAGAAGAAAGGACGCAATAGACCACAAAATTAATGCTTATGCGAGCGAAATGTGAAAAAAGCGCACAATAAACCTCAAAAATGATGCCTATACGAGAAAAATGAGAAGAAGGACGCAATAGACCGCAAAATTAATGCTTATACGAGCAAAATGAGCAGAAAGCTCACAATAGTCCTCAAAAGTAATTTCTATGCACGTTATTTGTGCATCATAAGCCTCACCCAAACCTAAAGCGGAAATACTTAATTAGCGATTATACTATGAAAAGTAGGCTATTAAGCGGGAAAGAAAGTGGCAAAATTTCAACGATATCAAAAAGAGATCATATCGATAGCAAAATAAGCTCACTCTTTTTTTAGAAATGAGAGATAATCATGAAGAAAGATGTTACAATGTAAGCAGTTTCTTTGTACATATTACTGTAATAGTCAGTGAAATGGAGGATTTCAACATGAATATCCATGAGTATCAAGGCAAAGCTGTACTAAAACAATATGGCGTATCCGTTCCCGAAGGGAAAGTAGCGTTCACAGTTGATGAAGCTGTACAAGCTGCGCAAGAACTAGGGACTTCGGTAGTTGTCGTTAAAGCCCAAATTCATGCTGGTGGCCGTGGTAAAGCCGGTGGAGTAAAAGTAGCAAAAAATCTTGATGAAGTTAGAGCTTATGCAAGTGAAATTTTAGGCAAGGTGCTAGTTACTCATCAAACGGGTCCAGAAGGCAAAGAAGTTAAGCGCCTTCTAATTGAGCAAGGCTGTGACATTAAGAAAGAGTACTACGTTGGTGTAGTTCTTGATCGTGCCACAGGTCGTGTAACATTTATGGCATCAGAAGAAGGCGGTACTGAGATCGAAGAGGTTGCTGCCAGTAATCCAGAGAAAATTTTTAAAGAAGTGGTTGATCCTGCAATTGGTTTGCAAGCTTACCAAGCTCGCAAATTAGCATATGCTATCAACATTCCGAATGAACTAGTTAACAAAGCTGCTAAATTCATGCTTAGTTTATACAGCGCTTTCGTGGAAAAAGATTGCTCTATTGCCGAAATTAACCCTCTAGTTGTAACAGGTGATGGAAACGTTATGGCATTGGATGCGAAATTGAATTTCGACTCTAACGCATTGTACCGTCACAAAGACATTTTAGATCTTCGCGATCTTGAAGAAGAAGATTCTAAAGAAATTGAAGCTTCCAAGTATGACCTTAGCTATATTGCACTTGATGGTGACATCGGTTGTATGGTTAATGGCGCAGGACTTGCGATGGCGACAATGGATATTATTAAACATTACGGTGGAGACCCAGCTAACTTCCTAGATGTAGGTGGCGGTGCGACTACTGAAAAAGTAACAGAAGCATTCAAAATTATTCTGTCTGATGAAAAAGTTAAAGGTATTTTCGTGAACATTTTTGGCGGCATTATGCGTTGTGATGTTATCGCAAACGGTGTGGTAGAAGCTGCTAAGCAAATCGGCCTAGATCGTCCACTTGTCGTTCGTCTTGAAGGTACGAATGTGGAACTAGGAAAGCAGATTCTTAATGAATCTGGTCTGAATATTGTTGCGGCTGATTCCATGGCAGATGGCGCGCAAAAAATTGTAGCTCTAGTGAAATAGAACTGCATTTCTCGAGTAAATACACGAAAACATTCAGAGGATGTGAGATAAGTGGCTATTTTGGTTAATAAAGATACAAAAGTTATTACTCAAGGTATCACTGGTGCTACTGGTCTATTCCATGCAAAAGGTGCATTAGACTATGGCACGCAAATGGTTGGTGGCGTTACACCTGGTAAAGGTGGCACATCAGTAGAGATTACACTTGAGAATGGTGATGTAGCTACATTGCCAGTATTCAATACAGTATCGCAAGCGGTTGAAGCTACAGGTGCTACTGCATCTGTAATCTACGTACCACCTGCTTTCGCAGCTGAAGCGATTATTGAGGCTGTTGATGCAGGACTTGAACTTGTTATCTGTATTACAGAAGGTATTCCTGTACTTGATATGGTTAATGTAAAGCGTTATATGGAAGGTAAAGATTCCGTATTGATCGGACCTAACTGCCCAGGCGTTATTACTCCAGGCGAGTGCAAAATTGGTATTATGCCAGGCTATATTCATACTCCAGGTCATGTAGGTGTAGTGTCTCGTTCTGGAACACTTACTTATGAGGCTGTTCATCAATTGACGACTCGCGGTATTGGTCAGTCGTCTGCGATTGGTATCGGTGGAGACCCTGTTAAAGGTTCTGAGTTTATCGATATTTTAAGTCGTTTTAACGATGATCCTGAAACTTATGCAGTTATTATGATCGGTGAGATCGGTGGAACTGCAGAAGAAGAAGCTGCTGAGTGGATTAAAGCTAATATGACGAAGCCAGTAGTAGGTTTCATTGGTGGTGCAACTGCTCCTCCAGGGAAACGTATGGGACATGCAGGGGCAATTATTTCTGGTGGTAAAGGTACCGCAGCTGAAAAAATTACTACGCTTGAAGCATGTGGTATTAAAGTAGCTCCTACACCATCTGATATGGGTTCAACTCTAGTATCTGTACTAGAAGAACAAGGTCTACTTGAAAAATGTATTACAGTGAAGTAATGATATAAATTCGCAAGGCAAGCAGCCTTATCTCTTTCATTTGAAAGGGGTAAGGCTGCTTTTTTATTGTAACAATACAAATGATTAATGTTTAACGGTACCTGATGAACAAATTCCATTGAGTAATAAAAACTACCTATAGTCACTGTCGCTCATCCTTGAATTAGCCTCGAAAGAGGTTTTTTCATGGAATATTTAGAAAATTTAAGCAATTTACGAAGCAAGACTTGCAATGTGCCTCTATATTAAGGCACAATATGAGAGTGCTAGTGCAAGCTCTTGTTCATAACGAAGGAGTATTCATATGAACAATAATCAGTATAAGCACTTTATTATCGAGCTCTCTGAAGTACAAGGTGTTGGTTGGCATACAATGAAACTTATTATAGATAGTAATCTTTATGAGGAAGATGTATGGCATGTCGAGCGATTACAGCAACTTGGAGTGAAGGCACAAATTTCAGAAAGATTACATCAATTTCGAAGCAATTATACGTATGAAAGAAATGAAGAACGTGTGACTCATCAACTGCGGAATCGATATACCTGTATTACATACTGGGATGAGCAGTATCCAGAAACGTTGAAACAGATTGCACAACCACCTTGGATTCTGTATGTTCGTGGACGGTTAGAATTGCTTCAGAGGCAATCACTGGCTATTGTTGGCACTAGATATCCTACTAGCTACGGAAAACAGTGTACAAAGCTTTTCAGTGGACAATTTGCCCAGCAAGGGTTAACGATTGTAAGTGGTTTTGCTAATGGTGTTGATACCATTGCCCACAAAGAGGCTTTATCTTATGGAAGTTCAACGATTGCAATATTACCTACCGCAATAACACAATGCTATCCCGCTAACAATTATGAAATGTATGAACGTATTGGTGAAGAGGGTTTGCTTCTCTCTGAAAGTGTACATGCTTCTCCTATACATCCTGGTCAATTTCATCAGCGGAATCGAATTATCGCAGGTTTAAGTTTTGCTTCTATTATAATAGAAGGAGAACGTAAAAGTGGTTCGATGATTACAGCAAAGCACGCAATAGACATGGATCGTGAGCTATTTGCGGTTCCAGGACCTATTAATTCAGCAAAAAGTGAAGGACCAAACTTTCTTATTCAGAATGGATATGCTAGAATGCTATTGTCCTCACATCAGTTATTTGAGGAATTACCATGGTTGAAACCTATTGCGAATAGTCAAAATAAAAATGAAACGAAGCATCAAATGAAGAACAAATTATTACATGAATTGTCTGAAGATGAAGTTATTATTGTTACATTGCTGAGAGAAAAATCACTCTCTATTAATGAGATTTTTAATATTACTAACATTCCGTTTGGACATTTGAACGTTCTTCTGCTAAATTTATGTATAAAACAATTCATAGAACAACATCCTGGTTCAATATATATTGCACTGTAATTTGTTTCTAAAAGAGGAGGCACCTCGTATGGCAGATTCGTTAGTCATTGTAGAATCACCCGCCAAAGCCAAAACGATTGGTAAGTATTTAGGTAGTAAATATATTGTCAAAGCGTCTATGGGACATATTCGTGATTTACCTAAAAGTCAAATTGGTGTTGAAGTGGAAAATGATTTTAATCCGAAATACATTACGATTCGTGGAAAAGGTAGTGTACTGAAAGAATTGAAAGACGCGAGTAAAAAAGTGAAAAAAGTCTATCTCGCAGCCGATCCCGATCGCGAAGGAGAAGCGATTGCTTGGCATTTGGCTCATTATCTAGATATCGATGAAACTGATTCTTGTCGTGTAGTATTTAATGAAATTACAAAGCAAGCGGTAAAGGATGCATTCAAGACGCCGCGCGCTATTAATATGGACTTAGTTAATGCACAACAAGCAAGACGTATTCTTGACCGATTAGTGGGTTATAAGATTAGTCCGCTATTGTGGAAAAAAGTGAAAAAAGGTCTATCAGCTGGCCGTGTACAATCGGTTACAGTGAAAATGATTATTGATCGTGAAAATGAGATTGATGCTTTTATTCCGGAAGAATATTGGTCGATTACTGCAAAACTTGAACATCAGAAGCAGAACTTTGAAGCGAAGTTCTATGGTTTGAATGGCAAGAAGAAAGAACTTGCTAATCAAGCTGAGGTTGATGAAGTGCTAGCTGCTATGGCGAATGACAAATTTACTGTAGCTGAAGTGAAAGAGAAAGAAAGGCTTAGAAATCCTTCTCCACCTTTCATAACAAGTTCACTGCAACAGGAAGCGGCTCGAAAGCTCGGATTTAGAGCTTCTAAGACGATGAGTGTTGCGCAACAGCTTTACGAGGGTGTAGAGCTTGGTAAAGAAGGTACAGTTGGTTTAATTACGTATATGAGAACTGATTCCACGCGTATTTCTCCAATTGCGCAAGAAGAGGCTCGTGAATATGTGACGAACAAATACGGTGCTACGTACATTCCAGATGAGCCAAGGCAGTACTTGAAAAAAAATAGTAATTCACAAGATGCCCATGAAGCGATCCGACCAACATCGATTCTTCGTGATCCTGAGACGATGAAACCTTTCTTGTCTCGAGATCAATTCAGACTTTATAAATTAGTCTGGGATCGTTTTGCTTCAAGTCAGATGTCATCTGCTGTTCTAGATACGATGACGGTTGATTTCAATAGTGGGTCAGCAACTTTCCGTGCTACCGGTTCTAAAATTAAATTCGCAGGTTTTATGAAAGTATATGTGGAAGGTAATGATGATGATACGGTAGAAGAGTACACTTTACTTCCTGCTCTATCCGTTGGTGAGAAGCTTGATCCAGAAGCTATTGATCCGAAGCAACATTTCACTCAGCCACCACCGAGATTTACGGAAGCAAGACTTGTGAAAGCATTAGAAGAATTAGGTATCGGTCGTCCAAGTACTTATGCTCCTACATTAGAAACGGTTCAAAAACGTGGTTATGTGGCATTAGAGGAGAAAAAGTTTTTCCCTACAGAGCTTGGGGAATTAGTTATTCAACTTATGGAAGAATTTTTTCCTGAAATATTGAACGCTGAGTTCACTGCCAACATGGAAGGTAATCTTGACCATGTGGAAGAAGGAACTCAAGATTGGGTCAAAATTTTAGCTGATTTCTATGAAACTTTTGAGAAGAGATTAGAAGTAGCTGAAGAAGAAATGAAAGAAATTGAAATTCAAGACGAGGTATCCGATGAACTTTGTGAAAAGTGCGGCAAACCATTAGTGTACAAAATGGGACGCTTCGGACGTTTTCTAGCATGTTCTGGATTCCCGGATTGCAGAAATACAAAACCTATTGTCAAAGATATTGGAGTTACTTGTCCGAAATGTAATAAAGGACATATCGTCGAAAGACGGAGCAAAAAGGGAAGAATCTTCTTCGGTTGTGACTCTTATCCAGAGTGTGATTATGTTTCATGGGATAAGCCTACGAACAAATCTTGTCCGAATTGTAATGAGGTACTTGTCGAAAAACGTAATCGTAGTGGCGCCAAATTAAAATGTGTAAGTTGTGATTACTCGGAAGAGATTATCGAGGATGATAACGAAGAACTATAATATAGTTATGTATAGATCGTAGTGCCTATATGTAACGTCATTGTCCTCCCATTCCTTGGGAGGATATTGTCTTTCTATACTTAAAACTAGAGCTTGTGATTTGAGAGGATGAAATAGATTGAGTAATCAAAAAGTAATTGTTGTCGGTGCTGGTCTAGCAGGTAGTGAAGCTGCTTGGCAAATCGCTGAGCAAGGTGTTGAAGTTATTTTATACGAGATGCGTCCAGTAACAAAAACACCTGCACACCATACGAACCAATTTGCTGAATTAGTATGTAGTAATAGTTTACGAGCGAATGGTTTAAGCAACGCGGTTGGTGTATTGAAGGAAGAAATGCGTATGCTGGATTCCATCATCATCAGTAGTGCAGACCAACATGCTGTTCCAGCTGGTGGAGCATTAGCAGTAGACCGTGACGGTTTTTCTGGGGAAATCACAAATCGTCTGCGCAATCATCCGCTAATTGATGTTCGTAATGAAGAAGTAACGGAAATACCTGAGGATGGAATTGTTGTTATCGCAACGGGTCCATTAACAGCAGAATCATTATCCAAACAAATTCAAGGATTACTTGGAGAAGAGTACTTCTACTTCTATGATGCAGCAGCTCCAATCATTGAAAAAGATTCGATTGATATGGATAAAGTATACTTAGCATCTCGTTATGATAAAGGTGAAGCTGCGTATTTGAATTGTCCGATGACTGAAGATGAATTTAATGCTTTCTATGATGAACTAGTAACTGCTGAAGTTGCTCAATTAAAAGAATTTGAGAAGGAAATATACTTTGAAGGTTGTATGCCAATTGAAGTTATGGCCACACGTGGTAGACAAACGATGTTATTCGGTCCACTGAAGCCAGTAGGACTTGTAAATCCTCATACAGGTAAGTTGCCGCATGCTGTTATCCAGTTGCGTCAAGATAATGCAGCAGGAACGCTTTATAATATGGTAGGCTTCCAAACTCATTTGAAATGGGGAGAGCAAAAGCGTGTATTCTCAATGATCCCTGGACTTGAAAATGCGGAGTTTGTACGTTATGGTGTCATGCATCGTAATACATTCATCAATTCACCTAGCTTAATGAAACCTACGTACCAAACAAAGCAAAGAGAGAATTTATTCTTTGCAGGGCAGATGACAGGTGTAGAAGGATATGTTGAGTCAGCTGCATCAGGATTAATCGCTGGTATTAATGCTGCGAAACTTGCAAAAGGTGAACCTTTAGTGCAATTGCCTGTACAATCAGCGCTAGGTAGTATGGCTGAGTACATTACAACAGCTGATTTCAAACATTTTCAACCAATGAACGCAAACTTTGGTCTGTTTCCACCACTTGAGAATAAAATTCGAAATAAGAAGGAAAAAAATGAGGCGATCGCGAATCGCGCATTAGAGCATATTCAACAGTTTAAGGATGAGCATTTCGGTAGATAATTTTATCCTTACTGTAGTGGAAGTTCAAAAGGCAGACTTTGATAACGAAGTAACATAAGAAGGATAATCGGCATTGAATATGAAGTGAATTTGTAAATTAAGTATTGGAAACTGAGAAGTTGTTTCAAAAAGCATAGGAAAAGTTTGGAGGAGGCGTAAAAGATGGAAATGCAATTTCATGCGACAACGATTTGTGCAGTAAGACATAATGGCAAAGGTGCTATTGCTGGTGATGGGCAAGTGACCTTTGGTAATTCGATGGTTATGAAGGGTACGGCGAAGAAAGTACGTAGATTATATCGTGGTCAAGTTGTATCGGGTTTTGCAGGATCTGTTGCAGACGCAATTACGTTGTTTGAGAAGTTCGAAGCTAAGCTTGAAGAACATCATGGGAATTTGCAACGTGCAGCAGTTGAACTTGCTAAAGAATGGCGTTCAGATCGCGTTCTTCGTAAGCTGGAAGCGATGATGATTGTTATGGATAAAAGTGGAATGTTGTTAATTTCGGGTAATGGTGAGATTATCGAACCTGATGATGATGTTATTGCGATTGGTTCAGGTGGATCCTTTGCTTTATCTGCTGCAAGAGCAATGAAACGTCATGCTCCTGATATGGAAGCGAAAGATATTGCCCACGGAGCTTTGACGATAGCGGCAGAAATATGCGTTTATACTAATCACAATATTGTGGTAGAAGAAATATTATAGAGTAGCGGAGGCGATGAGGAATGGATAACAAAGCTCTGACACCGCGTCAGATTGTTGGGGAACTGGATAAGTATATTGTTGCTCAAAAGGATGCAAAACGTTCAGTGGCGGTTGCGCTACGTAATCGTTATCGGAGAAGTATGCTAGATGAAAACTTGCGAGATGAGATTGTACCGAAAAACATTCTAATGATCGGTCCAACAGGAGTAGGTAAGACGGAAATTGCAAGACGCCTTGCCAAATTAGTGAAAGCACCATTTGTGAAGGTAGAGGCAACCAAATTTACTGAAGTAGGCTATGTTGGTCGTGATGTTGAATCGATGGTCCGCGATTTGGTAGAAGTTGCGATTCGAATGGTTAAAGTTGAAAAGACCGAAGTAGTAAAAGCTGAAGCTGAAAAACTTGCTAATGAGCGAATCGTCGATCTTCTCGCTCCTTCAAAAGTTAAACCAAAATCTAACAAAAATCCTTTCGAAATGTTATTCGGTGGTAACAATTCTGATGATTCTGACAGCGATAAAGAAGCAGAGATTGATCATGGACTAGCAGAGCGACGTTCAAAGGTTAAAGCAGATCTTGCGGCAGGTAAGCTTGAAAATGAGCAAATCCAAATTGAGGTAGAAGACAATACTCCTAATATGATGGATATGTTAAGTGGTCAAGGTTTAGAAAATTCAGGAATGAATATGCAAGATATTCTAGGTTCTTTAATGCCTAAGAAACCTAAGAAGAGAAAGTTACCTGTAAAAGAAGCAAGAAAAGTACTCACACAAGAAGAAGCTACTAAACTGATCGATATGGATGAAGTCATTGCTGAATCTGTTATTCGCGCTGAGCAGAGTGGTATTATTTTCATCGATGAAATTGATAAAATCGCTGCACCGTCTCGCGGATCGGGCCCTGATGTATCACGTGAAGGTGTTCAAAGAGATATTTTACCGATCGTGGAAGGATCTACGATTATGACGAAGTATGGACCTGTTAGAACGGATTATGTGCTGTTTGTTGCTGCTGGGGCATTCCATATAGCTAAACCTTCTGATCTAATTCCTGAGTTACAAGGACGCTTCCCAATTCGTGTCGAATTGACTTCGCTATCAGAAGAAGACTTCGTAAACATTTTGACAGAACCGAAAAATGCATTGACGAAACAATATACTGCATTGTTGGAAACAGAAGGAATTAAAGTTGACTTTACAGAAGATGCGATTAAAGAAATAGCTAAAATTGCAGCAGATGTAAATCGTAATATGGAAAATATCGGCGCAAGAAGATTGCATACTATTCTAGAAAAATTGTTAGAGGATCTATCATTTGAAGCTCCTGAATTAACGTTAGAACATATGGACATTACTCCAGAGTACGTTAGAGCTAAACTAGGGAATATTGCAAAAGATCGTGATTTGAGTCAGTACATTTTGTAGCAGCATTAGATTTGGGAGGCAATTAGTAATGAGTTTATTGAATAAGACACGAACTTTGAATCGGTTATTACAACGTGCAGCAGGTAAGTCAGTTAATTTTAGAGAAATGGCTGAAGTGCTTTGCACGACGATTCAGTCCAATGTGTTCGTTGTTAGTCGTCGAGGTAAAGTACTCGGTTGTGCAGCTTTAGATATTTATGCGCATGATTATTTACGTGCTTTAAGTTCAGAAGAATTAAGATTTTCTAATAAAATGAATGAATTGTTCTTAGAATTTGCTGAAACAAACTCAAATGTTTCAATGGAAAAAATGGATTCTGAACTAATTGTCAGACTTGGTGATCAGGAAAATATGACTATTGTACCAATTATCGGTGGAGGAGATCGACTAGGAACTCTATTACTTACCCGGACAAAAGCAGAGTTTAACGATGAAGATCTAGTTCTTGCGGAGTATGGAGGCACTATAGTTGGGATGGAGATCTTAAGAGAACGTAGCGAGGAGATCGAACAAGAAGCACGTAGTCGAGCAGTAGTTGCTGTAGCAATTGGATCACTATCTTATAGTGAGTTAGAAGCTGTGGAACATATTTTCGAAGAGTTGGACGGAAAAGAAGGATTGCTTGTAGCTTCCAAGATAGCAGACCGTGTAGGTATTACACGTTCGGTTATCGTTAACGCACTTCGTAAATTAGAGAGTGCAGGAGTTATTGAAACTAGATCTTTAGGAATGAAAGGTACTTACATTAATATATTGAATATGCAGTTGCTCCAAGAACTTCAGAAACAAAAATAAAGACAAATAGAATATATATGTACCCAAATATACCCCAAAAGCCCTAGTTGATAAATAAATTAGGGCTTTTTTCTTATTGTAATAAATTAGGGAATTCTTGATTATATAGATATATCTTTCGACGAAATATTATAAATTTTTAATATTTTTTGTTATGAAATAGAGGAATTTGACATCTAAATGTTGAATCAGAACATTATGAGTCGTAAGAAAGCGGTGAAATGAATGAAACTTTTGAATAGTACCTCTTTTCAAAGAATGGAATCTGCACTATATAATGCTGAGGCAAGGCAACGTGTAATCTCTAATAATATTGCCAATGCAGAGACTCCTAATTTCAAAAGATCAGAGCTTCTTTTTGAAGAATTAATTGCTGATGCAATGGGTACTAACTCTACATCTTCCTTAAAAGGTCAAACTACGAATGATCGCCATATCACGATTAATGGAGGTAAACTTGGTTTACCAACTTCAAAAATCGTAACTGACACAACAACAGCAATGAATTCTACAACGAATAATAACGTTGATCCAGATGCTGAAATGACCTTGCTTGCTAAAAATCAATTAAATTACAATTTGTATGTGCAACAGTTGAACCATGAGTTTTCAATGATGAGAATTGCAATCACAGGGGGGAAATAATAGGTGAAACTTACTAATGGTTTTGACATTAGTGCATCTGCTTTAACAGCAAATCGTATGAGAATGGATGTTATTTCATCAAATGTTGCCAATGCGGAAACGACGCGAGGTAGCTTTGTCAATGGTGAATATGTTCCTTATAAAAGGAAAATGGTGGTAATGGATTCAAAGGAATCATCTTTTGCATCCATCCTTAATAATACATTGAATGGAAAGCAAGAAAGCAAATTGTTAAATGGTGTTAATGTGACAAAAATCATAGAGGACACTTCACCAACTAAGTTAGTCTATAATCCGGCTCACCCTGATGCTAACGCTGATGGTTACGTCAACATGCCAAATGTTGACATTGCAACGGAGATGGTTGATATGATAGCTGCTGTTCGAGCGTATGAATCGAATGTAACAGCTCTAAACGCTACGAAATCAATGTTTATGAAAGCATTAGAAATTGGAAAATAGTTTGACACTAAGAATGGAGGTAACTAATGATTGAATCAGTTTCAGGTATAAGTTTACAACAAATTAAAAGTATAAATGCAGCTTCTAATGAAAAGACAACTGCAGATATTACGAAATCCTTCGGTCAATTTCTAAATGATGCTTTAGAGAATGTAACTGCACAAGAAGCAGAAGTACATGCGAAAAACGATTTGTATCTTGCAGGTAAAGTGGATGCTACTGAACTATTGATTACAGCTAGTCAAGCTCAGTTAACTTTGCAATTAACCTCACAGATCCGCGATAAGGCAGTAACAGCCTATCAAGAAATAATGCGGATCCAAATCTAAGTTTGTTGAGACTAGCATAGAACTCGGATGAGGTGAAAACGTGAACGAAAGAGTCGCCCAATATGTTAATAAGATTAAGACAACGTTCCAACAAATGGGAAGAAAACAAAAAATATGGCTTGGTGCCTCGATAGTAGGACTAGTAGTTGCAATTGTACTTGCGACCGTTATATTTACAAGAACTGAATACGAGGTTGCTTTTAATAACTTAGATGCAACAGATTCAGCTGCAGTAATTTCTTATTTGGATTCGGCAGCGATACCTTATAAGTTAAATGCTATGGGTACATCCATTTCCGTTCCAACGAAAGACGCTGTTAAAGCAAAAATTGCAATTGGTTCTGAAGGTTTAATTCAAAATGGATCAATTGGATTTACTGAAGCTTTTGGATTAGGAAGCTCTACGCTTGGCACAACGGAAAACGAATTTAACGTTAAATATCAAAACGCAGTTAATGGAGAAATTCAAAAGTTATTGAATGGACTTCAAGGAATCCAAAGTTCAAAGGTACTAGTTACAGTACCTAAAGAAAGTGTGTTTCTAACTACGGATGAGCAAAACAAACCGACTGCAGCCATAGTACTTAATTTTACGACTGGTTATCGTCCAACACAAGCGGAAATAGATGGATATTTCAATCTAGTAAAGTCTTCCGTAACAGGTCTAGAAGTCAGTGACGTTACGATCTCAAGTCAACAATTGGGTGAATTAATGTCATCTTCAACGAATGATTTGTTGGCAGGCAGTTCGAATTTAATAGAATCACAATTTAAAGTTCAGAAGATGTATGAGCAAGATGTTAAAACTAGCGTTCAGCAATACTTAAGCCAAATCTATGGTGTAGATAATATTGTTGTTAGTATTTCTAGTAGCTTGAACTTTGACAAGAAATCTAGTACAGAAAGTCTTGTATCACCTCTCGAAAATAACAACAATAACGGAATAATTATTAGTGAAGAGAATAATTCTAGTTCTTCTACCAATACGAGCGGTACATCGGGTGGAGTTGTTGGTACTGGTGAAACAGATGTTCCAACCTATCAAACCTCTACTAATGGTGGAGAAAGTAGTACTGAAACTAATTCTAGTATTAAAAATTATGAAGTTAATAGAGTTGACAGCATTATTGAGTCGGCACCTTATGTCGTTAAAGATCTATCAATAAGTGTAGGTTTTGAGGCTGCTGAACTAACAAATCAAGAAGAACGTGTTGCAATTACGAGCTATTTAACTAGCTTTGTAAGAAGTCAATTAGCGAATTCAGGTCAAGATGTAGAAAATGATGATCTTTTGAATAAGAAAGTGACGTTGATTGCACGTAATTTCAATTCTGCTGAAGTTGAAACTTCAGGTTCTGGCATTTCACTAGGTTGGTTAATCGGTATCGGAGCATTGGCATTAGCTGCCATTGTTGCTCTAGTAGTAGTAGTTGCACGTCGTCGCAACGCTGCAAGACTTGAAGAAGAAGCAATAAATGATATTCCAGAGAGACCTGCTTATGAAGAGATTAATTTGGATAATTTACAAAATGATAGTCAAGCTCGTAAAAATCTAGAAACACTTGCCAAACGCAAACCTGACGACTTCGTCAACTTGCTTCGTACCTGGCTAGTAGATGAATAGAGGTGCTGTAATTGTCGAAAATGTCACAAGGATTGTCTGGTCGTCAAAAGGCAGCAATTTTATTAATCACACTAGGACCAGAAGTGTCCGCACAAATCTTCAAACATTTACGCGATGATGAAATCGAGCAATTAACGCTGGAAATCGCTAATGTTAGAAAAGTTGATAGTACTGATAGAGATAATATATTGACAGAATTCCATCAAATATGTATGGCACAGGAGTATATTTCTCAAGGTGGTATTGCATATGCGAAGGAAATATTGGACAAAGCATTAGGCGAGGACAAAGCGAAAGAAGTATTAACACGCTTAACAGCTACGCTTCAAGTTAGACCGTTTGACTTTGCGCGTAAAGCTGATCCTGCACAAATTCTTAACTTTATCCAAAATGAAAATACACAAACGATCGCTCTTGTTCTTTCTTATCTACAATCTGATCAAGCCTCAACAATTCTATCGTCTCTGCCGCAAGACAAACAAGCGGATGTAGCGAAAAGAATTGCAATGATGGATAGTACTTCACCTGAAGTAATTACTCAGATTGAGCATATTCTCGAACAAAAACTATCATCTACTGTTACACAAGATTACACAAATGCTGGTGGTATTGATGCTATCGTCCAAATATTGAATGGCGTTGACCGTGGTACTGAGCGTACGATTCTTGATGCACTTGAAATTCAAGATCCTGAACTTGCTGAAGATATCAAAAAACGTATGTTTGTATTTGAAGATATTGTTAGTATCGATAATCGTTCGATCCAACGAATTATTAGAGATGTAGAAAATGCAGACTTACAACTTGCACTTAAAGTTTCTAGTGAAGAAGTTAGGGAAGCTATTTTCCGCAATATGTCTAAACGTATGGCTGATACTTTCCAAGAAGAAATGGAATTTATGGGACCTGTTCGTTTGCGTGACGTTGAAGAAGCTCAAACACGTATCGTTGCAATTATAAGAAGACTGGAAGAATCTGGTGAGATTATTATTGCTCGTGGTGGAGGAGATGATATTATTGTCTAATCTAATCAAGTCTTCTCATGTTATGACGCTAGAAGAGCTGAGAAAGTTGCGCTGGAATAATCAATATATTCCGCAACATGAAGAAACTGATGGAGAAGAGACAAGTGAACCAGTTGAAGAAGGCCCTGATGCTGATACAATTTCCTTGAGAGATCAGATCCTCTCTGATGCCATGTCAACCGCAGAAACACGTATTAGTGAAGCAGCTGATGAATGTGAAAAACTTCTTGAAGATGCTCATGCTCAGATCGAAGTTTGGTGGCTAGAGAAACGTAATGAGGATGAAGCAATCAAGGAGAAACATCAAGAAGAAGGACATCAACAAGGTTATCAGTCTGGCGTGATGCAAGCACAACAAGAAGTGAGAGCAGAATGGGAGCATAATCTTGAAGAAGCATCTACAATATTGAAGGATGCATATCGAACGCGTGAGCAGATCATTCAAGAGGCTGAACCATTTATCGTCGAATTAAGTTGTAGTATTGCTGAGAAAATTATTGGTAAACAACTTAGTCTAGAGCCAGAGATGGTCTTAGATATCATTACGAGAACACTTTCACGCAGACGTGAGCAAGGTGAGATTACATTATGTGTATCACCAGCAAATTTATCTTTTGTGCAAGCAGCGCGTGAAGAACTGAATGCTACGATCGATTCTCAAGCAGAATTAGTCATTATTCCAGATTCAAGCGTTAAAGATGAAGGCTGTGTTATACGTTCTATGTTCGGTAGTATAGATGCTAGAATTGATACACAACTATCAGAGATTAAGAGAGAATTGCTTTTAATCGCACATCAAAGTATCGAAGAAAGAGGTCAAACCAATGACGCCGATTAATTTAGAAGTGGATAAGTATCGAGATCATTTGAAAAATATCGATCCAGTTCGCATTAACGGTAAAGTTACGCAAGTTATCGGCCTAACGGTAGAATCACAAGGCCCTGACGCTAGTATTGGTGATCTTTGTTATATCTATCCTACTAAATCATCAAAACCATTAAAGGCAGAAGTAGTTGGTTTTAGAGAGAACAAGGTTATTCTTATGCCTCTCGGAGAATTACATTCTATCAGCCCAGGTTGTGATGTTGTAGGGACGGGGAAACCTCTTACCGTTCAAGTAGGATCTGAATTGTTAGGGAAAGTATTGGATGGCTTAGGGAATCCGCTAGATGGTAGCTTCTTGCCTAGTAGGATGCCTAGTTATTCTACGCATAGCGCACCTAATAATCCGCTAGCTAGACCGCGCGTATCTAAGCCACTTAGCATTGGAGTTAAAGCCATTGACGGTTTGTTAACCGTGGGTGTAGGTCAACGTGTAGGTATTTTTGCTGGTTCTGGAGTAGGGAAGAGTACGTTACTAGGAATGATTGCTAGAAACACTTCAGCTGATGTTAATGTTATTGCTTTGATCGGTGAGCGTGGTCGTGAAGTACTAGAGTTCATAGAGAAGGATTTAGGTCCTGAAGGTCTAGCACGTTCTGTTGTTATCGTTGCAACATCTGATCAACCTGCATTGATTCGAATGAAGGGTGCAATGATTGCTACTTCGATAGCAGAATACTTCCGTGATCGTGGCTTAAATGTCATGTTAATGATGGATTCTGTAACTCGTTATGCAATGGCAATGCGTGAAGTTGGGCTAGCTATTGGTGAACCGCCAGCTACGAGAGGTTATACGCCATCTGTATTTGCTGCATTACCTAAGTTACTAGAACGAGCTGGGACAGGTAAGAAAGGTTCAATAACAGCTTTCTACACCGTCCTAGTTGATGGTGATGACATGAATGAACCGATAGCAGATGCCGTTCGTGGAATTCTAGATGGTCATATTGTGCTAAGTCGTCAGCTTGCTCATAAGGGGCATTATCCTGCGTTAGACGTGTTGCAATCTGTAAGTCGTGTAATGAACGAGATTGTTACAGATGAACAGTTGGATGCAGCCAACGAACTTAAGAGACTTCTAGCCATATATCGTGAGTCAGAAGATTTAATTAATATTGGTGCATATCAAAAAGGTTCAAATCACAATATTGATTTGGCTATTGACTATATCGATTCTATTAACGAGTTTACTAGACAACGTACGAATGACAAAATTACGTTAGAGGAAGCTCAAGAGATATTAATTGCTAACTTTGGTAGGAGTTGATTAATCAATGGCATCTTTTAAGTATACTTTTCAAAAGATTGTAGATTTGAAAGGTAGTGAAAAAACTCAAGCGGAATGGATTTTGTCAGATGCGCTTGCAGTTCTAAGAGCAGAACAGGCAATTCTTGATCAATTCATGCAAGAGCAAAAGAGTTGGGAACTTAAATTAGAACAATCAGTGCTTGCAGCTATCCCTCTATCAGAAGTGCTAATTATTAATCAATATATTGAATACTGTGCGGAGAATATTAAGTTGAAACAACAAGATATTATGAAAGCCGAACGAAACGTATTCCAAAAACGTCAAGAACTAGCTTCAAAGATGAAGGAAGAAAAAGTTTGGCATAAAGCAAAAGAACATGCTTTCGATAAGTTCAAATACGAAACGCAGATAAAGGAACAAAATGAATTAGACGAGATGGCTTCCATCCGTTTTATGTCACCAACCCCATAAGAGATAAACGCCTGCAAAGGGAGTGAATGGAATTGGCAGCCATAGATGAGGAAAAACAAGAAACTAGTTTTATCGAAAGATTAATGTTTGTCTTAATTCCAATTGTATTTTTAGTAGTACTGTTAGGGGTTTTGTTGACATTATTTGACATTGATTTCCGTGCTGGTGTAATAAAAGTAGGTCAGGACATTCCGATTGTGCGCAATTTCTTACCTGAACCAACAGAAGGATCTACTGGTTCAGATGGTAGTGTTCGTACTGATAAATTTAATGAAAAACTCACTGCACTTGAGTCAGAACTGGCAACTGTTCGTGCAGAACTTGCTGAAGCTACTACTGTGAAAACTTCGCAGGAAAGTACAATCACAACCTTGCAAGAGGAAAACGACCAGTTGAAACAGAATGTAGCTGAATCAAAGCTTACGGATGAAGAGTACAATAATCGAATTGTTGAGTTAGCTAGTATGTTTGCTAAGATGACGCCTAGTAAGGCTGCTCCAATTATGCAAAGTATGACGCTGGATGAAATGGCTTTGATTTTCAGTCAAATGCGTGCTGATGATCGCGTTAAGATAATGGAGAAAATGACGCCACAAATCGCTGCTGATGTTACGTTGAAATTGAAAGACAATGATTCCGTATTGAATATGGAGATCGCTGCGCTTCAAGCTCAAGTTAAGAAACTTCAAACATCTTCAGCAACGACAGCGACAGCTTCCCAAGTATCTGATGCAGAACTTGCAGCTACGTTCTCGGATATGGAACCTAAAGCTGCTGCAGATATGCTAGTGAAAATGATGGATATTAGCTCAAGTAAAGTGCTACGTATTCTTAAAGCTAGTACAAGTACTGCAAGATCTGCAATTTTAGAAGAAATAGCAGCAGTGAATAAAAATACAGCGGCAATGCTCGTTACGAAACTAATGCAAGATTCATAATCCTTTACATTTGAAAGGAGGTGAAAAAGTGGAACTGTCAAACGTACTTTCTTCGGGTGTAGTAATGGGAAGTGTTAGTTCAACTTCAGGCCAGGCAACTTCGTCAACTGAAGGTGCAACATTTCAGAATCAACTAGTTCAAATCGTTAACAACCAAGCTACAACTGCTGGATCAACAGAAACGGCTATTGCAGCTGGAGCGTTAACTCAATTAGTAGGCAGCTTGCCTATACTAGCAGATGAGACATTATCGACTGAAGAACTAGACCAGCTTGTTGAAAACTTGCTAGATCAGTTAGAAACTTTGAAAGATGAAGAGCTAACTGGAGAGCAGCTTAGTTTGCTAGATTCGTTAATGCAACAACTTACAGCGCTCGTACAAGTGATTACACTACAAAATGAGCAACCTACCATCTCTTTTGATGTAGAAGTAGATGAAGCACTCATTGCAACTACTAATAATAGTCAACATGCTACAGTTACTAAACTTCAAGATCAATTATTGTTATTGCAACAATCATTGCATGAAGGTTCTATGAAAATTATTCAAGGCAAGCAACCTGAAGTGATTATTACTAATCAACTACAGCATTTGCAATCATCGCTTGACGATCTAGTCAAAGAGTTGAAGGTTAAGCAAAGTGATTCTAACCTAGTTAATACATCTCCGTTTGTTGAAGTCTCGAAAGAGAATAGTGCAGCATCACATCTACAACGTTTGTCACAAGAAATGGCGTTTACATCAGCTTCTTTGACGAATCAGACAGAAGTGGTGACACAAACTGAGGCTGATGATTTACAAAGTCAACCAACAACAGCGTTAGCGATGTTGAAAGCTGATAATGCGAAAGATTTCTTGCCGTTATTAGCGAAAACTAGTGCAACAACAACTTCGGCATTTGTGTTAGCAAATGAATTCGCTGATACGATGGAAGGTCTAATCGTTCAAAAATTCAACATTTCTTCATTAAATGGTTTAACTGAAGCTAGACTTATGTTAACTCCTGAAAATTTAGGGCATGTTGATGTGAAAATATCAATGCAAAATGGTATATTGACGGCGATTTTCCAAGCTGAAACTGCAATGGGTAAAGATGCAATAGAAAATCAAATGGTTCAACTGCGTGCTTCTCTAGCATCGCAAGGCATTACAGTTGATAAAATTGAAGTAACTCAAACTGCATTCGCTGCTGAATTATCGCAACAGCAGAAGCAAGGTAGTCAACAACATTTACAAGATCAAAATGGTAAGAATAATAATAATGTTGATGAAAACTTCGAAGAACAGCTACTTACAAACGCGTCTCATAAAGAACTAGGATATGGTCGCGCGGTCAATGAAATGGTGTAATAACACCAAAAGTTGAACGGAGGTGAAAATAATGGCAAGTGCGATTACAAATTCAGTGGTGTGGCCAAACTACGATTCATCTAATGTAAAGAAAGCTTCCGCTAAATCCAATGAAATGGGTAAAGATCAGTTTCTAAGTATACTGGTTGCACAACTACGTAACCAAGATCCTATGAATCCGATGAGTGATACAGATTTCATTGCACAGATGGCACAATTTACATCTGTTGAGCAACTGTCGAATATGTCGGATGAGTTGGCGTTGATTCGTCAGAACATTGGATCTGCATCTAGCTTAATCGGTAAAACTGTTACTTGGAATCAATTTGATGAAGCCGGAAAAGTAATTCAAAAGAGTGGCGTAGTAGATTCAATTATTTCACAAGATGGTTATTTGTATGTTGAAGTTGGTGGCGAACGTATCGGAATTGACTTTGTTGGTCAAATCTCTGAGACAAAACCAAGTACAGATGGTCCCGATGAACCTACGGAGGAGACTCCTGAAGTTCCTGAAGATGGTTCTACTGAAACACCTGGGGATGACTCTTCTAATGGAGGGGTGACTGAATAATGAGTGATATTATTAAAGTCGGTCATATGTATCCAATGAAAGTTAATCCGAGTGCCTTATCTAATAGTACTCGTGGTCAGCAATCCTCAGACAATACTAAGTTCTCAGAAGTATTAGATGGCGCGATGTTAAAATTCAGTCATCATGCAGAACTTCGAATGGCACAAAGAGGGATTAAACTTCCAAGCGAAGGGTTAACTCAAATTAGTGAAGCTGTTGATTCAGCAGCACAAAAAGGTGCAAAGGACTCATTGATCGTCTATCGTGACATTGCTATGATCGTGAACGTGCCAACTAGAACGGTTGTGACGGCGCTAGATGGTGGACAACTCCAAAGTAATGTATTTACACAAATAGATAGTGCAATCATCTTAAAATAGGCTGGACCGATAAGGGAGCCTATAGCTGTTGACCGATTGATACAGCTAATAATAAAGTCTTGGGAGGATAATAAGAATGCTAAGATCCATGTACTCCGGTGTTTCAGGAATGAAAGGTTTTCAAACAAAACTTGACGTAATCGGTAATAACATCGCTAACGTAAATACAGTAGGTTTCAAAGCTGGTCGAGTAATGTTCTCAGATATTTTGAGTCAAACAATGAGTGGTGTTACAGCTCCTGAAGAAGGAACTAGTGGTGGTGTTAACGCGAAACAGATCGGTCTAGGTGTTACGATCTCTGCTATTGATACTGTCCATACTCCAGGTAGTGCTATGACAACAAATACACCTACAGATTTACGTATTGATGGTGATGGATTTTTCGTTGTTTCAGCTGGAGATGGCACAGAACAAATGTTAACTAGAGCAGGTAATTTTGTACTAGATGGTAACCGTCAACTTGTAAATGGCGATGGACTTTTCGTACTTAGTACAGATGGTGCCCCAATTGTACTAGATGAAGAAATAACTGCTTTCTCTATTGGTCAAGATGGTGTTATTACTGGCGTAACTGCTGACGGTCAGGTAGAAGTAGCTCAGATCGGTGTTGTTAAAGTCGTTAACCCTGGTGGACTAGAGAAGCTTGGTGGTAGTTTGTACCGTATGACAGTGAATGCTAACCCAGAAGGTGAGATGGAAATAATCGCTCCTAATGATGCAGAACTAGGTACAGGTGCAATTATTGCTGGTCAGCTAGAAATGTCAAACGTTGATCTGACAGCTGAATTTGCTGAAATGATTATTGCACAACGTGGTTTCCAGGCTAACTCAAGAATCATCACTACTTCCGATGAGATTTTACAAGAGGTAGTTAACTTGAAACGTTAATCACTTTAGTAGTTTATAGGGAGGTCTAATGATCTCCCTCTCTATAGGAGGAGTGCACATGATTACTTTGACGCGAATTAATGGTCAAAAATTGACGGTTAACGCGCTACTTATTGAGTTGGTTGAAGAGGCTGCTGATACCGTTATTACGTTAACAACGGGAAATAAAATTGTAGTGAAAGAAAAGGCTGCTGATATTGTTAGTCTTAATCAGCAGTTTCTTCAAGCAATTGGCCTAATTGCTGCGGCCCAAAAGATTGAACATACAAAGGAGCCTTTGCGATGAAAAAGATGCTACCATGGTTAATTACCATACTGTTGTCCATTACATTAATTGCTGTTGTTGGTTTTGTCGTGTTCGATATGATGTTTGGAGATGACAAAAAAACTGCTGCAGAAACTGAACCAGTTAAAGTTGAAGTGCTTAGCGCGAAAGAACGTGTTGAAGTTACTTCCACTCTTACTGATTTCAGAAGAAATCTAAAGGATCCTGAATTTCTTGTAATCATTAATTTCGCATTCCAAATGGATAACAAGAAAACAAAAGAAGGCTTCGATCAAATTTTAGATATTGAAGTTAAGCCAATTATTAGTAGAGCTTTAGCTGATATGACAGCAGAAGAACTTAATGGATCTCAAGGCGAAGATAATCTTGAATCTAAATTGTTAAATCTTATTAATCCGATTTTACCAAAAGGAAAACTAGTTAAAGTTGAGATTACTGATTTCCTTATTTCAAAAATCTAGCTACTAGAGAATTTCCTCTAAGGAGGTGAGAGACATGGTTGATGTTTTATCTCAAAATGAGATTGATGCACTATTAGCGGCATTATCATCAGGTGAGATGGATGCAGAGGACTTAAAAAAAGAAGAAGTTACTAAAAAAGTTAGTGTGTATGATTTCAAGAGGGCAGTAAGATTCTCGAAAGATCATATTAGAAGCTTAACAAGAATTCATGAAAACTTTGCAAGGTACTTAACAACTTATTTCTCAGCTCAACTTAGGACATTTGTTCAGATCAATGTGGTTGATGTAGAGCAGCTGCCTTACGATGAATTCATCAGATCAATTCCAAAAATGACAATTTTAAATATTTTTGAGGCTGATCCTTTGGAAGGTCGTATGGTGCTAGAAGTTAATCCTAACGTAGCATATGCAATGCTTGATCGCTTGCTAGGTGGGCCAGGTACAGCACCAGCGAAAATGAATTCTCTCACTGAAATTGAAACAATTGTTATGGAAAAAGTATTTTCAAGAGCATTCGAAAGCTTACAAGAGGCTTGGAAAACAGTTATTGATATTAAGCCAAGGTTAGAAGCGCTTGAAACTAATCCGCAATTTATGCAGGTTGTTTCTCCCAATGAAACAATTGCGTTAATCTCATTCAGTACGAAAATTGGTGATACAACAGGGATGATCAACTTATGTATACCACATGTCGTATTGGAACCAATCATGCCAAGATTGTCTGTACATCATTGGTTTGTGTCTCAGAAAAAAGAACGTATACCAGAGGAAGTTGAGATGCTTGAGCATCGAGTTAAGAAAACTAAGTTGCCTATCATAGCAGAGCTTGGTGAAGCATCGATTACAATACAAGAGTTTTTAGGTCTTGCTCAAGGTGATGTTCTAACATTAAATAAACCTATTGATGAAGGGCTTAAAATAAGAGTTGGAGAAAAGATTAAATTTATCGGAAGTCCAGGATCAATTAAAGATCGTATAGCGATACAAATTGATGAGATTTTGAACGAAGGAGCGGAAGAAGATTATGACGAGTAAAGATTATTTGTCTCAAGAGGAAATCGATGCGTTGCTTCGTCAATCCTCAAGCGAACCTGAAGAAGCGACAGTAGTAACAGAAGCTACTTCAGAAGTCGTTCTGGAAAATTACCTTTCATCAATGGAACAAGATGCTTTAGGTGAAATTGGAAATATTACATTTGGTAGTGCAGCAACTGCGCTATCTACACTACTTGGCCGTAAAGTTGACATTACAACACCTACAGTGTCTCTTGTCAGAAAAAGTGAGCTAGGAGATGTTTTTCCTAAGCCTCATGTGGCCGTAAGCGTTGAATATGTTGATGGTTTCGAAGGAATTAATTCCTTAGTTATTCGCACAAAAGACGCTCAAGTCATTGCTGATCTTATGCTTGGCGGAGAAGGAACAGTATTGAACGAGGAATTGAATGAAATTCATATTTCTGCCGTTCAAGAAGCTATGAACCAGATGATGGGTTCATCTGCAACGTCAATGTCTACTATTTTTAATAGATTAGTTAATATCTCACCACCAGGCATCAATATACTAGATGTGTCAAGTGGTGATGGTCTGGATCATCTGCCTTCAGACGATATTATGATCAAAATTGCATTCCATCTTAGAATTGGTGATCTTATCGATTCAACGATCATGCAGTTGTTGCCAATCTCATTTGCAAAACAAATGGTTGCTACACTTATGGGAGATACATCTGAGGAACTAGCTGCTCCAGCAGCAACTGTAGCACCTGCAGCTCCAGCACGAGTAGAGCAAGTTGCTCCACCAGTTACGCAGGCGCCTCAGTATAATGAAGTGCCACAACAACTTACGGCGAACGTACCACAGGTTCCTCAGCAACCTCAGGAAATGTACGGACAGCCAGCGATGGGGTATGATATGCCAAATAATAACATGAACTTGAATCGTAATGTTAATGTGCAACCCGTGCAATTCGCTAATTTCAATCAAGGTGGTTTACCACAGACTGATGGAACTAATCTAAATTTACTACTCGACATACCATTGAAGGTCACTGTAGAATTAGGAAGAACCCAGAAGCAAATAAAGGATATTCTTGAGTTATCTCAAGGTTCTATCATCGAGTTAGATAAACTAGCAGGTGAGCCAGTTGATATACTTGTGAATAACAAGTTAATCGCTAAAGGCGAAGTTGTTGTCATCGATGAAAACTTTGGTGTACGCGTAACTGATATCGTAAGTCAATGGGACAGAATTCAAAAACTACAATAAGTGATCTCTAGGAGGAAGAAACATGGCAAATCGTATTCTAATTGTTGATGATGCTGCATTTATGAGAATGATGATACGTGATATTTTAAGCAAAAATGGTTACGAAGTAGTAGGTGAAGCACCAGATGGTGCTCAAGCCATTGAGAAATTCAAAGAAGTAAAACCTGATCTAGTAACAATGGATATTACGATGCCTGAGATGGATGGTATATCTGCATTAAAAGAAATTCGTAAATTAGATCCAAATGCAAAAGTTATTATGTGTTCTGCGATGGGTCAACAAGCAATGGTTATTGACGCGATCCAAGCAGGAGCAAAAGACTTTATAGTAAAACCATTCCAAGCTGATCGTGTTATTGAAGCTATTAAAAAAACGCTTGGTTAATGAGAGAAGGCTTAACATGTTGAAGTTAGGTTGGAAAATAACTGTATTAACAACTTTACTTACAATGTCTCTTCCTTATATCGCTGTTGCTACTGACGGTAACAGCGAGTTAGGAGTAGGCTTGAGTAGTGGAGTTGATAAAATGGATACCGGATATATAGGCGACGTTATTTGGGTGTTCGTTGCTCTTGCTATCGTAATCACTCTATTAATTTTCACAATAAAATTTCTTTCAAAGCGTAATCGTGCGTGGGGAACTCAACGGGGTCTTCGTTCATTAGGTGGTATTAGTCTTGGTCAAAATTCTTCCATGCAAGTTATTGAAATCGCTAATCGTATCTATGTTGTTGGAGTAGGTGATCAAGTAACTCTACTAGACAAATTAGATGATCCAGAAATAGTAGCGAGAATTATTCAAGAACTTGAGCTGAAAGAACAACCGATGATTTCATTGTCTACGATGAAGGAATGGCTATCATCTAGTAAACGTTCGAAAACGGACTTCAAAGAAAATGATACTAACATGTGGAATGAGTCTAGTTCTTTTGAAGACTTACTGCAAAGTAAACTTGATAAACAAGCGGAACGTAAGCAGGAGTTAGAGTCACTTTTGAAAGATAATAATAAATGAATGGTTGATGGACAATGAAAAAAAAGTGGATGCTTATCGTACCGCTGTTACTGATTCTATTACTAACGATGGTACCGTACGCTCACGCTGAAGCACTTCCTGATATCTCCATTAACGTTGGTGGTTCTGATGGTGAAAGTTCAGGTACAGGCACAGTAACAATACTTCTATTAATTACTGTATTGAGTATTGCACCTGCAATATTAGTTCTGATGACGAGTTTTACTAGAATTGTCATAGTACTAGGTTTTGTGAAAACCTCAATGGGTACAAACACTGTACCTCCATCACAAGTTTTAGTTGGTCTAGCAATGTTCCTAACATTCTTTATTATGGCGCCAACATTTAATCAGATCAATGAAGTAGCGTTACAACCATATATGCAAGGTGAAATAACGCAAGAACAAGCACTTGAAGAAGCAGCTAAACCTATGAAAGAGTTTATGTTCAAGCATACGCGTGAGAAAGATTTGTTATTATTTATGGACTATACTCAAACCGAGAAACCAGCAACTTACGAAGATATTCCAATTACAACATTAATTCCCGCCTATGCGATAAGCGAACTAAAAACTGCATTTCAGATGGGTTTCATGATTTTCATCCCGTTTCTCGTAATTGATATGATCGTAGCGAGTACGTTGATGGCGATGGGGATGATGATGTTACCTCCTATTATGATTTCTTTACCTTTTAAGATCTTATTATTCATATTAGTAGACGGTTGGTATCTGATCGTCCGATCATTACTACTAAGCTTTAGTCCATAAAGTTTGTGAGGAGGGAAGACATTGAGTGCAGACTTCATAATTGGTCTTGCAGGAGAATCCGTATTCACTGTCTTGAAAGCATCCGCTCCCATGCTTGTGCTAGCATTAGTAACTGGATTAGTAGTGAGTGTCTTTCAGGCGACAACCCAAATTCAAGAACAGACGTTAGCGTTTGTACCGAAGATCGTAGCTGTTCTATTGTCTGTTATTGTCTTTGGCCCATGGATACTGAATACGGTTGTTGACTTCACGTATACGATATTTAGCAATTTACATCAATATATCGGTTAGGCTGTGAATTCGATGACAGAAGTATTTATGAATGCAGTTCCTATTTTTTTGCTTATATTTTGTCGAGTAACAGCTTTTTTCGTCGTAACTCCTGTTTTTTCTCATAAAACGGTGCCGTCGATTTTTAAGATAGGACTAGGTTTTTTTATCTCATTATTTATCTTTATGATGCATGCTGATAATCAAGTGATGGTTCTTGATTTACAATATGTGATGCTGATCATTCGTGAAGTATTAATTGGGCTAATGTTGGGTTTTATCGTCTATTTATTCTTTGCCTTGATGCACACAGCAGGTGGGATTATCGACATGCAGATAGGTTTTGCAATGGCGAATATTATCGATCCTGTATCGGGAACATCAGTACCCTTACTGGGTAATTTCAAGTATTTATTGATGTTAGTCGTATTTCTGATGATGAATGGACATCATTATTTACTTACTGGCCTAATGGACAGTTATCAGTGGATACCAATAGAAAACAATTGGTTTGCAAGAATGGCTGATGGAAGCATCGCCGAGTTTATTACGAATTCAGTGGTACTTAGTATTATCATTGGTATTCAGATCGCAGTACCTATCATGGTAGCAATGTTTATAACGGATGTTGGGTTAGGGTTTCTAGCAAAAACAGCACCACAATTCAATGTTTTTGTTATTGGTTTTCCAGTTAAAATCATGCTAGGACTATTACTAATAATATTAACGTTACCTGGGACGACTCTTATTTTAGAAAAAGTTTTCTCTATTCTTTTTGACACATTAAAACAATTTTTTGGTGTTGTTGGTGGTCCGCCTGCATAGATTGGAGGCAATTTCGTGCAAAAGTATGCACTACATCTTGATTTACAACTATTCAATCAAGAGAAAACTGAAAAAGCTACTCCTAAGAAAGTTTCTGATGAACGTAAAAAGGGTCAAGTCGCTAAATCACAAGAATTACCGGCAGCACTCATTCTTACTTTAGTATTTGCCTCGTTTATGATGCTAGGTGGATATTATGAAACTCATTTCATGAGATTGTTCACGAATCTATTTGAAAATTGGTTGACTTTAGAATTAACTGCTGGCAATCTAGGTGATTTTTTTGTCTCTATCATGTTGGAAATAATAATTCTTTTAGCACCAATTTTTGCAATTGTTATGTTAGTAGGGGTCATTGGTAATGTAGTACAGTTTGGCTTTCTTTTGACTGGTGAACCACTGCAACCAAAGTTAAGTAAATTGAATCCGATTGAAGGGTTCAAACGGATTTTTTCTATGAGAAGCCTTGTTGAATTTGCGAAGAGCTTACTTAAAGTTACGATAATAGGAATGATGGTTTATTCTATTATTTCTGCGGAATGGGTAACGATCCAAGGATTAGCATTACAACCGCTAGATGTCGTATTCGCTTATGCAGCTTCATTAGTACTTCGTCTAGGTATTACTATAGGTGCTATTCTAGTTGCACTAGCATTACTAGATTACATGTATCAGAAATACGAAAATGCAAAAAGTTTGAGAATGTCCAAACAAGATATTAAAGATGAGCATAAAAAATCTGAAGGTGATCCTTTAATTAAAAGTAAAATTCGAGAGAAGCAATTAAGAATGGCAATTTCTCGTATGATGCAAGAAATTCCAAATGCTGATGTCGTTATTACTAACCCGACACACTTCGCCGTTGCACTAAAGTATGATTCTTCTAATATGGAGGCACCAAAAGTTATCGCTAAAGGAAAGGATCATCTCGCGCTCAAAATTCGTGAGGTTGCAAAGGAGCATGGTGTCATTACATTGGAAAATAAGCCGCTAGCTAGAGCACTGTACAGTCAAGCTGAGATAGGAGACTCTATACCAGCTGACTTATTCCAAGCTGTAGCAGAAGTATTGGCATATGTATATAAATTAAAAGGTAGCAAAAAAAAACGGAAGTAACTAGGGGGTGGGACCATCATGAAGCTGAAAGAGCTCATTATTACTTGCGGTATCATAGGAATTATTCTCATGATGATCGTGCCAATCCCTACTTTGCTTATTGACTTTCTTCTAATTGTGAATATTACGATATCACTTACGATCTTACTAGTTGCAATGAATACGAAATCTGCTCTTGATTTTTCTATTTTCCCAGCAATACTTTTAGTTACTACAATATTTAGGCTTGCACTAAGTATTTCTACAACAAGAAGTATTCTATCTACAGCAGAGGGCGGAGAAGTAATTGAAACATTTGGTCAATGGGTAGGTGGCGGAGACGTAATTATCGGCTTTGTCGTCTTCTTAATTCTAGTAGTTGTTCAATTCATTGTTATTACTAAAGGTTCTGAGCGGGTTGCAGAGGTAGCTGCAAGATTTACACTAGATGCAATGCCTGGTAAGCAGATGAGTATTGACGCTGACTTGAACTCAGGAATTATCAATGAATTTGAAGCAAAAGAACGTCGTTCTAAAATTGAAAGAGAATCTAATTTCTTCGGAGCTATGGATGGTGCAAGTAAGTTCATTAAAGGTGATGCGATTGCGACGATTGTAATGATGATTATCAATCTAATTGGCGGATTTATTATTGGTATGGTGAACTGGGATCTATCTTTCGCTGAATCACTTAATAAGTTTACGATCTTAACGATTGGTGATGGTCTAGTTGCACAAATTCCAGCATTATTAATCTCAACTGCATCTGGTCTTATTGTCACTCGTTCTGCTTCTGATGGAAACTTAGCAGAGGATATTACTGCTCAGTTGTTCAAGTATCCAAAATTACTTTATGTTGCTGCTGGTACAATTGCTGTGCTTGGATTAACTCCGATTGGTCCTCTTCGTACATGGCCGTTTGCAATTGGAATAGCAATTGCTGCTTATCTAATTCAAACTTCGCAAACGAAGAAAGCAGCACAAGATGAATTACTTGTAGAAGAACAACAGATCGAAGAGGTAAGAAGTCCAGAAAGTGTCATTAGTTTACTTCAAGTTGATCCGATCGAGTTTGAATTTGGTTATGGATTAATTCCACTAGCTGATACTCAACAAGGCGGAGACTTGTTAGATCGAATTATTATGATCCGGAGACAATGTGCGCTTGAATTAGGTTTAGTTGTCCCAGTTATTCGCATAAGGGATAACATTCAACTTAAGCCCAATGAATACGTGATAAAGATCAAAGGAAATACAGTTGCTCGCGGAGAGTTATTATTGAATCACTATTTAGCAATGAGTCCTGGATTTGAAGATGATTCGATTCATGGAATTGAGACAACGGAGCCAGCATTTGGCTTACCAGCAATATGGATTGATGAAATGACTAAAGAACGAGCTGAATTAGCAGGATACACAGTTGTTGATCCTCCATCAGTTGTTGCTACTCATCTAACAGAGATCGTTAAGCGCCATGCACATGAATTACTTGGTCGTCAAGAAACGAAAGCACTTGTTGAAAATGTTAAGTCGAGTTATCCTGCACTTGTAGATGAACTTATACCTGCCGTAATGTCTCTTGGTGATGTTCAAAAAGTATTAACGAAATTATTGCAGGAAAAAGTATCGATTCGCGACCTTGTTACGATATTTGAAACGTTAGCAGACTATGGTCAATATTCTAAAGATACAGACATATTAACAGAATATGTTCGTCAATCATTATCTCGACAAATTACGTTACAATATTCAACTGAAGGCCAATCGTTACGTGTCATTACTGTAGGTGCACAACTTGAGAAGAAACTTATTGATTCTGTTCAACAGAATGATCAAGGTAGTTACGTTTCACTTGATCCAGTTTCATCGCAACAAATTTATCAAAGATTAACAGAACAAGTAAATCGCTTGTTGCAATCTGGTCAGCAACCTATCGTACTTACTTCACCTACGATTCGAATGTATTTACGTCAAGTTGTTGCACGTACTTTGCAAGATATTCCAATTTTATCTTATAGTGAATTGGAGCCAAATGTAGAAGTTCAAAGCGTTGGGGTGGTTAATCTATGAGGGTAAAACGTTATGTAGTAGATACTTTACCTGATGCTGTCTCACTTATCCGTGATGAGATGGGGAATGACGCAGTCATTTTAGAAACGAAAGATATTAAAATCGGTGGATTTCTAGGGATGTTTAAGAAGCGTAAAATAGAAGTCATGGCAGCAGTTGAGCCGAGTGTGCAAAAAAAACCGAAAAAAATTACTAGTGATCAAGTGGATTATGTAGTTGATCAAATTTTAAAAGCAAGCCAACGTAATAAGGAGACTAAAATTGAGGAAGATGATGTTCGCACATCTTCTTCAATTGTTACTCCATCAAAAGCTCATGAGTCTTTAGTAGTACCAAACGGTTCATCGTTTGCATCCAAATTATATGGTGGATCCTCTCAAATTGATACTCATGTAGAGCGAGAAGCTACAAACTCATCGGTACGTGAGAACTCATTATCTGGTAAATCTGCTGTTGCTACTGAAGTACTAGAAAAGTCTGATGTGCTACCATTTCCTGATCAGGAACAAGTGAAAGCACAGTCTAATAATTTTTCAAAGACAGAGCTTTTCATTGTAAACGAACTGAAAAGTCTACGTCATGAAATGCAACGATTATCATCAAAATCTACTGTAACAATCTCATTATCTCCTGCCGTCGAAGCGATTAAGCAAAGATTAGCAGAACAAGAAATATTCGAGCAGTGGATTGAAGTAATAAGCGATGAATTGTATGAACTAGAACTTAAAAATAATGAGTTACTATCTACGGATGCCGTTTGGGATTTTTCAAAACAAAAATTTCTTGAATGGCTTTCTCCGTATCAAGCAGCAGAAATTAATACTAACTCGAGAGTTGTCCAATTTGTTGGTCCAACAGGAGTAGGTAAGACAACGACAATAGCGAAACTATCTGCAAATTATTCTATTAAGGACGGGAAGAAGATCGGATTAATTACAGCTGATACTTACCGTATTGCAGCCGTTGAGCAATTAAGAACGTATGCTAACATATTAAATATTCCTTTAGAAGTGGTATTTTCTCCTTTAGATTTACATCGTGCGTTTGCGCAATTAGAAACAGCCGAACTTATTTTTATGGATACTGCTGGACGTAACTTTAAGAGTGATATTCATGTTTCAGAAGTGAATAGTTTACTTCAAACAGATGAAATAAGTGAAGCCATTCTTGTTCTCAGTCTAACGAGCAGAACACAAGATATGAATGTTGTCGCAGAAAAATTCAGTAAATATGGCGTGAGAAAAGTTGTATTCACGAAACTTGATGAAGCCAATGTTTACGGTTCTATCTTTAATATGATTATGATGTATGGCTTACAACCATTATTCGTAACAAGTGGACAGAATGTACCTGATGATATTGAAGCGTTTTCAATTGAAGGTTATATAGAACAATTGCTAGGAGATCCACATCATGAATGATCAAGCGGAAGCTTTACGACAATTAGTAAAGCAGCATTCCGATACGCAAAATCAGAAGGAAACGAGATTCCTTTCTGTAACTAGTGGAAAAGGTGGAGTTGGTAAATCTAATTTCAGCTTAAATTTCAGCCTAGCCTTGCAACGGCTAGGAATGAAAGTTTTGGTACTAGATGCGGATATTGGAATGGCAAATATCGACGTGCTTATGGGTACGTCCTCTAAGTATAATTTATACCACTTAATAAAAAATGAAAAAACAATATGGGATATTATTAGTATAGGACCTGAAGGCTTACATTATATAGCAGGCGGTTCAGGATTATTAGATTTAGTAAGATTAACAGAACAAGAAATTGATCGTTTTGGTCGAGAAATATTAAAACTGCAAGGTCAGTATGATTATATTATTTTTGATACTGGAGCAGGTCTTTCGAAAGAAACAGCACAATTTATTACATCATCAGATGAAACGATTGTTGTTACAACTCCTGAGCCTACTTCCATAACTGATGCATATGCTTTAATTAAGATGGTTAACTCATTAGATTCAGATGTTAATTTCCGACTTGTTGTTAATCGTTCAACTGATCGACAAGAAGGTGAAACAACAGCCAATAATATTAGTAATGTTACGAAGCGATTTCTTAATATTGAGTTACCCGTACTAGGTTACATTTCAGATGATGTGCATGTTTCGAAATCGGTTAAGAAACAAATGCCTTTGTTAATGTTATTTCCAGATTCCGAAGCCTCTAAGGGAATTATGTTAATAGCTAAAGATTTTTTGAATATACCACATAAAAGCAATTCTTCTGGTGTGAAAGGATTCTTACATAAACTATTTAGACGTACTAGATAATCCTTGAGAATGGAGGAACAGTTATGGACCCTTATCGTGTATTAGTCGTTGATGATTCAGCGTTTATGCGTAAAATAATAACCGATCTGATCGAAAAAGACCCGCAATTTAAGGTTATCGGGACCGCTGTTAATGGTATTGAGGCTGTTTCAAGCGTAGAGAGTCTCAATCCAGATGTCATTACATTAGACCTAGAAATGCCACTTATGAATGGGATAGATGCTCTTCAACACATATTGAAGAAACATAAACTTCCTATCATCATGTTATCTGGAATTAGTGAAGCCAATACTCGTGATACAATAAAGGCTTTGCAATTTGGTGCATTTGATTTTATTAGGAAACCAACTAGTGTAGGTGCACAATCACAAGATATTAAATCTGTTGGAGATATGATACTGGAGAAGTTGAAAATTGCAGTTCTGACCCGCAGAAAATCAAATGTATTCAAATCAGAAATAGAAACAATACAGAAAAGTAATAAATTATTGCAAAATCATACAGAAACCGCGTCAAATCTATTAAAAAATGATAAAATTGGAAATATACAATCTAGTAACTCACTTGCAACTAGTAAGTCGAATATAATAGAAAACAAAACTAACACAATACCTAAAAAGATTATCTCTGAAAAACCGCTTAAACCAATATTGACACCTAATAAGAATATCAAAAATACAGGTGCAAATGATGTGGTTGCACAGGTAAGTAAAAGGAATCAAGCAGTTACACAAATCGTCGCGATTGGAACATCAACTGGTGGTCCAAGAGCATTACACGAAGTAATAAGTGCTCTACCTGGTAACTTAACAGCTCCTGTTGTCATCGTTCAGCATATGCCACCACGATTTACTAATTCATTGGCACAGAGACTTGACAGTTTTAGCGAACTTACGGTTATGGAAGCGAGTCAAGGTATTAAATTAGAAAATGGTAAAGCATATGTTGCTCCAGGTGGGTATCATATGGAAATTGTAAAGGTTAACCATCATTACGAGATCAATCTTACTAGTGCACCAGCAAGAAATGGTCATAGGCCCTCTGTCGATACTTTATTTGATTCTTTACTTCCATTTGATGAACTAGAGAGACATATTGTCATTATGACTGGTATGGGTAGTGACGGTGCGCTTGGGATGAAGCAACTCGTTGAACATGGAGTTACTTCAACAATTGCTGAAGCAGAAGAAAGTTGTATAGTGTACGGCATGCCTAGATCAGCGGTAGAACTAGGCGTTGCGAATAAGGTGCTTCCATTGACACAAATTGCACCTGAAATTATTAATGTGGTAATGAGATAAGCTCCAAAGTGCGGTACAAACTAATAGGAGGTGTCATGTAATGGATATGAATGCTTATTTATCAATGTTTATTGACGAATCGAATGATCACCTGCAGGCGCTAAATGATAATTTGATGAGATTAGAGAATGATCCTGAGGATATCTCAATTGTCCAAGATATTTTCCGCTCTGCTCATACACTCAAAGGGATGTCTGCAACAATGGGGTATGAAGATCTCGCTTCGTTAACTCATGAGATGGAAAATGTCCTTGATCTGGTTCGGAACAATAAACTGAAAATGGACAGTTTTATTTTTGACACTTTATTCAAAGGTTTAGATGCACTTGAAAAGATGGTGCAAGATATTGTAGAAGGTGGTACGGGTAAAGCTGACGTATCTGCAATCGTGGCTGATCTTGTGAAAATTGTCAAAGGTGATTATGCAACTGATACATCTGCGACGGCTTCGGTTACTTCCGCATCAGGAAAAACGAACAATAGCGGTGGTATTTTAGACCAGTTTCAATCTTCAGTATTGAAGCAGTCTATTGAAAGTGGTCATCAAGTATTTTATGTAAAGGTTACGTTAACAGAGAGTTGTGTTCTGAAAGCAGCACGTTCATATATGGTATTTGATGTTTTAGAAAATTCAGGTGAGATCGTAAAATCTGAACCGTCTGTAGAAGAGTTAGAGCAAGAAAAGTTTGATAGATCATTCACAGTATTCACAATTTCACAAATAAGCTCAGATGAAATTGTATCTAAAATTAATAAGATATCAGAAATCGAGAGTGTGGAAGTATCCTTGTTAGATGAAGATTCGCTAGCAGCACTTTCATATTCTGATACACCTACAACTAAAAATTCTTTATCTGAGTCTACTGAATTAACTTCTAGTAAAGCTCCTTCTCCAGTAGCACAAGTAGATGAGAAGAAGAATGTAAAACAAGGTTCACAAGCTGCTGTTGCTAATCGTACAATCCGCGTTGATATTGAACGTTTAGATTCCTTGATGAACTTATTTAGTGAAATGTTAATTGACCGTGTACGCTTGGAGCAATTAGCTAGTGAGATTAAGCGTAATGACTTGTCAGAAACGATAGAGCATATGGCTCGAGTTAGTTCTGACTTGCAAAATATTGTATTGAAATTAAGAATGGTTCCAGTGGATACGGTATTCAATCGTTTCCCTCGTATGATCCGTGATCTAGCTAAATCAATGGACAAAAAGATTGATCTAGTCATTACCGGTGCTGATACGGAGCTTGATCGTACTGTTATTGATGAAATTGGAGACCCGCTAGTCCATCTATTACGTAACTCCGTTGATCATGGTATTGAAACTACTAGTGAACGTATTGCAGCAGGTAAGTCTGAAACAGGGACTGTACACTTACGTGCATTCCATAGTGGGAATCATGTATTTATCGAAGTTGAGGAAGATGGTAAAGGCATTAACAAAGATAAAATATTGGAAAAAGCAATTAGTAAAGGAATTGTAAAACCAGAAGACGCTAGTAAACTTTCTGATGACGAGATTCATATGCTGATTTTTGCAGCAGGGTTCAGTACTGCAGATGTCATTTCAGATATTTCAGGTCGCGGTGTAGGTCTTGATGTTGTTCGTACAAAAATTACTTCCCTTGGTGGTAATGTCGCGGTTACATCTGTCCAAGGAAAAGGAACTAAGTTTTCAGTACAGCTACCTTTAACGCTTTCGATTATTTCGGCAATGCTTATTAAGCTAGGTGATGAAAAATATGCAGTTCCACTTAGCTCAATTGTGGAAACGGCGATCATTCCTAAATCTAGTATATTAAGTGTCCACGGTAACCCAATGATTAAGTTCAGAAATGCCGTGATTCCACTTATTTCTCTATCAAATCTGTTTGATTCTACTAGTTTCAATGAGCAACTAGAGGATGAGCATGAAATTATTGTTATCCATAAAGGTGAAAAATGGGCTGCAATTATTATTGACGAATTTATAGGTCAAAGTGAAATTGTATTGAAGTCACTCGGCAAATATATGAAAAACATTTCAGGTATTTCAGGTGCTACTATTCTTGGTGATGGTCAAGTTGCACTTATTATTGATCCAAACGCATTAATTAAATAAGCATTTACTTCCGATGCTACTTTTCATTCCTGAGAAGTGCTTCGAGAATTATGAAAAGTTTTAGGAGGGGTTAGTATGGCTGAGGAATTGAAAGTAATTGTATTTGGTCTAGGTAATGAAGAGTATGGAATTGAGGTAGACAAAGTAAAAACTATTGAAAGAATGTCTCCAATCACTAGAGTTCCGAAAACACCTTCATTCATTAAAGGCGTAATTAATTTACGTGGAATTGTTGTTCCAGTTCTTAACTTAAGTGGTCGTTTCAACCTTCCAGAAACGGAAGCTACAGAACATACTCGTATTATTGTAGTTGTTGTTAATGATATGGAAGTTGGATTTATTGTAGATGCTGCCAACGACGTTATTGATATTGATACTTCGACAATTGATTCTCCACCAGAAATTGTTGGAGGTATTCAAGCTAAATACTTAGATGGAATTGCAAAAATAGGTGAAGATAGACTGCTTATTATGTTGAATCTAACCGAAGTTTTGAATCGTTCAGAGCTTGTACAACTCGAACAGATAGAGGTGTAATCATTGACAAATTTCAACCGGTTTGAAGCGTTTGAACTTGATGTATTGAAGGAAGTAGGCAATATAGGAGCAGGTAATGCGGCTACAGCCTTGTCTACGTTATTGAACAAGCCGGTAGATATGTCGGTTCCAAGTGTAAGGCTCATGCCTTTTGAAGAAATAGCTGAACGTGTGGGCGGCTCCGAACAAGTTGTAGTTGCTGTGTTTTTACGTGTTGAAGGTGATGTTCCTAGTAATATGTTCTTTATTATTCAAGAGGAATATGCGCAGCAATTAATGAAACAACTTATACCACTTCAGCATGTTGATGATGGTATATATTCTGAAATGGAGTTATCAGTTTTATGCGAAATTGGTAATATTCTTGCAGGCTCTTATTTATCATCGTTGGCAGATTTCACAAAACTAGCTATGATGCCATCCGTTCCGATTGTTGCTCATGATATGGCTGGTGCTATTTTAAGTTATGGCATTATGCATTATGGACAAATGGGTGACTCTGCATTATTGATCGAAACGAAATTTATTGAAGATTGCAATACAATCGAAGGCCAATTCTTTCTCATTCCAGATCCAGATTCATTCCAAAAAATCTTTCAAGCTCTAGGGGTAGGTAGTCCATGATAAGCGATAAACTAATCAAAGTCGGTATGGCAGATTTGAATATCGCTAGCAATGGTGAGGTGTTAAAAACAACTGGATTAGGTTCATGTGTAGGATTAACCCTTTATGATCCGAGAAAGCATCTTGCCGGTATGGCACATGTTATGTTGCCATCTTCAAGTATTGCTAGAGAAAATCCAATCAACCTTGCAAAGTATTCGGATACAGCAATTCCTAGATTAATTGAGAGATTATTAGAACAAGGTGCAAGTATGAGCTCGCTTCAAGCGAAAATGGCTGGAGGCTCTCAAATGTTCAACTTACCTGGACAGAACGATACATTAAGAATTGGCCCTCGTAATGTCGAATCATGTTTAATGTTACTAGAGGAATATAAAATTCCATTACTGGCACAAGATACAGGTGGTAATTATGGCCGCACGATCGAAATTAGTAGTGATAGTGGTATTCTATCCATTCGTAGTGTCCAATTTGGAACAAAGGAGCTTTAAAATGTTTGGTACATGGCGTTGGAATCTCAGTTTTGGGGTATTTGGTTTTCTCTTGATCATGCTTTTCTCTCTAACAAATAATCCACTTATCACATCTCTTATTAGAGGTACCTATGCTTTAATAACTTTTTTTCTACTAGCTTATCCTGTGCGTTTTGTATGTGGTGTGATCATAAATCCCAATCAGGGAAAAGAGAATGCATTGCAAGAGGATGCTGATCAGTCGCTTAAAGGGACAACCGTCAATTTAGTGACACCTGATGAAGATGAAGATTTGAATGAAGTTTTGAGAGCACAAATGACACAAACAAAAACGTCTACTCCAAACGATGAAGTTACAGACACTCAAGATCTGAGCCAACAATTTCAACCATTGAAACCAACTCAGCTTGTAAATACTGACAAAATGGAATCTGAGGAATTGACAAAAGTAATACGTCATCTAACAGGAGAGTGATTCGATGAACGAGCAAAAAGCGCCTCATTTGACTAACATCGAATTGTGGCGAGCATGGAGAGAACAAGGTATTATAGACGCCAAAAAAGACCTCATCGAAAATTATTTACCGTTAGTAGAATATGTTACAAATAGAATGGCAATCGGCTTACCGAAAAATGTTATTAAGGAAGATTTAGCTAGTCATGGAGTAATGGGTTTAATTGATGCAATTGAGAAGTTTGATTATTTAAGAGGTTTACAATTCGAAACATATGCCTCATGGCGTATTAGAGGTTCTATTATTGATGGTTTGCGACAAGGTGATTGGGTGCCTCGTTCTGTAAGAGAAAAAGCTAAAAAGATTGAAGAAGCTTACCAAGTATTAGAACAGAGACATATGCGATCTATTACAGATGTGGAAGTATGTGAATTTCTCAATATTAATGAAAAAGAATTTGCTAATATGGTTCAAGATATTTCAGTTACTACTATTTTTTCACTAGAGGAACCACTACGAGAAGAAGAGTCAGAGACAAGAATGTCTCTTTTAATAGATCAAGGAGCTAAAAAACCTGAATCAACGGTTGACGATGTGTTTTTGGAACAAAGCTTGATGAAGGGCATCGACAGACTTACTGATAAAGAACGAACGGTTGTTTCATTGTTTTACTTTGAAGATTTGTCGTTAAGTGAAATCGCTGAAGTGATGTCACTATCACCTTCACGTATTTCTCAACTTCATTCAAAGGCAATACAGAGATTACGTGGGGTACTAGAACAGTACAAAGAACAATTATTTCAATCGTAGAGAGGAGAGCAGATATGGACAAACAAATTTTTGATGCCAACATTAATATCGAAATTTCTGCTGATAAGTTAACAGCTTTGTTAAATTTTCATTATATTTCCGATAACGTTTCGTATGAAGTTGCAGAACTAGACGAATATATTAGATCAAAAGGTATTGTCCATGGAATACTGTACGACAATTTGCGGTTAATAGCTAATGATCCTTTGGTCTATATGAAAAGAAAGATCGAAATAGCCAAAGGAACACCAGCTGGTAAAGGAATAGACGGTAAAGTTGAGTTTATTACTAAAATAAGAAAACAATCGGTATACGATGAATCGAGTGAATCAGAGACAATAGATTTCAAACAAATTAAGAAGCTTGATAATGTCAACAAAGGTCAGCTAATCGCACAATTAGTTCCTCCATCCTATGGACAACCTGGAATTAGTGTGAAAGGCGAACCGATTGATGCTACTCTAGGTAAATCTGCACGCTTTAAAGTAGGTAAAAATGTAGTGAAGAACGGCGAAGGAAATGCTCTATACTCTGCAATTGATGGATTAATCTCTATAACTGATCAAGAAAAAATTAATGTGTTCCCAGTATTTGAAGTAAATGGTGACGTTGATTATCGGATTGGTAATATCGATTTTGTTGGTACAGTTGTAATACGTGGAAATGTGCTTACAGGATTCAAAATAAAAGCAGTAGGTGATATTCGTGTAATTGGTGGCGTAGAAGGTGCTGACTTAGAATCTGAAGGCTCTATCGAAGTTACTGGCGGTATAATGGCTTCTGGTAAAGGACAGGTAAAAGCGAAAAACAACATTAAGTGTTCGTTCATACAAGATGCAAATCTTATTGCTGGTCAGAATATTACTGTTTCTCAAAGTATTATGCATTCTATCGTACGTGCCGGACATTCAGTAGAATGTAATAGCTCTAAAGGACTCATTGTAGGTGGGACAATTCAGGCAGGTGAAGGCGTTTCAGCAAGAACAATTGGTAATTCAATGTCTACAAATACGATTATCGAAGTTGGTGTTAATCCGACTTTGCGTGAGGAACAAGTAGAATTACGACATGCCATGAAAGAACACGCTGAAAACTTAGATCGAACTGAAAAAGCACTTGTTATTTTAGATCAAATGGCTGCTTCAGGGAAATTGACTCCTGATCGCTTTGCAATGAGACAAAAATTGATTAATACGAAGCAACAAACTGCAAACTCTGTTGCAGAGATGAAAGATCGACTATTTGAAATTGAGAAGTTGCTTGAAAATAGTGAGAAGGCAAGTGTAAGTGTTAAAAACACCGTTTATGGTGGTGTCAAAATCGTAATTGGAAGATATACTAGATATATCAAAGATAGTACTTCAAATATTTTATTCAAATATGAAGATGGAGAAATTGTTATGTTACCAATATATTAATACCAATCATATGAATTGGGGTGGTAAATATGGGCATCAATCCATTAAATCTCCAACTATCAGTACCGAGGACTCCTGAGATAAGTACGCTTCAACAACAGGCCATGCAGAGACCGGTAACAGAGCAGACAATTTTAGCTTCAAATGCCTTGAAACATACTGACGAACTAAGATCTGTAGCAAATTCGGTTGATGAGATTGACAAGGCTCTTATTCGTGACCAAGAACAGGCTAATCAACAGGAGCAAAAATCAAAAAAACAGAAAAAAAACGATACGCGTCTTGACCAAGAGTTAAGTGATGACAGCAAGCATCCGTATAAAGGCCATAGATTCGATATTCGACTATAATTCAGATTGATCAAGGCGGGATACACTATGCAATCTTGGCAATATATCGCTTTATTAGGAGCAGTTATTGCTGTTACAGCAGCGATATTACCAAAAAACAAGAAAAATCAAGCTGGTTCTAGTTCCAATCATGCTCAATTCGAGCAATTAGAAATGTCCTTCGAGCAATTTATGGAGAACATGGAGAAAGAGCATGATGGATTAGTTAAAATGCTTTCTAACTCTTTACAAACGATGCGCGAAGAGGACCGATTAAAGTCTGATCAAATTAAGCGACTAGAGAAGAAGTGCTCTGAGTTAGAGGAGCAACTATCTTCCCTTTCGCATGCAAACGTTGCTTTAGATACGAAAGTAACGCTGTTATCAGCTAATACATCTTTTACAAATCAAAGCTCGGCACAAGATATGAAAAATACTTCATTTGATTCACAGTTACAGCAGTTAAAACAAAATATTATACCAGAGAACAGTATACATAATCGTTATGTTGAATTGTTCGAATTATATGATAGTGGTAAGTCAGTTGAAGCCATTGCCAAAAAGCTTGGTAAAAACAAAGGTGAAGTTCAATTGATATTACAATTAGCAAAGCAAGAGGAGAATGCGCGTAATGCATAAACGATCCTTACTAATCGGTGTAGGAATTGGAATAATCATTGGTGCACTACTACTCCAACTATTTAATATTGGTGAAAATAGTCAAAAAAAACTTGATCAGATCAGCAATGAAATTGATAGTACTACACTTGATAGAGCTTCAGATAAACCTGAAACGACTTCGCAAGGTAAAGTAGTAGATGATGAGTCAAAAGTGGAAGGGGCAGTTGATTCAACCCCCTCAATTACTCCTGAGACAGAGATTGAGACTGACCTAAAAGCTCAGCAGCCTAGTACTACGACACCAGTTGACGAAGAACAAGTTGAACCTATTGCTTCTGATAAGCCAACAACACCTGAGGTAGAAGCATCTGAGCCTGCGAAACAGTATGTTTTGCGTGTTCATCCAGGTGCTACTGTCAACAAAACAGCTCAACTACTTGTAGATTACAATATTATTGAAGGTACAGCTTCTTTTGCAAAACTTCTCAAAGATCGTGATACGCAAATTAGAGCTGGTTACTTTTTAGTTGATGAAAATAGTACCGATGAGCAAATACGTAAGTTGTTATCTGGGGAACCTTTAACTGAAACAGAACGAAAAAAATATATTAATGTCGAAAAATTAACGTTAATCGAATAAAATCAATGTTTATTGTACATTTTAGGTTGATTCTGTAACCACGATATGGTATATTAATTTTCGGTGTTAAAAACACACGCTTATCAATCTTATTATTGGTGCTTTTGCTTTGCGAAAGTAATAATGAGAAATGCGATTAGCGGCGGACACAATAAAAAACCAAAACAGGAGGTGTTGAATATGGCGGTTATTTCCATGAAACAACTACTAGAAGCTGGTGTGCATTTCGGTCACCAAACTCGTCGTTGGAATCCTAAAATGGATCGTTATATCTTCACAGAAAGAAACGGAATTTACATTATCGATTTACAAAAAACAGTTAAGAAAGTTGATGAAGCATACAACTTTGTTAAATCAATCGCTGCTGATGGCGGTACTGTTCTTTTTGTAGGTACTAAGAAACAAGCTCAAGATTCTGTTAAAGAAGAAGCTGAGCGTTGTGGTAACTTCTTCATCAACCAACGTTGGTTGGGTGGTACTCTAACTAACTTCCAAACTATTCAAAAACGTATTGATCGTTTGAAACAGCTTGAGAAGTGGGAATTAGATGGTACTTATGAAGTTCTTCCTAAGAAAGAAGTTATCATTCTTAAGAAAGAACAAGATCGTCTAGAGAAATTCCTAGGCGGTATCAAAAACATGAAAAAACTTCCAAGCGCATTGTTTGTAATCGATCCTCGTAAAGAGCGTATTGCTGTTGCAGAAGCTCGCAAATTGGGTATCCCAATTGTAGGTATCGTTGATACAAACTGTGATCCAGACGAAATTGACTACGTTATTCCTGGTAATGACGATGCAATTCGTGCTGTTAAATTGCTTACTGCTAAAATGGCTGATGCGATTGTTGAAGCTAACCAAGGTGAGCAAACAACTGCTTAATTGCAGAGTTTGGGCATAACAACATAAACAACAAAGGGTGGTCAGATGGTGAAAACCTCTCACTACCCTTTTTTTGAACTAAAATACCATAGACGACTCTAGGAGGTTTTTTACATGGCAGTAGATGCGAAGGCAGTTAAAGAATTACGTGAAAGAACAGGGGCAGGAATGCTTGATTGCAAGAAAGCTCTAGAAGAAACAAACAATGATATCGAAAAAGCAATCGATTTCCTTCGTGAAAAAGGACTTGCGGCAGCAGCAAACAAAGCTGGTCGTCTAGCTTCTGAAGGTCTTGTTGAATCATACATCCACAGCAATGGTCGTATCGGCGTTCTAGTTGAAGTTAACTGTGAAACTGACTTCGTTGCGAAAACAGATCAATTCAAAGAATTCGTAAAAGATGTTGCAATGCATATTGCTGCTTCTAATCCGAAATTCGTTCGTCGTGAGGAAGTTTCTGCTGCAGAACTTGAGCATGAAAAAGAAATTCTTACTGCTCAAGCGCTTAATGAAGGAAAACCTGCTCATATCGTTGAAAAAATGGTTGAAGGTCGTATTTCTAAATATTATGAAGAATTCTGTTTGCTTGAACAGTCATTCATCAAAGATCCAGACAAAACAATCGCTACTCTTGTTAATGAAAAAATTAGCAAAATTGGTGAGAACATCTCCATTCGTCGCTTCGTTCGTTTTGAACTTGGTGAAGGTCTAGAGAAAAAAGTTGATAACTTCGCTGAAGAAGTTATGGCTCAAGTTAACCTTTAATCCGAACTCAAGTATAGAGGGGCGGGGCTTCTGCCCCGCCTTACTTGTATCATCGCAACAAAATTGAAGACCTCGTTAAAGAGGTGTAAGATGGAGGTATAAAAGTTGGAACATCCAGTATTTAAACGCATCGTATTGAAAGTTAGTGGTGAATCACTAGCAGGTCAAGAAGGATATGGAATTGAAGCATCAGTAATTTCTTCTATTGCAAGCCAAGTTAAAGAGGTAATCGCACTTGGTGTAGAAGTAGCAATCGTAGTTGGTGGCGGAAATATTTGGCGTGGTATCGCTGGTACTGCAAAAGGTATCGATCGTGCAACAGCTGATTACATGGGAATGTTAGCAACGGTTATGAATTCCTTAGCACTTCAAGACGCACTAGAGCAAATTGATGTACCAACTCGTGTACAAACATCAATCGCAATGCAACAAATTGCTGAGCCTTACATTCGTCGTCGTGCTATTCGTCACCTTGAAAAAGGTCGTGTAGTTATTTTTGCTGCAGGTACGGGTAACCCGTTCTTCTCGACAGATACAACGGCTGCACTTCGTGCTGCTGAAATCGAAGCAGAAGTTATTCTAATGGCGAAAAATAAAGTTGATGGCGTATACTCTGCTGATCCGTTCAAAGATGAAACAGCTGAGAAATTCGAAGAATTAACTTACATGGAAGTGTTGAATCGTAATCTTGGTGTTATGGATTCTACTTCAACTTCTCTATGTATGGATAACAATATTCCGCTTATCGTATTCTCGATCACAGAAAACGGCAACATTAAACGTGTCGTACTAGGTGAAAAGATCGGTACTATTGTAAAAGGGAGTGGGAAATAATGCCACAAGAGATTAAAAAGTCTGCTGAAGAAAGAATGGATAAAGCGATCGGTTCGCTGAAACGTGAATTTGCTACATTGCGTGCTGGAAAAGCTAGTCCAGCTCTTTTGGATCGTATTCAAGTTGAATACTATGGTACAATGACAGCATTGAATCAATTAGCAAACATCACAACTCCTGATTCTAGAACATTACTTATTCAACCTTGGGACAAATCATCAGTAAATGATATTGAACGTGCAATTATGAAGTCTGATGTAGGTATGACACCTTCTAATGACGGTGGTACTATTCGTTTGTCAGTACCTATGCTAACTGAAGAACGTCGTATGGAACTTGTGAAAACAGCGAAAAAAATAGCTGAAGAAGCAAAAGTTGCCATTCGTAATATTCGTCGTGATGCTAATGATAGTATTAAGAAACTTGAGAAATCTGAGATTTCAGAGGACGAATCAAAGCGTTATCAAGATGATGTTCAAAAACTTACAGATAAATTTATCTCTGAAAGTGATAAAGTATTAGCTACAAAAGAAAAAGAAATATTAGAAGTTTGATGTTAGTGCCCCTCCATAAGGTGGGGTTCTTTCAATAAATGGACAAAATTCTTTGATTTTGTTGGAGGGGAACTATTTGATTAAGCGTCTTTGGTCCAGAAAAGAAGAGAAATCTTCTATTTCAGAAGATGCCCTGAAATCCGATAATATTCCAGTTCACATTGCTATTATTATGGATGGTAACGGACGATGGGCTAAGAAAAAGGGACTTCCTCGAATTGCGGGACATCGTTCCGGTATGAAGACAGTGAAGCGTATTACGATGGCAGCTAGCAGTCTAGGTGTGAAATATTTAACGTTGTATGCTTTTTCTACTGAAAATTGGAAGCGCCCAAAAGAAGAAGTTGAATTTTTGATGAAGTTACCTCAACAATTTCTCGAAAGTGAAATCGAAGAGTTAATGGAAAATAATGTTCAAGTGCGTATGATGGGTGACGGAGAAAACCTTCCTATTCATACAAGAACAGCTGTAGAAGAAGCGATGCGAAAAACGGCTAATAATACTGGACTAGTGTTAAACTTTGCACTTAATTACGGCGGAAGACTTGAAATTATTGAAGCTGTAAAACAGGTAGCTGCTCAAGTAGTGAATAAGGAAATTAAACTTGATGATATTGACGAGGAAATTTTCTCCTCATATATGCAATCACAGCTAATGCCAGATCCAGATTTGCTAATTCGTACTAGTGGTGAAGTTAGATTAAGTAACTTTATGCTATGGCAATTGGCTTACAGCGAATTTTACTTCACAGATGTATATTGGCCTGCGTTTACTGAAGAGCATTTCACTGCAGCAATACAAGAATATCAACGGCGCGCTCGTCGTTTTGGCGGTGTGTAGCCTCATCATTCGAGGTGGAATTTTGTAATGAAGCAAAGAATTGTTACTGGTCTATTATTTGGTGCTTTTTTTATTGGTTTATTAATTGTAGGTGGTCCATTATATTCATCATTAGTTCTACTCATGGCTATAATCGGATTATTTGAATTCAGTCGAATGAATAAAATCAGCTGGAGTAACCCCATACATCTCATATCAATAATAGCTCTCTTGGCATTTGTATTCCCATTTGAACATTATGGAGTGAAATGGATTAGTGAACAAACGATCATATGGTTACTGATGTTTATTTTATTTGCGTTTACGGTATTATCTAAAAATAAGTATACGATTGATGAAGTAGCCGTAGGTTTTTTAGGTACAGTTTACATAGGCTTCGGCTTTGCGTCGATGATCGAAGTTCGTCTGCTTGAATTTAATGGCTTGTGGTGGAGTATTCTAGCGTTTTGTGTAATATGGGCTTCAGATATTGGAGCGTATTTCTTTGGACGTGCATTAGGGAAACATAAATTATGGCCATTAATTAGTCCTAACAAGACAGTCGAAGGAGCAATAGGCGGTGTAATTAGTTCCGTTATTGTTGCTGTCATTTTTGCTGCTTTTGCTCCTGAATTAATTGAAATATGGCGTGCTGTACTGATTGGTATTGTCGCTGCCGTAACCGGACAATTCGGTGATTTGATCCAATCAGCGTACAAGCGTGTTCGAGGAATTAAGGATATGGGAAATATTATGCCAGGTCATGGCGGGATAATTGATCGCACGGATAGCTGGATTATTGTTTTTCCGATATTAGTGTTAACACAACTTATTCCTGTCTAATGTGGAGGTAATGTCTTGAAAAAAATTTCACTACTAGGATCGACAGGATCAATTGGTACGCAAACTTTAGATGTTGTAGAACAGCATCCAGATAAATTTGAAATTATTGCACTTTCTGCTGGTAGCAATATTGAAAGATTAATTACACAAGCACAAAAGTTTCAACCGAAAGTAATAAGCGTTGCAACGAAAGAACTTGCAGAGCAATTGAAATTACATATTCCTCCTCATATTAAAGTTGTGTATGGAGAAGAAGGCTTAATAGAGGTGGCGACAGTTTCGGATGCTGAAATCGTTGTTACTGCTATTCTAGGAAGCCGTGGGTTGCCTGCTACTTTAGCAGCGATAGAAGAAGGTAAGACAATCGGACTTGCTAACAAAGAAACGCTTGTAACGGCAGGACACATCGTTATGGAGCGTGCTAAAGAAAAAGGGGTTTCGATTTTACCGATTGATAGCGAACATTCTGCTATTTTTCAATGCCTTAACGGTGAATCGATAAGTAGCATTGATCATATTACACTTACAGCTTCAGGCGGCTCTTTCCGTGATTTCACTAGAGAGCAACTAGCGAATGTAACAGTGGAACAAGCATTGAATCATCCGAATTGGTCAATGGGTGCAAAGATAACGATTGATTCCGCTACTATGGCTAATAAAGGTCTTGAAGTCATTGAAGCTCACTGGTTATTCAATCTTAGCTACGATCAGATTAAAGTCATTATACATCCAGAAAGTATTATTCATTCTTATGTTGAATTCAATGATCGGAGTGTCATTGCTCAACTAGGAATGCCTGATATGAGAGTGCCGATTCAGTATGCATTAACTTATCCAGATCGGATTCCGACTCGTACTGAACGATTGGATTTAGCCTCTATAAGTAGACTTAATTTCCGCCAAATGGATTTTGAGCGATATCCAATGTTAAGATTAGCTTTTGAATGTGGAAGAGCTGGTTTATCTGCTCCTACTGTTTATAATGCTGCGAATGAAATTGCAGTTGAGCGCTTCTTACGTGGGGAAATATCGTTTATTGCCATTGAACATGTTGTTGAGTCTGTTCTCTCACAACATCATAGCTGCAAAGTTGATAGTATTGAGGCCATCATTGCTGTCGATCAAGAAGCAAGATTAATTGCCGCGCGAATTTAATTGTGATTGGTAGTTCTCTTGTATCTCGCAGTAGAATAATGATAATCTATGTACAGGCCGTAACAACGGGAGGCTATGATAAAGTATGCAAATGATTCAAACGGTGCTATTAACGGTATTAGTGTTTTTCGTAATTGTAACGATTCATGAATGGGGCCATTATTATTTTGCAAAGCGTGCGGGGATTTTAGTAAGAGAATTCGCGATTGGCTTTGGTCCTAAATTGTTCTCGTTCAAACGTGGTGAGACGAAGTTTACGCTTCGTTTAGTTCCTGCTGGTGGCTATGTTCGTATGGCTGGTGAAGATCCTGAAATCGTTGAAGTACAGACGGGGCAGACGATAGCTGTAAGGTTAAAAGATGGAGTAGTACATCGTATCTACCTTGATCGTCTAGATGAACGTAGTGAAGCCATTCGTGGAGAAGTACTTTCAGTGGATTTAGAGCGCCAACTTCATATTGATCTTGATATTGATGGTGAAGTAGAGAAATATAGCATTCATCCACAAGCATTAGTTATTGCCAGAGGTAATGAAACGCAGATTGCCCCAATAGATCGTCATTTTTCTAGTAAAACAGTAGGCAAACGTGCTATGGCTATATTTGCTGGGCCGATGATGAACTTTATACTAGCATTCGTTTTATTTCTAGTTTATGTTCAGATGGCTGGAATTAAGGATAGCATTTTAGTTGGCGATATTCCTATACAAGAATCGCCAGCTGCTAAGGCAAATTTGCATGTTGGAGATAAAATAATTTCCGTAAATGGTGAAGTTATTGGCGCTGATTTTAGTAAAATGATTGATATTATTGCTGTGAATTCTAATAAACCATTAGATATTCAAATTGAACGTGATGGTGTAGCACAAAATATTCAAGTGACTCCACTTCCTGATGAAGCTGGTGATGGTAAAATCGGTGTTATTCCAAGCTATGGCACACGTTCTGCTGGTTTTAGTGAAACATTTACAGAAGCAGGCACAATAATGAAAGATATGACCGTTATGATCTTTGATGGTTTAAAGATGCTGGTCACTCTTCAATTTGATTTAGATGATCTAGGTGGCCCAGTCCGAACAGCTGAATTTACGGCTGAAGTTGCTCAACAAGGAATTGTGCAGTTGACGAGTTGGACTGCAGTTCTTAGTTTATACTTAGGGATATTTAATTTGTTACCGGTCCCAGCATTAGACGGTAGCAGATTGTTATTTATAGGATTAGAAGCTATTCGTCGTAAACCAATTAATCCGAATAAAGAGGCTTTTGTTCACTTTATCGGATTTGCGATGTTAATGTTATTAATGCTAGTCGTAACATATAATGATATTTTGAGATTAATTCGAGGGGAGTAATTCTAGCTCATGGCTAAGGATAAACAATTTGTAACAGAGATTACACCTCAATCTGAGGACTTTTCTAAGTGGTATATTGATGTAATTAAAAAAGCTGAACTAATGGATTATTCTCCAGTACGTGGTTGTATCATTTTCAGACCTGAGGGTTATGAACTATGGGAGAATATTCAGAAGGATCTTGATCGTAGGTTCAAAGAAACAGGACATAGAAATGCTTACTTCCCATTGTTCATTCCGGAAAGTTTCTTCCAAAAGGAGAAAGAACATGTCGAAGGTTTCAACCCTGAATTGCCATGGGTAACAGAAGCTGCAGGTGAAGTGCTTGAGGAACGTCTAGCGATTCGTCCTACTTCTGAAACGATGTTTGGACATATGTATTCTAAATGGATTCAATCTTATCGCGATCTTCCGGTTCTAATTAATCAATGGGCAAACGTAGTTCGTTGGGAGAAAAGAACACTTCCATTCCTTCGTACAAGTGAATTCTTATGGCAAGAAGGTCATACTGCGCATGAGAATGAAGAAGAAGCACGTCAAGAAACTCGTCAAATGCTTGATATTTATACGGAATTTGTAGAAGAATTCCTTGCGATTCCCGTTATAAAAGGCGAAAAAACACCATCTGAGCGTTTTGCTGGTGCAGTAGATACGTACTCTATCGAAGCAATGATGAAAGATGGTAAAGCAGTGCAAGCAGGTACATCTCATTATCTAGGTAGCAAGTTCGCTGTTGCATTTGATATTAAATATTTGGATCGTAACAATGAATTGCAATTCTGTCATACGACATCTTGGGGTGTAAGTACAAGGTTGATCGGAGCGTTAATTATGGTTCATGGTGATGATCGTGGTCTTGCATTACCGCCAAAGATTGCACCTACACAAGTGATTATGCTTCCTATTGGTCCTGCCAAAACTAGAGATGCTGTCGTTGGACGAGTAGATGAGTTATATGCTGAATTGAAAAAAGCAGGAATTCGTGTTCGCGTTGACGATCGTTCCGATGTTAGTCCCGGCTGGAAATTTAATGAATATGAAATGCGTGGTATCCCTGTTCGTCTAGAACTAGGACCTCGCGATATGGATAATGGACAAGTAATGCTTGTTTCTCGTATTACAGGTGAGAAGCGTGCTGTTCTTCAAGTAGATTTAGTTGCTGAAGTTGAGAAATTACTTGCAGAAACACAACAAGCGATGTTCGATCGTGCACTTGCATTCCGTCAAGAAAATTCTTATTCTGTGGATACACTTGATGAGATGAAAGCAGCGATGGAGAAAAAACGTGGCTTTGTTGAAGCTGGTTGGTGTGGTTCTGCTGCTTGTGAGAAAACAGTAAAAGATGAGACTGGTGCGACAAGTCGTAACATTCCTTTCGAGCCTGATACTCATAAAACTACGTGCTTGGTTTGTGGTGACAAAGCGAAACATACAGTTATTTTTGCAAGAGCATATTAATACAAGTTCAAAAAGCGGGCTTTCGCAAGCCGAGCAGGTGAAGCGCTACTTGAGAAAGGCGGAAGCGCAAGTGTACTTTATTGGTACACGCGAACCGTACTTTCCAAGTTCGCTTTTTGAACAACCTCTATAATGATCTAACGTCAGGAGTGGATAATGATGAACCATGCCGACGGTAAGCGTCAGCGCTTTGAGATGTTGTTAGAACAGTCAGGGCTGCCGCAGGAACTCATTCAAGCTTATTTCGAAGATGGGTACATTGATCAAGTCATCGTGAATAAGCACAACAATGATTGGACGTTTTGCATTCGCAAAACGTCCTTAGTTCCTTTACAGGCATATAATGGCTTAACACATCAAGTTCGCAAAAAGTTTGCTCATATTGCGAGTACTTCTTTTCAGTTTAACTATGATTCGATTGTTGAGACTGAAAATATTGTGATGCAATATTGGCCAGTATTTCTTGAGTGGGCTCAAAAAAATGTAGCCTCCGTTAATGGGTGGTTACAGAGAGCTGATATTGTAGCAGCGGATAAGTTGCTAACGATTGGATTAATGGATCATACAGGTTTAGAGCTGGCTAAAAAGAAGAAGATTGATGAAGAAGTGAGTAACTTCTATCAGTCCTATTTCGCACGAGAAATCGTTGTGAAGCTTAGTTTATCTGAAAGTAAGCAAGAAATCTATGAGCAATTCCGTGATGAAATTCAGCAAGAAGATAGTGAAGAGATATCACGTCTTATGGCTGAGGTGCCTGTTGTAGTTGAAGAAGAAGAGACAACAAGCAACGCAAGTGAAGAGGTCATACGTCTTGCAATTGGCTATGATATTCGTGATGAAGCTATTCCACTTATGAATATTGTAGATGAAGAAAAGAAAATTGCCGTGCAAGGTTCTGTTTTTGCATTAGATATGAAAGAGCTTCGTAATGGAAGTACATTATTTACATTTAATCTAACTGATTTCACCGACTCTTTGGCAATGAAAGTTTTTGCTAAGACGAAGGAAGATGTCAAGATTTTAAGCAAACTTAAAAATGGTAAATGGATTAAAGCGCGAGGAAAAGTAGAGTACGATCGCTTTATGCAAGAACCAGAATTAGTCATGATTCCTAACGATCTTCATGAAGTGAACGCACCACCTACTCGCATGGATTACGCGAAAGAAAAACGCGTGGAATTCCATCTTCATACAACAATGAGTACGATGGATGCCGTAACACATATTAGTGATTATGTAGCTATGGCAGCAAAATGGGGACATAAAGCGATCGCTGTAACGGATCATAGTAATATACAATGTTATCCAGACGCAGTGAAAGCTGCTAAGAAACATGATATGAAAGTAATGTTTGGTGTGGAAGCAAATTTAGTTAATGATGCTGTTCCAATCGTTCTAAATGCGCAAGAATTATCATTAGCAGATACAACTTATGTCGTATTCGATCTCGAGACTACTGGATTATCTGTTATTAACAACAAAATCATTGAAATTGCTGGTGTACGAATGAAAGGCGGAGAAGAAATTGACCGTTTTGCTTCATTTATTAATCCTCATCAAAGAATTCCGTACAATATTCAGCAATTAACGAATATAACAGATGATATGGTAGCTGATGCACCTGAGCTTGAGCCGACTTTAAAGGCGTTTATTGAATATATCGGTGATGATGTACTGGTTGCTCATAATGCTCGCTTTGACATTGGCTTTATTCAAGCTAATTGTAAAACATTAGGTTTCCCAGAAGTGAAAAATCCAGTGCTTGATACGCTAGAACTAGCCCGTTTAATTTACCCAACTATGAAAAATCATCGTTTGAATACGTTAGCAGATAAATATAAGGTTAGTCTTGACAACCATCACCGCGCCATCGATGATACGATTGCTTTAGGTGGCATATTGAATGGATTAATTAAAGATGCATTAGAAAGAAATATTGTTAAACTTACTCAGCTTAATGATTATGTGGGACTTGATCTTTCTAATGTGAGACCATTCCATTCATCTGTCTATGCACTAAATGCAGTAGGTAAGAAGAATTTGTTCAAATTGATTTCTCTTTCACACACAGAACATTTCAAAAAAGTAGCTACTATCCCTAAAAGTAAGTTACTTGCACATCGAGAAGGACTACTCGTAATGTCCGGCTGCGAAAAGGGTGAATTTTTCGAGACGGTGCTTAATAAGTCCCAAGAGGAAGCTGAAGAAGTTGCTCAATTCTACGACGTTCTAGAAATTCAGCCATTAGATTTCTACATGCATCTTGTAGAAAAAGGCCTTGTAGGCTCACGAGCTGATATAGAACAAGCGTTAAGACGCATCTATCAAATCGGAATTAAACTGAACAAACCAGTGATTGCTACCGGTAATGTTCATTACCTTAATCCAATGGATAAAATATATCGAGACATAACAATTCTTGGTATTACAGGCTTTAGCCCACTGAAGAGTATGCGTAAGCCAGATGCCCATTTCCGGACAACAGATGAAATGTTGAAGGAATTTTCATTCCTAGGTGATGAGATTGCTTACGAAGTGGTCGTAACGAATACAAATGAATTGGCTGATCGTTTTGAATCGTACAGCATGTTCCCAAGTGAGTTATTTACTCCAAATATAGATGGCGCAGATGATGATATACGCAATATATGTTATGATACGGCCAAATCAATGTATAGCGATCAACTCCCACAAGTTGTTATTGATCGCCTAGAGAAAGAGCTTGTTCCGATTATTAAGTACAAGTTTTCTGCCAACTATTTGATATCGATGAAACTTGTTAAAAAGTCGAATGCAGACGGTTATCTTGTAGGCTCACGGGGTTCAGTAGGTTCTTCAGTCGTAGCGATGTTTCTCGGTATTTCTGAAGTTAACCCATTACCAGCGCATTATTTATGTCTCAATTCTGATTGTAGACATAGCGAGTGGTTTTTAGATGGTAGTATACCTAGTGGTTTTGATTTGGTTAATAAGGATTGTCCTCATTGTGGAAAACCAATGAAAGGTGAAGGGCAAGATATTCCTTTCGAAACTTTCTTAGGATTTAAGGGAGATAAGGTTCCCGATATCGATCTCAACTTCTCAGGTGATTACCAGCCGATTGCTCATAACTATACGAAAGAATTGTTTGGCGAAAAAAATGTATTCCGTGCCGGTACGATAGGTACAGTTGCGGAAAAAACGGCCTATGGTTTTGCTAAGAAATACGAGGAAGAGCATGGGAAGAAATGGCGTGGAGCTGAAGTTGTTCGTTTAGCAAGTGGTTGTACTGGTGTGAAAAGAAGTACAGGTCAGCATCCAGGGGGAATTGTAGTTGTTCCTGATTATATTGAAGTTGAGGACGTTACTCCTGTTCAATTCCCAGCTGATGATGTAAATGCTGAATGGAAAACAACACATTTTGACTATCACGCATTTGATGAAAACTTACTAAAACTTGATATACTTGGTCATGATGATCCAACGATGATGCGTATGTTACAGGATCTTACAGGTGTAGATCCTACAACGATTCCGATGAATGACCAGAAAGTTATGAGTTTGTTCAACTCAACAGATGCTATTGATGTTACCTCTCATCAAATTCGATCACAAGTGGCCACGTACGGGGTACCAGAGATGGGAACGAAGTTTGTTAGACAAATGCTTCATGAAACGCAGCCTTCAAGTTTTGCCGATCTACTCCAAATCTCAGGACTATCACATGGTACTGGCGTTTGGCTAGGGAATGCTCAAGAATTAATTAAAAATGGGACATGTAACATTAAGACAGTTATCGGCTGTCGTGATGATATTATGTTGTTCTTGATTTATAAAGCTGGTATGGATGCTTCGCTTGCCTTCAAAATTACAGAGAGTGTACGTAAAGGTAAAGGATTAACACCTGAATGGATTCAAGATATGAAAGATTGTAATGTACCTCAATGGTATATTGATTCTTGTCTACGAATCGAGTACATGTTCCCGAAAGCCCATGCGGCAGCGTATGTTATATCGGCAGTACGCACGGCATATTTCAAGATTTATTATCCTATTGAATTTTATGCTACTTACTTCACGGTTCGTGCTGATGATTTTGATCTTGAGTTGTTATGTCAAGGTTATGATGCCATTTTCAAGAAGATTGAAGAGATCGAAGGTAAAGGTTTTAGTGCAACACCGAAAGAGAAAAGTATGCTTTCGCAACTTGAAATGTCTCTTGAAATGACTGCACGTGGTTTTACGTACAAACCGATTGATATTTATCGTTCAGACGCGGAGAAATTCCAAATTGAAGGTAATTCACTAATTCCTCCTTTTGCAGCAGTTGGTGGTATTGGTATTAATGCTGCACGAAATATTGCTGCGGCAAAAGCTGATGGTGAGTACCTTTCAATTGAAGATTTCCAGATGAGAACAAAAGCTTCCAAGACGATTATTGAGTTATTAACGACGATGGGATGTTTTAGAGGGTTGCCTGAGTCAAACCAACTATCACTATTCTAACCTTGAATCCTCATTGTAATAGATAGTTAAAAGGATTACCTAGATAACGATGTTCTAGAGACATCTTATTCGGTGTCGAATAGTAAATGGGCTTGAGAAGTTGAGTACTTTCGAGCTATACTAAGTATAAATGAACGTTCTTATTCGATATGTAGCGCTTCATCTACTCGACTTTTACAAGTCCACTTGTGTACTTACACTGTAAGCAACTAGAAATCATTTCTTGTCACTAGTATACGATTATGATATAATTTTTGTGGCAATGATGTTGATAAGACATTTGTGATCAAAGAGTGGGGAAACCCACTCTTTATGTGTTGTTTAACCCAAAAATCATTTATTCGAGTAATTGAGGTATAGCTTCCAACAACATTATGTTTGTGGAAGTAATATTAGATTATAGATGAATATTTTTAGATTTCACATTAGATATGATAAGTTTTAGGAGGAACAATATTTGAGTACATCAGCGATCAACACCGCAATTGAGGCTATGGTATCACCTTTTCTCAATGAAAATGGATTTGAATTGGTCGATATTGAATACATAAAGGAAGGTGGCAATTGGTTTCTACGCATATTTGTAGATAAAGAAGGCGGCATCGACATCGATGAGTGCGTTCGTATTAGCGAATATGTGAGTGAGCAACTTGATACTCATGAACCAATATCAGGCGCTTATTTCCTTGAAGTCTCCTCACCTGGTGTGGAGAGACCACTTAAAAAACCTAAAGATGTTGAAAAATCAATAGGTAAAAATGTCTTTGTTACCACTTATGAACCTGTAGATGGTATGAAGGAATTTGAAGGTCAACTTATTGCATTTGATGGTGAAGAGCTTACAGTTCGTGTAGGCAAGAAAGAGTATACAGTACCATATGCGAAAGTTGCGAGCGCTCGCCTTGCAATTATTTTCTAATGGTTTATTAGATGAAAGGGGGAACAAGGTTCCAATGAGTATGGATTTTATTGAGGCGCTACAAGAGATTGCGAAAGACAAAGGGATCTCCCAAGAAGTGCTTTTAGATGCGATTGAAGCTGCACTTATTTCAAGTTATAAGAGAAACTTCAATACAGCACAGAATGTTAGAGTAGAGATTAACCGTCATAACGGAATCATTAAAGTATATGCACGTAAAAATGTTGTAGAGGATGTACTTGATTCCAGATTAGAAATTGCAGTAGATGCAGCACGTGAAGTTAACCCACATTATCAACTAGATGATGTTGCGGAGATTGAGGTTACCCCTCGTGATTTTGGTCGTATCGCTGCACAAACAGCTAAGCAAGTCGTTACACAACGTATTCGTGAAGCTGAGCGTGGACTAATCTATAATGCATTTATCGATAAAGAGGAAGACATCGTAACTGGCCTTGTACAGAGACAAGATACACGTAATTTATTTGTTGATTTAGGTAAAGTTGAGGCAGTATTGCCGCTGACAGAATTAATGCCGACAGATAAATTCAAGCATCTTGATCGTGTGAAGGCTTTTATTACGAAGGTGGAAAATACGACTAAGGGTCCGCAAATTATTCTTTCTCGTACACATCCTGGTCTTTTGAAACGTCTATTCGAACTCGAAGTGCCTGAAATTTATGATGGCGTCGTTGAAATTCGTTCTGTAGCGCGTGAAGCAGGCTTCAGATCTAAAATTGCTGTATACTCACGTAACGGTGAAGTAGATCCAGTAGGATCTTGTGTAGGCCCCAAAGGTTTACGTGTTCAAACGATCGTAAACGAGCTGAAAGGCGAGAAAATCGACATTGTACGTTGGTCAGATGATGTTGCGGAATATGTTGCTAACGCACTTAGTCCTTCTAAAGTCATTGAAGTGAACGTATTTGAACAAGAAAAAATGGCTCGTGTCATTGTTCCTGATTATCAATTATCATTGGCAATCGGAATTAAAGGTCAAAACGCTCGTCTTGCTGCAAAATTAACTGGTTGGAAAATTGACATTAAGTCAGAGACACAAGCAGAGCAAGAATATGGACGTCCAAAAACGACTCAAGATGTTATGCATCAAGATTCCGTTTCCATCGACTAATTGAATCAGAATGAATGGAGGGTGTGCGATGAGACCAAGAAAAGTACCGCTTCGCAAATGCGTTGCTTGTCAAGAAATGATGTCGAAGAAGGAACTGATTCGGGTCGTGCGGACACCGAATGATGAAGTTCTGATTGACCTAAGTGGAAAAAAATCCGGACGAGGTGCTTATCTGTGTGGAAAAGTAACTTGCTTCAAGTTAGCTAAAAAGAGCAAAGCACTTGACCGTGCATTAAAGCAACCGGTTGGAGAAGAAATATACGATCAATTAGAACAAGATTTTATTAAGCTAGAAGATGAGTTCATCGCGAATAAGGAGCTAACAATCGAATGAAAATAAATAAAGCCTTGTCTGCGCTAGGAATGGCGATGAGAGCCGGAAAGTTAGCTACTGGTGATGAAATTGTTCTGAAAGCTGTTCGTGCTGGAAAAGCAAAATTAGTTATAGTTGCTGGAGATGCTTCAGAAAACACGAAAAAGAAATTTTCAGATAAATGTGGCAGTTACGGTGTGAAGCTGGTTGAAGCTTACGATAGAGAAAGCTTAGGTAGAGCAATCGGAAAGCCTGATCGTGTTATTATTGCAGTTACTGACGTGCAATTTGCTCAATTGATTGCAGGTCATTTAAGCCAAAAAACGGAGGTGGATCTTACTTGAGTAATAAACTAGAGGGTAAGGAAAATAAAGACAAGCTGCGCGTATACGAGTATGCAAAATCCGTTGATATGAGCAGTAAGGAAATTATCACCATTCTTAAAAGGCTAGATTTACCTGTAAACAACCATATGAGTGTCATGGAAAACCAAATGGTATCTAAAGTTGAAGGTTTTTTCCGTGAAATCAAAGAAAATGCAGCAGTGAAACGATCGAATGCTGAGTCATCAGCAGCGAAGGTAAAATCGGCAAAAACAACAACAGAATCTACACAAGACAAAAAGGAATTCTCGCAAGAGAACAGACAGGGGACAATGAATTCTATTAATACTAACGATAATCAGAAACGTGAGGAAAAACCAGAAGTAACGAATACTCCTTCACGTCCAACACAATCAACACCATCAAATAGCCAAGGGGCTAGAGAGCAACAACCAAGAAGTCAAAGTTCAAGCCAAAGTAGACCACAAAGCAGCCAAAGTGGTAGTCGTCCACAAGGTAGCGGACAAAGCCGTCCACAAGGTCAAGGAAGTAGCCAATCTCGTCCACAAGGACAAGGTCGTCCACAAGGTAGCGGTCAATCTCGCCCTCAAGGACAAGGTAGCAATCAAAGTCGTCCACAAGGACAATCTGGTGGCGGAAATCGTCCACAAGGTAGTGGCCAAGGTGGTCAATCCCGTCCTTATAATAACAACGGAGGTCAATCCTCTGGTAATCGTCCACAAGGCGGAGGTCAATCTTCATCAAACCGTCCTACTAGTGGTGGCCAAAATCGTTCAAGCTCGAGTTCACCTGCACCATCTCGTGCATTTGAGTCTCGTTTTGATAGTTCTCGTACAACTACTGATCGTAACTCGAACTCAAATTCAAATTACAAGGGTAGAAATAGCAATAATCGTTTTGAAGATGGTAAATCAGGTTCTAACTTCAGAAACGGTCGTAATAACAAAGGTCGCGGTGGTAGAAATAATCATCAAAACCAACCTCCTCGTGAGAAAATTGATAACACACCTAAGAAAATTATCGTTCGCGGTACATTAACAGTTGGTGAACTGGCAAAACTATTGCATAAGGATGCTTCAGAAGTTATTAAAAAACTTCTATTCTTGGGCGTAATGGCTACCATTAACCAAGAAGTTGATATGGATGCAATTATGTTGATCGCTACAGAATATGGTGTAGAAGTAGAAGTGAAAATTCCGGTTGAGGAAGATAACTTCGAAACGTTTGAAGAAGTAGATGATGATGCTGATCTAGTATCTCGTCCACCAGTTGTTACAATTATGGGTCACGTTGACCATGGTAAAACAACTTTACTTGACTCTATCCGTAAAACGAATGTAACGACTGGCGAAGCAGGCGGTATCACGCAACACATCGGTGCTTATCAAGTTGAGATTAATAACAAAAAGATTACATTCTTAGATACTCCAGGTCACGAAGCGTTCACATTGATGCGTGCTCGTGGAGCTCAAGTAACAGATATTACAATTATCGTTGTTGCTGCTGATGACGGCATTATGCCTCAAACAATTGAAGCAATAAGCCATGCGAAAGCTGCTGGAGTTCCAATTATCGTTGCGGTTAACAAAATTGATAAACCAGATGCGAATATAGATAAAATTAAACAAGAGATGACTGAATATGAACTAGTTCCAGAAGAATGGGGCGGAGATACAATCTTCGTAGAAGTTTCTGCGAAACAACGTATCGGTATTGAAAATCTTCTTGAAATGATTTTGCTAGTTGCAGAAATGAATGAATTTAAAGCAAATCCTAACAAACGTGCTCGTGGTACTGTAATTGAGGCCGAACTTGATAAAGGTAAAGGTCCAGTCGCACGTATTCTAGTTCAATCTGGTACGTTAAAAGTTGGAGATGCATTTGTTGCAGGTAACTGCTTCGGTCGTGTAAGAGCAATGGTGAATGATAAAGGTCGTCGCTTAAAAGAAGCAGGTCCTTCGACTCCTGTTGAAATTACAGGTCTTACAGAGGTTCCTCTTGCTGGTGATCCATTCATGGTGTTCGAAGATGAGCGTAAAGCCCGTGCAATTGCTGATCGTCGTGCTATCAAACATCGTCAATCTGAAATTGGTGCAAACACTCGTGTTACACTTGAGGACTTGTATACACAAATTAAAGAGGGCGAGATGAAAGATCTTCACGTTATCATTAAATCCGATGTTCAAGGTTCTGCAGAGGCGCTGAAAGGTTCTCTTGCGAAAATTGATGTTGAGGGCGTTCGCGTGAAAATCATTCATAGTGGTGCAGGTGCGATCACTGAATCTGATGTTAACTTGGCATCTGCTTCTAATGCTATCGTTATTGGATTTAACGTTCGTCCAGAGCCACAAGCTGAATATGCAATTGAACAAGAAAAAGTTGATGTTCGTCTTCACACAATTATCTATAAGATTATTGATGAAATCGAGCAAGCAATGAAGGGTCTTCTAGATCCAATATACAAAGAAGTTATTACAGGTCACGCTGAAGTTCGTAATATCTTCAAAGTGACAAAAGTTGGTTCAATCGCTGGTTGTATGGTTACTGATGGTAAAATGGTTCGTAACGGAGAAGCACGCGTTATCCGTGATGGCATCGTAGTCTATACAGGTAAAATTGAGTCCTTGAAACGTTTCAAAGATGATGCTAAAGAAGTTACAACAGGTTTCGAATGCGGTATAACACTTGATCGCTTTAACGATGTTAAAGAATCAGATATTATCGAGTCATTTGTTATGGAGACAGTTGAGAGGTGATTAAGCAATGGCTAAAATTCGTGTAGGTCGCGTAAGTGAGCAAATCAAGAAAGAAATTAGTCAATTAATCCAGACTGAATTAAAAGACCCTCGTATTGGCTTTATTACAGTAACTGGTGTTGAAACGACAAATGATCTTTCACAAGCTAAAATCTACTTGAGTGTCCTTGGTAACGATGAACAGAAAGCAGAAACTCTAAAAGCACTTTCTAAAGCTACTGGCTATCTTCGCTCTGAGCTAGGTAAGCGAATTAAGTTCCGACATACTCCAGAATTGCATTTTAAGTTTGATAGCAGTATTGAGTATGGAAGTCGTATAGAGAATCTTCTTACAGAAATCAATCAGGATTCAGGAGAGAGATGAGTACATCTCTTTCCTATCATGAGCAATTAGATGGAGCTATAGCGTTTATACAGCGCTATAATTCCTTTCTAGTTGTTGCTCATGAACAACCAGATGGTGATGCGATTAGTTCTTGTTCTGCAATGAGTTGGTTGCTTGAACAATACAACAAGCAGGTAATTATTATTAATGAGAGCGAATTACCTGGTCGCCTTAGCTATCTTTATCAATACGATAATATTAAGCGATTCAATCGTGAAGCTTCATTGCAATTTGATGCGGTTATTGCGCTTGATTGTGCGGATTATTCTCGTCTTGGGGAAGTAAGAACTTTGTTTACTGCTGAAGTTACTCCGCTTCTCAATATCGATCATCATCCAACTAATAATGAATTCGGTACTTTAAACATCATTCGTCCACATGCAGCAGCAACTGTTGAAATTATATATGAACTTATTAAATACGCTAACCTAACTCCGAATTTACCTTGCGCTATTGCACTGTATACGGGGTTATTGACGGATACTGGCGGTTTTCGATATTCGAATACATCACCCGAAGTGATGGCGATGGCTTCTGAGTTACTTGCCCTTGGTGTTTCTGCATATGAGCTTGCAGATCATTTACTTGAAAAAATGACTTATGCAAGACTTAAACTACTTCAAACATTGTTAGCTCGTATTTCTTTCAGTGAAGATCAGCGTATTGGGTGGGTTTCTGTTATGCATGATGACTTAGCTATATGCGGTGCTGTTCCAGAAGATCTTGAAGGCATTGTAAACTATGTTTTGAATGTAGACAGTGTTGAAGTTGGAATATTATTCAAGCAAAATCAGTCGGGAATTGTGAAAGCAAGCATTCGTTCAGCTGGTAAAGTAGATGTGGCTACTATAGCACATAGCTTTGGCGGTGGTGGTCATGTTAGAGCTGCTGGTTGTAAAATGGATGAAGATATGAACAAGAGTATTGAAACTTTAGTTGGAGCCATACGAAAGGCGTTGACATAAGATGGACGGCGTACTAGCCATTTGGAAGGCTGAAGGTTGGACATCACATGATGTAGTGGCGAAAGCTCGCCGCCTACTCGGAATGAAACGAATAGGGCATGCAGGTACACTTGATCCGATGGTGACAGGTGTACTTCCGCTATGTCTTGGTAGAAGCACTCGAGTTGTTGAATATATTCAGGAGCGTCCGAAAGCTTATGAAGCAACAATACGTTTGGGAGTAGCAACAGATACAGAAGATATTTCAGGTGAAGTTATTGAAACTTCGGAAGTATCTAACATTAGAGAACAACAAATACGTGAAGTTCTCCATAGTTTTATTGGTGAAATAGATCAAATTCCACCCATGTTTTCTGCTATAAAAATCGATGGCAAACGATTGTATGAACTTGCACGCGAAGGGAAAACAGTGGAGCGTAAGTCTCGTAAAGTGACGATCTATTCTATAGAACTATTAAATCTTGATCTAGATGGGGAACATCCACAATTTAGCTTCTCCGTACAATGCTCTAAAGGTACATATATTCGTACATTATGTGTTGATATTGGAAAGGCATTAGGTGTACCTGCTACGATGGCATCATTAATTCGTACGATGTCAGGAGGCATAACGAAGTCGCAATGCTTAACATTAGAACAAGTAGAAGAATATATGAACAATGGTACTCTTGAGCAGATGCTAGTTGCTCCAGAACTTGCTATCGATCATCTGCCCGCTACTACAGTGCAAAGCATTAAACGGAGATATGCAATCCAAGGTCAAAAGCTTTATTGGACGGATATAACAGGACATCAATTGTTAGCGGATCATTCTTTGGTTCGTGTCTTTGATGAAGAAGATGTTTTCTTGGGTGTTTTCGAACTTGATAAACAAAATCATCTTGTGAAACCAATTAAAGTATTTTCTTGATCAAAAATGTTAATGATGAAATGTAGGTGTGTCAACTTTGAAAATCATAACTTTGACTTACCCTATATCACTTAGTGAGATAGAGTTGAATGATCAATCATTATCGATTGCAATAGGACATTTTGATGGTGTTCACAAAGGACATCAACAAGTTATTTCTAAAGCAGTTTCTACTGCAAGAGCAAATGGACACGCTTCTGCAGTCATGACATTTGATCCTCATCCAAAAGCGATTTTAGGTCAAGGCGAACAATATGTTCAATGTATTACTCCACTATCTACTAAAACTAATCTTTTTGAACAACTTGGTGTTGATTATGTGTTCATCGTCAAATTTGACAGTAATTTTTCGAAAATTACTCCAAATGAATTCGTAACTAATATTTTGCAAACACTTCGAGTAGTCAATGTAGTTGTAGGGTTTGACTTCCGTTTTGGTGTAGGTGGTTCAGGAAATGCTGAAATTATGAAGCAATTATGTGAACCGTCCATCCAAGTGGAAGTCATTGAAGCATATATCATTGACGGAGTAAAAGTAAGTAGCACTGTCATTAGAGAATGTATGGAAAGTGGAGATATAGAGCGAGCTAACCATTTATTAGGTCGTTATTTTGAAGTAGAAGGAACAGTTGTTCAAGGTGATCAGCGTGGACGTACGATCGGTTTTCCTACAGCAAATCTCAGACTTCATGCTCCGTATGTTACTATTCGCTTAGGTGTATATGCGATTATCGCATATCTAGGCAACAAAAAGTACTATGGGGTTATGAATCACGGTATGAAGCCAACCTTCTATGAGAAAGATATTATTCCAGTAATGGAAGCACATTTATTCGATTTCTCTGAAGATATTTACGGAGAAAAGATGACAATTGAAGTTGTCCAGTTTTTACGCTCTGAACGTAAATTTGATGGGATTACTGCATTGATTGAACAATTACATTTTGATTCAGATCAAGCTATGAAATTGTTACAACAAACATAATCTCGACAAACTTAATTCAACTATGCTATACTATGTACTGTTATTGCACTGTAGGTCTAGTATGTACAAGCAGCGATAACTGAACCTTGGCATGGTTATCGAGCTCACCGCCGATAACGAGGCTAATGGCGATTATGATAAGGAGGTGAAATCGGATGGCAATTACACAAGAACGCAAAAATGAAATTATCGAGGCTCACAAAACTCACGCAAGTGATACAGGGTCTCCAGAAGTACAAGTAGCTATCCTAACGGAAAACATCGTGACTTTGACAGATCATCTTCGTACTCACAAGAAAGATCATCATTCACGTCGTGGATTGTTGAAAATGGTAGGTCAACGTCGTAAATTACTTGCTTACCTTAAAAACAAAGATGTTAGACGTTATAGCGCATTGATTGAAAAATTAGGCTTACGCCGTTAAGATCAGTGTAATGAAAAGCAACCTGACAGTCCTTTAGCGGGTCCATTATTGGATCATGGAGGCTAAGGGTTGCTTTTTGTAATAGAAAAGGAGGGTTTGAATGCAACATCGTGTTGAAACGACGCTAGGTGGAAGAACACTTGTGTTAGAAACAGGTCGTTTGGCGAAGCAAGCTAATGCTGCCGTAATGGTAACATACGGAGAGACTGCAGTACTTTGTACTGTAACTGCTTCGACTGGACCAAAGGATTTGGATTTCTTCCCACTAACGGTAAACTATGAAGAACGTATGTACGCTGTAGGTAAAATCCCTGGAGGATTTATTAAACGTGAAGGTAGACCAAGCGAGAAAGCAATTCTATCTAGCCGTCTAACTGACCGTCCAATTCGTCCATTATTCCCAGAAGGTTTCCGTAATGATGTTCAAGTTGCTAACATCGTTATGTCAGTAGACCAAGATAATGCACCAGAGATTGCGGCTATGATTGGTACTTCAGCGGCATTAACAATTTCTGATGTACCTTTTGATGGTCCTATTGGTGGAGTAATTGTTGGTAGAATTAATGGCGAGTTCATTATTAACCCGACAATCGCTCAAACTGAAGAATCTGATATCTACCTTGTCGTATCTGGTACAAAAGATGCGATTATGATGGTAGAAGCTGAAGCTAATGAAGTTTCTGAGCAAGTTGTACTTGAAGCGATTATGTTTGGTCATGATGCGATCAAGGAACTTATCAAAGCAATCGAAGAGCTTCGCGTACTTGCTGGTAAAGAAAAAATGCAAGTTATTCTTCATTCTGTTGATGAAAAAGCTAACGAAGCTGTTCGTGCATATGCAAGTGCTCGTCTTGTTGAAGCAGTGAAAATCGCTGAGAAGCATGCTCGTCAAGAAGCAATCGATCTAGTTAACAGTGAAACTGTTGCTCATTTTGAAGAAGTATATGCAGAAACTCCTGAGTTAATTGCTGACGTGAAAGAAATTCTTTACGATATTGTAAAAGAAGAAGTTCGTCGTTTAATTACTCATGATAAAGTTCGTCCAGATGGTCGTGCATTAGGCGAAATTCGTCCAATTGAATGTGACGTTGCAATATTACCTCGTACGCACGGTACAGGACTATTTACTCGTGGACAAACTCAAGCATTAAGTATTTGTACACTAGGTGCAATGGGTGACATTCAGATCTTGGATGGTGTCTCTTCTGAAACTACGAAACGTTTCATGCATCATTATAACTTCCCTCCATTTAGCGTTGGTGAAGCTAGACCACTTCGTCCTCCAGGACGTCGCGAAATTGGTCACGGTGCATTAGGTGAGAGAGCATTATCTAAAGTTATTCCTTCAGAAGCTGATTTCCCTTACACAATTCGTCTTGTATCAGAAGTACTTGAATCTAATGGTTCAACTTCTCAAGCAAGTATTTGTGCAAGTACGTTAGCTATGATGGATGCTGGTGTACCGATTAAAGCTCCAGTTGCAGGTATCGCAATGGGTCTGATCAAAGACGGAGATCACTTCTCAGTTCTTTCTGATATTCAAGGTATGGAAGATCATCTTGGAGATATGGACTTTAAAGTTGCTGGTACTGCTGAGGGAATTACTGCTATCCAAATGGATATCAAAATTTCTGGTATCGACCGTGATATCTTAACTCAAGCTCTTGACCAAGCAAAAGAAGGTCGTCTACATATTTTGGGTAAAATGATGGAAGTTATGACGACTTCTCGTCCTAAATTATCTAAATATGCACCGAAAATTGTAAGTATGAAAATCAACCCTGACAAAATTCGTGATGTTATTGGTGCTGGTGGTAAAATCATCAACAAGATCATTGAAGATACTGGTGTGAAAATCGATATTGAGCAAGATGGTACAGTATTCATCGCTTCATCTGATGAAGAAATGATTCAAAAAGCGAGAGAGATTATCGAAGGTATTGTAAAAGTTGTTGTTGTTGGTGAAATTTACTTAGGTACTGTAAAACGTATCGAGAAATTTGGTTGCTTTGTAGAAATTCTTCCTGGTAAAGATGGATTAGTTCATATTTCACAACTGTCAACTGATCGTGTAGCCAAATGCGAAGATGTTGTTGCTATCGGTGATCAAATCACTGTTAAAGTAACTGAAATCGATCAACAAGGTCGTATTAACCTATCTCGTAAAGCGGTACTCGTTGCGGAAGAAGCTCCAAAAGCTTAGTTGAATGATATTTGAATATCAATACGATGAAGAGTCAGATTAGATCTGTCTCTTTTTTTGTGTTATGTACATATTTGCAGCATCTCACTCATAACATGTACTACAGATACGCTTGTACAAGTGTATGCAGTAAATGGTGCAGGAGTGAGAAAAGTGAAAATTCAGTGGTGGAAAAAGGCCTCTTTTATCGTAGCGAGTACGTTGGCGCTTGTCATTTTTATAAAAATTAATGGGAATCTGTCTAGTTTCATAAATCATGTACAGGAACAAGATGCGGTCTATACCTTCATGCAAGTGAACCGTTCTGAAGCAGAAAAGAAAGAACTATATGCTCAGATCGTGGCAGAAGCAGGCAATCATAAGGAAGAGCCGATTGATGCACGGATAGATCGAGTATTTCATGCCATTCCTGGTTACAACGGTGTTGAGGTAGATATTGAAAAAACATATGAGTACAATTTACAAATGGTACGTGGAGAAAAAATAAGATTTATATACAAAAATACGGTACCATCTATTAATCTTGAAGATTTAGGAAACCATCAAATATACAAAGGGAATCCTAATAAAAAAATGATTGGTTTTATGATTAATGTTGCGTGGGGTAATGAGTATATAGATTCTATATTAAGTTCACTAGAAGCAGAGCGAGTACATGCAACATTTTTTTTAGATGGGTCATGGCTTAGTAAAAACAAAGATATTGCTATAAAGATTCAAAATGCGGGTCATGAGCTGTCTAATCATGCTTATTCTCATCCGGATATGGCTAATTTATCTCGTTCAGAGCAAGAGAAACAAATTACTCGTACTGAGGAATTATTGAAAGAAATAAATGTTGATAATAAATGGTTTGCACCACCATCGGGATCATTTAATCAAGCAACGATACAAGTTGCAAGAGATCAAGGATTATTAACAGTACTATGGACGATTGACACCATTGACTGGAAAAAACCACCAGCATCGTTGATTGTATCTCGTGTCACATCGAAATTAGAACCAGGCGCATTAATATTGATGCATCCTACGGACTCTACGGCTACAGCATTACCTGAAATGATTAAAAGTATTAAGGCTCAAGGATACTCAATAGGTACTGTAAGTGATACGCTATCTTCTGAACGACTGCAGGATACAGTTGAGGGAGTAGATATATTCTGATATAGTTGAATCATTGATTATTTTTGTTTATGCTTACGAAGTAACTTTTCGTTACTAGTAGTCATTCAAGAAGAAACGAAAATTTTGCATATGCTTACGAAGTAACTTTTCGTTACTAGAAGTCATTAAAGAATAAACGAAAAGTTTTAGGAGGTTGCTTGGTGGAAAAGTACAAGCTTAGCAATGGCATGCGTGTCGTTGTCGAAAAAATTCCTACTGTTAGATCCGTCTCAATTGGTATATGGGTAAAAAATGGCTCGCGTAATGAGACAGAACTTAATAATGGGATTTCACATTTTATTGAACATATGATGTTCAAAGGTACAGAGCAACGAAGTGCGCGCGATATTGCTGATTTATTTGATGGTATTGGTGGTAACGTTAATGCGTTCACTTCGCGAGAGTATACTTGCTATTTTGCAAAAGTATTAGATCAACATCTACCTCTAGCTGTAGATGCGCTTTCAGATATGTTCTTTAATTCACAAATGGATGAAGAAGAACTTGCTAAAGAACGCAATGTAATATTAGAAGAAATCTCGATGTATGAAGATACTCCAGATGATCGTGTCCATGATGAAGCTGCTAAAGCTGCCTATGGTAATGATCCTTTAGCTTATTCAATACTTGGTACAGAAAAAACTTTGGCAAGTATGAATTCCAACACATTACTAGATTTTATGAAGGATCGATATACGATTGACAATATCGTCCTTAGTGTTGCTGGTAATGTTGAAGAAAACTCACTTTTAGATTTATTAGAAACTTACTTTGGTCATTACAAAAATAATGCACCAATCACAGATAGCATAGTAGTACCTACATTTGTTGGTGACTATTCTTTCTTTCAAAAGAAAACAGAACAGAATCATATTTGTATGTCATTCCCTGGCTGTGCATTAGGTGATCGATTGCAAAATGCGATGATCCTACTGAATAATGCATTAGGTGGTGGGATGAGTTCGAGGTTGTTCCAAGTCATTCGTGAAGAAAGAGGATTAGCATACTCTGTCTATTCCTATCATAGTTCTGCAGCTGATTCTGGTCTATTCACGATCTATGCAGGAACAGCACCTAAGCAAACAAAGGATGTTGTTGATCTAACAATGGAACTTATGTATGAGGTTGGTCAAAAAGGATTGACTGATGCAGAAGTTGCTAGGGGTAAAGAACAATTAAAAGGTTCATTAATTTTGAATCTTGAAAGTACTAGTAGTCGTATGAACCGCAACGGGAAACATGAGCTGATGCTAGGAAAGCATAATTCTGTAGACACTTTATTAACTCGCATTGATAGCATTACAATGGATGAGATCAAAGAAGTAACTAAAATGATGTTGTCGACTCCGTTTGCGATGTCAATGGTGGGGACTAATGATAAAGCAGTTGCTAAACTTAGGAGGGATCAGCTTGTTTCAAGTATTATTTAAGCGTCTAGAAGGTAATGAAGATTTGGCTATTCCAAAACGTATGACAGAAGGTTCAGCAGGATTTGATCTTCAAGCTTCAGTTGCAGAACCAGTTGTTCTTGCTCCAGGGGAACGCAAACTTATCCCGACAGGCTTTGCGATGGCAATGCCAATTGAATTAGAAGCGCAAATTCGTCCACGCAGTGGACTAGCTTATAAGCATGGGATTACATGTCTGAATTCACCTGGTACAATCGATGCTGATTACCGTGGTGAGGTTAAAGTATTGCTGATCAACCATGGCCAAGAGCCATTTACGATTGAACGTGGCGAGCGAATTGCTCAGATGCTATTCCAAATTGTTCCAAGCGTAACGATCGTTGAAGCAGATGAGCTTCCTGATACATTGCGCGGAGCTGGCGGTTTCGGACATACTGGCGTCTAAAGCTTAAATCGGACTTATTAGTCAAAACTTTCAAAGCATCTCTTTGTTACTTAATCAGTAGCGATGAGATGCTTTTTTATACTGAAGTATGATCGTAAATGTATAGTTTTGGCTTCGCTGCGAAAAATCATGAAGAGTGAAGTATCGAAGCGTTCGATAGATAATTTTTTATCGGACAAGATAGACCTTATTTCCCTCTGTGTATCTACTTTGTCTTTTTCGCAGACACCACAGCTCTTAATCGCTATTTTTCTGGCTGAAATGGTGCGCAAATGTACTAATAAGATCTATGGTGTCCGCTTAATTTACATAAGCCTTGAAAGTGGACTAGTAGCTGCATCTGTGTCCGCTGAAAGATTACTAGCTGTAAAATGCTCTACATTAATTAACATCAAACCATTGCAAGTATCACATTATGATTGCTCATTACATATAGAGGGGACTGCATCTGGAATATGAGTAACAATAACATTTATCTAAAACATTTTGAATTAATGGATGCGAGAGCTCTACTTGACTTAACACTCAGAAACCGAGAGTTTTTGCAACCATTTGATCCGCTTAGGGACGAATCCCACTTTACACTTGAAGGGAAAGAGATTGAAATAACAAATAGTATACAAGGGTCAAAAACTGACCAATCATACATTTTTGGCATATTTCTTGAAGGGACGAATGAACTTATTGGCAGAATAGCCTTAACTGGCGTAGCTCGAGGACCTTTTCAAAATGCATATTTGGGATATTACATTGATCAGAAACATAATGGGAAGGGCTATGCAACAGCAGCAGTTAAGTTATGCGTGGCATATGCATTTAGTAAATTAGGCTTGCATCGTATTCAAGCAGGGGTTATGCCTAGAAACTTGCCATCAATCCGAGTGCTAGAAAAGGTAGGATTTAGATATGAAGGACTAGCAAAAGCATATCTTAAAATAAACAATGTATGGGAAGACCATAATTTATATGCAATCACTGCAGCGGCAGACTAGGACACTATTTTTCGTCCTAATCTGCCGCTGTCTCTTTTATTAGGAGTATTCGAAATTACAAGTAGTAACAAAAAACCATCATGCATGGATATTCACCCATTAGCTAATAGACGCATACAATACCTTATATTTTTGAGCCAGAAAGGAGTGTGCCTAATGTTAACAGGCGTAAAAGTACTTCTACTTGGCGGCGATGCAAGGCAACTTGAAGTTATTCATAAGCTTTGTGAGCTGAATGCTCAAGTCACCGTATGTGGGTTTGATCAGAGAAAAGAGCTGAATCCACGCGCAGTAGCTGTAGATTTAGAGGTTAGTTCATTAGAGGACCTTGATGCATTGATCCTGCCAGCAGTTGGTCCTGATGATGATGGCTTTATTCAAACCGTTTTCAGCAGTGAAAGCTTACAATTAACAAAAGAATATTTGCTTGCCTTACCTAAGCATTGCACCATCTATACCGGAATTGCAAAATCGTACTTGAAACAATTATGTAATGATGGTGGCTATCAGCTTGTTGAGTTGTTTGAACGTGATGACGTAGCAATCTACAACTCTATTCCTACAGCTGAAGGTGCCTTGATGATGGCGATTCAGCATACAGACATTACGATACATCGATCCAACTCTATGGTGTTAGGTTTTGGGCGAACAGGAATTACAATGGCGAGAACACTGCAAGCATTGGGGTCAAATGTTTATTTTGGAGTTAGACGTTCTGAGCAATATGCAAGAGCGTATGAAATGGGCTTCAATCCTTTTTATACAAAGGATCTTGAGCAATTTGTAGGTAATATTGACTTGCTTTTTAATACAATTCCGACTATGATAATCACAGCGCAAATAATCGAAAAACTACAAAAAAGTACGGTAATTATTGATCTCGCAACAAAGCCAGGTGGAACAGACTTCCATTTTGCAGAGGAACGAGGCATGAAAGCTTTACTTGCTCCAGGCTTACCTGGCATCGTAGCCCCCAGAACTGCAGGTTTACTACTAGCAGATTGCTTAAGTCAATTGATACACACTGAATTGACGATGCGGAGGGATTTACGATGAATTGGGATGGATTAACAGTAGGTTATGCTTTATCCGGGTCACATTGTACATTGGAAGAAATAATGCCTCAAATACAGCGATTTATTGATGCTGGAGCTAACGTAATTCCTATTGTTTCTAATACTTTATTAACAATAGATACACGTTTTGGTACAGCAGAAAAATGGCGTAGTGAATTAACTCGTATTACTGGCAATGAGATTATTTCAACTATTGTTCAGGCAGAACCGCTGGGACCATCGAAAAAAATCGATGTGTTAACAATTGCGCCTTGTACAGGTAATACAACAAGTCGTTTAGCAAATGCAATTACTGATAGTGCAGTGCTTATGGCAGCCAAATCGCAAATGCGTAATGGTCGCCCAATCGTAATTGCTATATCAACTAATGATGGCCTTGGATTGAATATGGCCAACATTGCGAAACTTCTTGTTACGAAAAACATTTATTTTGTGCCGTTCGGTCAAGACGATCCTATCAATAAGCCTAATTCATTAGTTGCTAGAATGGATCTTATTATGGAAGCCTGTGAGTCTGCCCTAAAAGGTCAGCAATTGCAACCAATGCTAATCGAACGGCATTAATATATTAGCCATAGTATAGAGGGGAGAAGACATCATATGTCAAACCAAAAATTGTATAATTTAGCAGTAGTCGGAGCAACAGGAGCAGTAGGGGAACAAATTACTAAGTTGTTAGAGACAAGAGACTTCCCTATTAATGAAATTAAATTTCTATCTTCAGCTCGTTCCGCTGGTAAGAAACTAACATTCAAAGGTGCTGAATATATTATTGAAGAGGCAACACCAGATAGTTTTGATGGTGTAGAAATCGCTTTGTTCAGTGCTGGTGGCGATGTATCTAAAGTATTAGCTCCAGAAGCTGCAAAACGTGGCGCTGTATGTATCGATAATACGAGTGCATTCCGTATGGATCCTAATACGCCGCTTGTTGTTCCAGAGGTTAACCCTGAACATATTGCTGCTCATAAAGGTATTATTGCTAATCCTAACTGTTCTACTATTCAAATGGTTGCTGCATTGAAACCATTACATGATCGCTATAGTATTAAACGCGTAATTGTATCTACTTACCAAGCGGTTTCAGGTGCTGGAGCAAGCGCGATTCGCGAAACACTTCGTCAAACAAGAGCAGTTCTTGACCAAGAAGAAGTTAATCCAGATGTACTACCTGTAGGTGGATTACCAGTTAAGCATCAAATTGCTTTTAATGCGATTCCGCAAATTGATAAATTTACTGAAAATGGCTACACATATGAAGAAATGAAAATGACGAATGAAACGAAAAAAATTATGGGCGACGATTCTATTGAAGTTTCTGCTACTTGCGTTCGTATACCTGTAATTTATGGTCACTCAGAGTCTGTTTATGTAGAATTCAACAATCAATTTGAAGTTGAAGAAGTGAAGTCTTTACTTGAAAATGCTCCTGGTATTACTCTAGTAGATGACCCAACGAATCAACTTTACCCACTTGCTACAGAAGCAGCTGGTAAACCAGATGTATTTGTAGGTCGTATCAGACGTGATATTACAAGTGAAAAAGGTCTAAATATGTGGATTGTTTCTGATAATCTATTAAAAGGTGCTGCATGGAATGCAGTGCAAATTGCTGAGTATATTGCAAAAGGTTAAGCTACATCTTTCATCATCTTAGTCAGGCTTAATGTATTACGGAGGCGAAGTTATGCGAATCTTAGTTCAAAAATTCGGCGGCACTTCATTAGCAACAACTGAAGCAACAGCACGTGTGATTCATCATATCGAGCGCGAACGAGACAACGGCTATGCCGTTGTCATCGTTGTATCTGCGATAGGTAGACGTGGTGAATCATATGCAACAGATACATTGCTAGAATTGTTAGACCCTCATCAAGGCGGCGTAGACGCTCGTGAGACGGATTTGTTAATAAGTTGTGGTGAAATAATCTCTGCGACACTGCTAGGCGCTCAGATTCGCGCTGCAGGTATCGAAGCGGTTGTATATACAGGTGGGGAAGCAGGAATAGAGACGGATGAAGAATTTGGTGCTGCGAAGATAACTTCGATTAAACCAGAGAAACTGATCCAAGCATTAAAGCAGAATAAAGTGGTCGTTGTAACTGGTTTTCAAGGTAGAACAAGAGATAACGATGTAACTACTTTAGGAAGAGGTGGCAGTGATACGACAGCAACAGCACTTGGCGCTGCGCTACATGCCGAGTATGTTGATATCTATACAGATGTCAATGGTGTCCTAACTGCTGATCCTAGATTTGTTACTGATGCTAAACCTATCGCTAAATTGAGCTATGCAGAGATCTGTCATATGGCAAGAGAAGGTGCAAAAGTTGTACATCCTCGTGCAGTAGAGATCGCACAACAAGCTCGAATTCCCGTTCGAGTGCGTTCTACTTTTTCTGATGATGAAGGCACTCTTGTACAGGATGCGGCATGGGATCATAACGAACATGCAGTACTTGATCGACATGTAACGGGTATAGCTCATGTATCAGGTATTACTCAACTAACGGTACAAAGTGATTACGGTGATCATCGTGCTCCACAATTGTTATTTCAAACGTTAGCCCGCAATGGGATTAGTGTAGACTTTATTAATGTTACATTAAACGGTGCTGTTTTTACTGTTCAGACAGTTCAAGCAGAACAAGCGAAACAACTACTCGAAGCCGAGAAATTAACGGTGAAGCTTGAACCAAATTGCGCTAAGATATCAATCATCGGTGGTGGCATGAACGGTCAACCTGGAGTTATGGCTAATATCATTACGGCATTATCTGATATTGATGTCCCGATCCTTCAATCAGCGGACTCTAATGCTGCAATTTGGGTATTGGTGAAGGAACAACATATGGTTGTTTCACTTATGGCGCTACATTCAACGTTTGACCTTAATCGTTAAACGCTTTACAATAATAAAGTATTAAATTATTTATATAAATCATAATAGAACTTTTGATTTTGACTGAAATAGTAGGAGGAATTTCTGATGGAATTCGGAAGAATGATTACCGCAATGGTAACCCCTTTCGATACAGAAGGCACTATTGATTGGGCTACAGCTGAGCAACTTATCGAGTATTTAATTGTTGATCAGCAAAGTGATAGCATTGTTATTGCTGGGACGACAGGGGAGTCACCAACATTATCAGAAGATGAGAAAGTAGAGTTATTTGCTTTTGCTGTAGAAAAAGCTGCTGGAAGAGTGCGAATTATCGCAGGAACAGGCAGTAATAATACGAAATCTTCAATTAGCTTATCACAACGAGCGCAGCAATGCGGAGTAGACGGCTTATTGCTTGTTGTACCGTATTACAACAAACCAAGTCAAGAAGGTCTATATTTGCATTTCAAAGCGATTGCAGAAAATACCTCACTTCCTGTATTCTTATACAACGTTGAAGGTCGGACAGGAACTAACCTGTCGGTAGATACGACACTTAGACTTGCACAAATTCCAAATGTTGTTGCGACCAAGGATTGTGCTAACCTAGATCAACTTACATCTATTATTAGTGGAGCACCCGAAGGTTTCAGAGTTTACTCCGGTGA